>NZ_CP162006.1:1274306-1592883 GCF_040822085.1 Rhodoferax sp. WC2427 | reverse complement strand
CCGACAACCCCACTGACCACACCTGCGACGACCACGACGAGCTCATCAAAGCCCTGGCCGCCAAAGACGAAGCCCTGGCCGTGCGCCTGATCGACGAGCATTTGCACAACCTCGAGTCCAACCTGACGTTCGACCGCAAAATTCCCAGCAACGACATCGCCATGGCGCTGGCCTGAGTTGTGCTTGAGGGGACTCCATGACAGAGACATCCGCACCCTACCCCCGTGATCTGGTCGGCTACGGCCGCAACGTCCCCCACGCACAGTGGCCCAACCAGGCCAAAATTGCGGTGCAGTTCGTACTCAACTACGAAGAAGGCGGCGAAAACAATGTGCTGCATGGCGACGCGGCCTCGGAAACCTTTTTGTCCGAGCTGATCACCGCGCAGCCCTTCCCCGACCGGCACATGACCATCGAGTCGATGTACGAATACGGCTCGCGGGCGGGTTCCTGGCGCATCCTGCGCGAGTTTGAAAAGCGCGGCCTGCCGCTGACCATCTTCGGCGTCTCCATGGCCTTGGAGCGGCATCCTGAGCTGACCCAGGCCTTCGTCGACCTGGGCCATGAAATCGCCTGCCACGGCTGGCGCTGGATCCACTACCAAAACCTGCCCGAAGCCACCGAGCGCGAGCACATGGCGCTGGGTGCCGAAATCATCCGCAAAATGACCAACGGCCTGTGGCCCCAGGGCTGGTACACCGGCCGCGACAGCCCCAACACCCGCCGCCTGCTGGCCGACCAGGGCGGCTTCAGCTACGACAGCGACTACTACGGCGACGATCTGCCGTTCTGGCTGCCCACCACCAAAACCGACGGCACGGTCGAGCCGCGCCTGGTCATCCCGTACTCGCTGGACACCAACGACATGCGCTGCGTGCAGGTGCAGGGCTTCAACACCGGCGACCATTTTCTGCAGTACCTCAAAGACAGCTTTGACGTGCTCTACGCCGAGGGCGAAGACGCTCCCAAGATGATGAGCATCGGCATGCACTGCCGGGTGCTGGGCCGACCAGGCCGGTTCGGTGCGCTGCAAAAATTTCTGGACTACGTGCAAAGCCATGAACGGGTGTGGATTTGCCGCCGCATCGACATCGCCGAACACTGGCAAAAAGTCCACCCCTACCGCCCTGCAGCCACCCTGTAAACACCCATGCCCCTGACGCTCGCTTTCCTCAACACCGCTCCCCAGCACGAGGTACTGCAGCAGCTGCCCGGCCTGTACGAGCACTCCCCCTGGATCGCAGAAAAAGCCCTGGCTGCGCGGCCCTTTGCCTCGCTGGCGGCTTTCAAGTACGCCATGGTGCAGGTACTGGCCGAGGCCGGTGTGCAGGCCCAGCTGGGCCTGATCCGCGCCCACCCCGAGCTGGCGGGCAAAGCCGCCGAGCCGCTCACCACCGAGTCCAGCCATGAGCAAAACCAGGCGGGCCTGACGCGCTGCACGCCGCAAGAGCTGGCCCAGCTGCAACAGCTCAACGCCGACTACGGCCGCAAGTTCGGCTTTCCGTTCATCCTGGCGGTGCGCGGGCCGCGCGGCACAGGGCTGCGCAAGCAGGAGATCATCGACACCTTTGTGCGCCGCCTGCGCAACCCGGCCGACTTTGAGCATGCCGAGGCGCTGCGCAACATCCACCGCATCGTCGAAATCCGCCTCAACGACGCATTCGGTACCCACCCCACGCAGGGCAATGTGGTGTGGGACTGGCAGGAAGCCTTGAGCGTCCACACCGACCCCGGCTACGCCGAACTGGATCAGCTCACCGTGACCTACCTGACCGACGCGCACCGCGCCTGCGCCGCCCAGATCGCCCAAGGCATGCGCGACTGCGGCTTTGACACCGTACAGATCGACGCCGTGGGCAACGTGGTGGGCCGCTACCTGGCGGCCACGCCCGATGCCAAAACCCTGCTCACCGGCAGCCACTATGACACCGTGCGCAACGGCGGCAAGTACGATGGCCGCCTGGGCATTTTTGTACCCATGGCTTGCGTGCAGGCCTTGGCCCAACAAGGCAAACGCCTGCCCTTCCATTTCGAAGTGGTGGGCTTCGCCGAAGAAGAAGGCCAGCGCTACAAGGCCACATTCCTCGGCTCGGGCGCATTGATCGGCCACTTCAACCCCGACTGGCTGGACCAGACCGATGTGGATGGCGTCAGCATGCGCGAAGCCATGGCCCACGCCGGTCTGAACGCCAGCGACATCCCTGCCCTGCAGCGCACGCCCGACGACTACCTGGGCTTTGTCGAAGTCCACATCGAGCAGGGCCCGGTGCTCAACGAGCTGGATATCCCGCTGGGTATCGTCACCTCCATCAACGGCAGCGTGCGCTATACCGGCGAGGTGCTGGGCGTGGCCTGCCACGCGGGCACCACCCCCATGAACCGCCGCCGCGATGCCGCCACCGCCGTGGCCGAACTGGCGCTGTACGTGGAGCAGCGCGCCGGGCAGGATGGCGATTCGGTTGGCACCGTGGGCATTTTGCAGGTGCCCAACGGCTCTATCAACGTGGTGCCCGGCCAGTGCAACTTCAGCCTGGATCTGCGCGCCCCCCACAACGCCCAGCGCGATGCCCTGGCCCACGACGTACTCGCCCAGTTGCAAGCCATCTGCGACCGCCGGGGCCTGCGCTACACGCTGGAAGAAACCATGCGTGCCGCCGCCGCACCCAGTGCACCCGCATGGCAGCAGCGCTGGGAAGCCGCCGTCGAGTCCCTGGGCGTACCCCTGTACCGCATGGCCAGCGGCGCGGGCCACGATGCCATGAAACTGCACGAGGTCATGCCCCAGGCCATGCTGTTTGTGCGCGGCCAGAACGCCGGTATCAGCCACAACCCGCTGGAATGCAGCACGGCCGACGACATGCAACTGGCCGTGGATGCCTTTGCCCACCTTTTGAACCACCTCTCTCCCACTTAAGCTTTCCATGACAGATTACGCCCCGCTCGATGCCTGGATCGACCAGCATTTCGACGAAGAAGTCGCCTTTTTGCAAGAGCTCATCCGCGTCCCCACCAACACCCCGCCCGGCAACAACGCCCCCCACGCCGACCGCACTGCGGTGCTGCTGGAAGCCATGGGCCTGGCGGTAGAAAAGCACCCCGTGCCCGCCGCCGAAGTGTCCGCCGCTGGCATGGAATCCATCACCAACCTGGTGGTGCGCCGCAAATACGGTGCGGGCAAGACCATCGCGCTAAACGCCCACGGCGACGTGGTGCCGCCTGGCGACGGCTGGACCCACGCCCCTTACGGCGGCGAGATTGCCGACGGCCACATCTTTGGCCGCGCTACGGCGGTGAGCAAGGGCGACTTCGCCAGCTTCACCTTTGCCGTGCGGGCGCTCGAATCCCTGGGCCTGCCGCTCCAGGGCGCAGTGGAGCTGCATTTCACCTACGACGAAGAATTCGGCGGCGAACTCGGCCCCGGCTGGCTGCTCAAAAACAAGATCGTGCAGCCCGACCTGATGATCGCCGCGGGCTTTTCCTACCAGGTTGTCACCGCCCACAATGGCTGCCTGCAGATGGAAGTTACGGTACACGGCAAGATGGCGCATGCCGCGATTCCCGAGAGCGGCGTAGACGCGCTGCACGGCGCGGTGCAGATCCTGAACGCCCTGTACGCACAAAACACGCTGTACCAGCAGGTCACGTCCAACGTGGAAGGCATCAGCCACCCCTACCTGAACGTGGGCACCATCAACGGCGGCACCAACACCAACGTGGTGCCCGGCAAGGTCACGTTCAAGCTCGACCGCCGAATGATCCCCGAGGAAAACCCGGTCGCAGTTGAAGCCAACATCCGCCAAATCATTGCCGATGCCGCCGCCCTCCAGCCCGGCATCACGGTGGACATCAAACGCCTGCTGCTGGCCCATTCCATGCAGCCCCTGCCGGGCAACCAGCCGCTGGTCGATGCCATCCAGAAGCACGGCCTGGCGGTGTTTGGCGAGCCCATTCCGGCCATGGGCACGCCCCTGTACACCGACGTGCGGCTGTACGCCGCCGCGGGCATCCCCGGCGTGATCTACGGCGCGGGCCCCCGCACCGTGCTGGAGTCCCACGCCAAGCGCGCCGACGAGCGCCTGAGCCTGGAAGACCTGCGCCGTGCCACCAAGGTGATCGCCCGCACCCTGGCCGATCTGTTGGCATAAACAGATACATTTTTTGCATCGGAATAGGTAGTCTCCACCGGGACTACCCGTGATTGCTTGCGTTAGGCTTACACACCTGATTCGGATTTACGCAGCCACAACACCAACGAGGACACTGAGCAAAATGGCCAAAGACATTTCCCCCGCAGAAATGGCGCTGCGCGACGCAGCCCGCGAATACCATTGCACCCCCACCAAGGGCAAAATCTCGGTCAACGCAACCAAGCCGCTGTCTAACCAGCGCGATCTGTCGCTGGCCTACTCCCCCGGCGTCGCCTACCCCTGCCTGGACATCCAGCGCGACCCGTCCCTGGCGGCCGAATACACCTCGCGCGGCAACCTGGTCGGCGTGATCACCAACGGTACGGCGGTGCTGGGCCTGGGCAATATCGGCCCGCTGGCGTCCAAGCCGGTGATGGAAGGCAAGGGCTGCCTGTTCAAAAAATTCGCCGGTATTGACGTGTTTGACATCGAACTGGCCGAGAACGACCCCGACAAACTGGTCGACATCATTGCCGCCATGGAGCCCACCCTGGGCGGCGTGAACCTGGAAGACATCAAAGCCCCCGAGTGCTTCTACATCGAGCAAAAGCTGCGCGAGCGCATGAACATCCCGGTGTTCCACGACGACCAGCACGGCACGGCCATCATCTCGTCGGCCGCGCTGCTCAACGGCCTGGAACTGGTGGGCAAGAAGATCGAAGACGTGAAGGTGGCGGTATCCGGCGCCGGTGCCGCAGCCATCGCCTGCCTGGACGTAATGGTCGGCCTGGGCGTGCAGCGCAAGAACGTCTTCGCCTGCGACTCCAAGGGCATCATCTACCAGGGCCGCCCAGGCGGTTTTGATGCGTCCAAAGAGCGCTACGCCCAAGACACCTCGGCCCGCACGCTGGCCGACGCGGTCAACAACGCCGACGTGTTCCTGGGTTGCTCTGCCGCGGGGGTGCTGACGGCCGAGATGGTCAAGACCATGGCCGCCAAGCCCATCATCCTGGCGCTGGCCAACCCCGAGCCCGAAATCCGCCCCGAGCTGGCCAAGGCCGTGCGCCCGGATTGCATCATCGCCACCGGCCGTTCGGACTACCCGAACCAGGTCAACAACGTGCTGTGCTTCCCGTACATCTTCCGCGGCGCACTCGACTGCGGCGCGACCAAGATCACCGAAGCCATGAAGCTGGCCTGCGTGCGCCAGATTGCCGACCTGGCCAAGGCCGACATCAGCGAAGAAGTGGCCGCCGCCTACTCAGGCAAAGAGCTGGTGTTTGGCAGCGAATACCTGATCCCCACGCCGTTCGACTCGCGCCTGATTCTGCGCATTGCGCCCGCCGTGGCCAAGGCCGCCGAAGAATCCGGCGTAGCCACCCGCCCGATCCAGGACTACGAGGCCTACCGCCAGAGCCTGACCCGCTTCGTCTACCAAACCGGCATGTTCATGCGGCCGGTGTTCAGCGCCGCCAAGGCCGTTCCCGCCAGCGCCAAGCGCGTGGCCTATGCCGAGGGTGAAGACGAACGCGTGCTGCGCGCCGCCCAGCTCGCCGTGGACGAAAACCTGGCCCACCCGATCCTGATCGGCCGCCCCGCCGTCATCGAGGCCCGCATCCTCAAGGCCGGCCTGCGCATCCGCGTGGGCACCGACGTGGAAGTGGTCAACCCCGAGGACGACTCCCGCTTCCGCCAGTACTGGGAAACCTACCACCGCCTGATGGGCCGCCGCGGCGTGTCGCAAGACGTGGCCAAGGCCGCCGTGCGCCGCTCCAACACCACCATCGCCGCGCTGATGGTGCGCCTGGGCGATGCCGATGCCCTGCTGTGCGGTCTACTGGGCCGCTACGAAGGGCATTTGCAGCACATCAACGACATCATCGGCCTGAAGAAAGGGGCCTCCGGCTTTGCCGCGCTCAACGCGCTGATGCTGGAGAAGCACACCCTGTTCATCACCGACGCGTTCGTGAACGAAGACCCGAGCGCCGAGCAGCTGGCCAGCATCGCCGTGATGGCCGCCGACGAAGTGGCCCGCTTCGGCCTGCCGCCCAAGGTGGCCTTTTTGTCGCACTCCAACTACGGCTCGTCAGACCGACCCTCGGCCCGCAAGATGCGCACCGCCCACGAGCTGTTCAAGGCCATGGCCCCCGACATCGAGTCCGACGGCGAACTGCAAGGCGATGCCGCCTTGTCGCAGCCCATGCGCGAAGCCGCGCTGCTGGATGCCGAAACCAACCTGCACGGTGAAGCCAACCTGCTGGTCTGCCCCAACCTGGACGCGGCCAACATTTTGTTCAACGTGCTCAAGGTCACCGGCGGCAACGGCGTAACGGTCGGCCCCATCCTGCTGGGTGCAGCCGCTTCGGCGCACATCCTGACCCCATCGGCCACCGTGCGCCGCGTGGTCAACATGACGGCCCTGGCGGTAGCCAACGCGGTCACGTTCCGCAAGTAAGCACACCCGCCCTCCCCCAAAAGCGCACTTTTATAGTGCGCTTTTTTTATTGGATGGCATCTTTATTGCTGTAACGTCTGGATACCCCTTTGGAGCCCCGATGAAAAAACGCGCCTTTTTGCACACCGCCCTGGCCAGCGCCACTTTGCTGCTGGTCGCCCCCGCCTTCGCCCAGTCCACACCCATCAAATTCCAGCTCGACTGGCGCTTTGAAGGCCCGGCGGCGATGTTCCTCACGCCGGCGGCCAAAGGCTATTTCAAGGATGCCAAGCTCGACGTCACCATCGACGTGGGCAACGGCTCAGGCGGCACCGTCACGCGGGTCGCCTCCGGGGCCTACGACATGGGCTTTGCCGACATGGCCGCACTGATGGAATTCCACGCTAACAACCCCGATGCGCCCAACAAACCGGTGGCGGTGATGATGGTTTACGCCGACACCCCGGCGTCGGTGATGGTGCTGAAGAAGTCCGGCATCAAGACGCCCGCCGATTTAAACGGCAAAAAGCTCGGTGCCCCGGTGTTCGACGCGGGCCGCCGCGCCTTCCCTATCTTTGCCAAGGCCAACGGCCTCAGCGGCGTGCAGTGGACCAGCATGGACCCGCCGCTGCGCGAAACCATGCTGGTGCGCGGCGACGTGGATGCCATCACCGGCTTCACCTTCACCTCGCTGTTGAACCTGGAAACCCGGGGCGTGGCTGCTGCCGACGTGCTGGTCATGCCGTATCCGCAGTTCGGCGTGAAGCTGTACGGCAACGCCATCATCGCCTCGCCCAAGCTGATCAAGGAGAACCCGGCTGCCGTCAAAGCCTTCCTGCAAGCCTTCACCAAGGGCATGCGCGAAGTCATCGCCCGGCCCGCCGTGGCCATCGAAGACGTGAAGGCCCGCGACGGCATCATCAACGGCCCGCTGGAGCTGCGCCGCCTGAACATGGCCATCGACACCGCCATCAACACCCCCAACGCCCGCGCAGAAGGCTTCGGCCAGACCACCCCGCCGCGCCTGTCGCTGATGGCCTCGCAGGTGTCGGACGCGTTTGCCACCAAAACCCGCGTCAACCCCGACGCGGTGTGGAACGGCAGCTTCCTGCCCAGCGCCGCCGAGCTGAACGTGCTGCCCGGCAAGAAGTAGTCACTACATTTTTCATAGCTGCTCACGCCCATTGAATGGGCGCTAGCGGCCAATTTCTTATAAATTTGTGAACACACCTCCTTTTGTAGACTTTTCCGACGTCTGGCTGGCCTACAACGACAGCCTGCTGGCCCAAAACCAGTTTGCGGTGGAGGCGATTGACCTGCAAGTGCAGCAGGGCGAGTTCATTGCCATCGTCGGGCCGTCGGGCTGTGGCAAGTCCACCTTCATGAAGCTGGCCACCGGGCTGAGGATGCCATCCAAAGGCCGCATCCGCATCGACGGCCAGCCGGTCACCGGGCCGCTGAAGATCTCGGGCATGGCTTTCCAGGCACCGTCGCTGCTGCCGTGGCGCACCACGGTGGACAACGTGCTGCTGCCGCTGGAGATCGTGGAGCCCTACCGCTCCAACTTCAAGGCCAGGCGCAAAGAGTACGAGGAGCGCGCCCGCAATCTGCTGCAAAAGGTGGGCCTGGGTGGCTATGAAGACAAGTTCCCCTGGCAGCTCTCGGGTGGCATGCAGCAGCGCGCCAGCATTTGCCGCGCCCTGATCCACGAGCCCAAGATGCTGCTGCTCGACGAGCCGTTTGGCGCGCTGGATGCCTTTACCCGCGAGGAGCTGTGGTGCATCTTGCGCGACCTGTGGACCGAGCAGCGCTTCAACGTGATTCTGGTGACGCACGACCTGCGCGAATCGGTGTTTCTGGCCGACACGGTATACGTGATGGGCAAGAGCCCGGGACGTTTCATGCACAAACAGCAGATTGACCTGCCCCGCCCGCGCGACCTGGAGCTGACCTACACCCCCGCTTTCACCGACATCGTGCACGCCCTGCGTGGCCACATCGGCAACTTCCGAAAGGCCACCCCATGAACCCCAAAAACCTGGAACGCTGGTCGCCCTGGGTGCTGCTGCTGGCCATTTTGCTGCTGTGGCAGGGCATTTGCACTGCGTTCAACGTGTCCGAATTCATCTTCCCCAGCCCCTGGCGCATCTGGACGCAGCTGGTCGAGTTCAAAGGCGCCATCGCCGCGCACGCCTGGCGCACCTACTGGGTCACCATGGCGGGCTTTGGGTTGGCGATAGTGGTGGGCGTGCTGTTGGGGTTTGTGGTGGGCAGCTCGCGCCTGGCCTATGCCGCCATCTACCCGCTGATGACGGCTTTCAACGCCCTGCCCAAGGCGGCGTTTGTGCCGATTCTGGTGGTGTGGTTTGGCATCGGCACCGGCCCGGCCATCCTCACCGCGTTTTTGATCAGCTTCTTCCCCATCATGGTCAACATCGCCACCGGCCTGGCCACGCTGGAGCCGGAGCTGGAAGACGTGCTGCGCGTGCTGGGTGCCAAGCGCTGGGACGTGCTCACCAAGGTCGGACTGCCGCGCTCCATGCCCTACTTTTTTGGCTCGCTCAAGGTGGCCATCACCCTGGCGTTTGTGGGCACCACGGTGTCGGAGATGACCGCCGCCAACGAAGGCATTGGCTACCTGCTGATCTCGGCCGGCTCCAGCATGCAGATGGGTCTGGCCTTTGCCGGGCTGATGGTGGTGGGAGCGATGGCCATGGTGATGTACGAGCTGTTCAGCTTTATCGAGAAGCACACCACCGGCTGGGCACACCGCGGGTCACAAGGCGACTAAGAAAAGTGACTGAGTAGTATCAGACTAAACTGCTGCGTATTGATTTGAATCAAAGCAGCGCCGGAAAGTCTTGCGTATGCTCCGGCCACCGTTACTTTTGACGGAGGCAGTCCGTCGATATTCCACCCGGAGCATCGGCAGGAGATACCCACTATGACCCACCCACGACGCGTTTTCCTCATGGCCATCGCGGCCTCCAGTGCAGCCCTGACCACCCTCAGCACCAGCGTGCATGCCCAAGCCAAGGTCGATGAGAAAGACCCCCAGGCCGCCGCCCTCGGCTACGCCGCCGACACCACCAAGGTGGACGCCAAGAAGTACCCCAACCACGCCGCTGCACAAGCCTGCGGGAACTGCGCCTTGTACCAGGGCAAACCTGCCGACGCCGCCGGTGCCTGCCCTCTGTTTGCAGGCAAAGTAGTTGCCGCCAAGGGCTGGTGCAGCGCCTGGGCCAAGAAGGGCTGATGCCCCCTGCCCCTTTCAAGGGCAACAAGCAGTCCCTGCCCAGCAAGCCCTGTGCGGCCTGCGGCAGGGATATGACCTGGCGCAAGCGCTGGGCCAAGACCTGGGCCGAGGTGAAGTACTGCTCGGATGCCTGTCGCAAAACCAAAAATGCTTAAGAATCTGATGATTGTGCTGGGCGACCAGCTTGACCTGGATTCCAGCGCCTTTGACGGCTTCGACCCCACGACAGACGCCGTGTGGATGGCCGAAGTCCCCGAGGAGTCCACCCACGTCTGGTCCAGCAAGCAGCGCATCGCCCTGTTTCTGGCGGCCATGCGCCACTTCGCCCAAGGCCTGCGCGAAGCAGGCTACCTCTTGCACTACACCCGACTAGACCAGCCCGACAACCGCGGCAGCCTGGCGGCCGAATTGCAATTTGCTATAAAAACGCTAGCTCCTCACGCCCTGGTTATAAGCGGTGCAGGCGATTTTCGTGTGTATAAATCCATCCAGGCCGTGGCCAGAGAAGCCGGTGTGCCGCTGGACGTGCGCGAAGACCGCCACTTCTACTCCACAGTCCGCCAGTTTGCCGACCACGCCCAAGAGCGCAAGTCGCTGCGCATGGAATATTTCTACCGCGAAATGCGCCGCCGCCACCGCGTGCTGATGAACGGCGACCAGCCCACCGGCGGCCAGTGGAACTTCGATTCCGAGAACCGCGAAGCCTTCGGCAAAACCGGCCCCGGCTCGGTACCCGCCCGCACCACGTTCGCGCCCGATGCCACCACCCAGGAAGTCATCGACCTGGTGGACACCCGCTTCGCCAGCCACCCCGGCACGCTGCACAGCTTTGCCTGGCCCGTCACCCGTGCGCAAGCGCTGCAATCATTGGATGCATTCGTCACCGAGCGCCTGCCCCTGTTTGGCCGCTACCAGGACGCCCTGTGGCCGGGCGAGGCCTGGCTGTACCACTCGCACCTGTCGGCGGCGCTGAACCTCAAACTGCTGAACCCGCGCGAGGTGGTGGCCGCCGCCGAGGCCGCCTACCACGCGGGTGCCGCGCCGCTGGCCTGCGCGGAGGGCTTCATCCGCCAGATTCTGGGCTGGCGCGAATACGTGCGCGGCATCTACTGGACGCAGATGCCCGCCTACGCCGACCGCAATGCGCTAGATGCCCAGGAGCCCCTGCCCGCCTGGTACTGGACCGGCCAGACCGACATGGCCTGCCTGCGCGACGCCATCGAGCAAACCCTGGCCCACGGCTACAGCCACCACATCCAGCGCCTCATGGTCACCGGCCTGTTTGCCCTGCTGCTGGGCGTCCAGCCGCAGCAGGTGCACGCCTGGTATTTGTCGGTCTACGTGGACGCGGTGGAGTGGGTGGAGCTGCCCAACACCTTAGGCATGGCGATGTACGCCGACGGTGGCCTGATGGCCAGCAAACCCTACATCGCCACCGGCAAGTACATCGAACGCATGGGCAGCAAGCAGCACTGCGCCAGCTGCCGCTACGACCCGGCGCAGCGCGAAGGCGAGCGTGCCTGCCCCTTCACCACGCTGTACTGGGACTTTCTGGCGCGGCACGAAAAGATGCTGGCCGCCAACCCGCGCATGGCCTTGCAAGTGCGCAATTTGGCCCGCCTGAGCGACGCGCAAAAGCAGGCCGTGGCCGAGCGCGCCGCCGCCATCCGCAGCGGCACCGTGGGCGCCAGCGCATGAACTTCGAGCCCACCCTGGCCGCCGCCCTGGCCCGCATAGCCGCCGTGCGCCCCGCCGACTACGCGCGCAGCCGCAACGCCATCGGAGGGGCCGTCACCGGCCTGTCACCCTACATCACCCATGGCTTTGTCACCCTGCCCGAAGTGCTGGCGCGCGTGGCGGCGCAGCACCGGTTGGACGTGGGCCATAAGTTCGTGTTCGAACTGGGCTGGCGCGCCTACTTTCGCCACGTGTGGCAGCACCGGGGCACCGGCATCCTGCAGTCGCTGCACGAAGGGCTGCTGCCCAAGAGCGCCTACGCATCCGACATGCCCGCCGACATCCGCGAGGCCCGCACCGGCATCCCGGCCATCGACGCCGCGGTGCGCACGCTCTATGCCACCGGCTACTTGCACAACCACGCCCGCATGTGGCTGGCCAGCTACCTGGTGCACATCCGCAAGGTGCACTGGCGCGCCGGGGCCGACTGGATGGTGGCCCACCTGCTCGACGGCGACCTGGCCAGCAACCACCTCAGCTGGCAATGGGTGGCAGGCACCGGCAGCACCAAGCCGTATTTGTTCAACGCCGAAAACGTCGCCAAATACGCCCCGCCCGATTGGCACAGCCCCGGCAGTGTGGTCGACACCAGCTACGCCGCACTGGATGCCATCGCCCGCAGCCCGCGTGCGCTGGCAGGGCTGCCCGGTGCACCGGGCGTGGACGAGCCCACGGTGTCGTCCGCCCCGCCGCACGCCACCGCGCCCGATGCCGCGCTGGTGGCCGGGTGCGACGTGTGGCTGGTCCACCCCTGGGCGCTGCGCCTGCCGCCGGATCTGCCCGCCCACACGCTGTGCATCGGCATCTACCTCACAGAATTTCATAGCGCCTGGCCCTGGAGCGATAAGCGCTGGCGCTTTGTAGACACCCGCATGGCCGAGCTGACCACGGCCCGCTGGCACGCCGACACGGCCACGCTGCAACAGGCCCTGCGCGGTGCGCGATCGGTGCGCACCATAGCCGACCCCCACATCGACCTGGGCGGCATCGCCCAAGTCCAGGCCGCACCGCAGCTGTTCGCGGAAGTGGCCCAGGCCTGCGGTTCGTTCTCGCAATGGTGGACCCGCACCACCCATGGCGTGGCGACGCTGCACGATCTCCCCGGGCTGGCAGGCCTTTCTGCTGGCCTGCTATTTGACCTTCCCCCAGAAAGTGAACCCCATGACACCCACAGCACCCCAGATAGCCCTGGTCACCGGCGCACGCGGTGGCATCGGCCGTGAAGTCGTAGCCCAGTTGCGTCTGGCGGGCCACCGCGTTGCCGCCGTGGGCCGCGATGCCGCCAGCCTGGCCGAAGTGGCCGCCGATGCGCACATCGCCGCCGACACCACTACGCCCGAAGGCGCCGCCGAGGCGATTGCCGCCTGCATCGCCCACCTGGGTGCCGCGCCCACCTTGCTGGCCCACTGCGTCGGCAGCACCCTGATTACGCCCCTGCACCGCAGCACCGCCGCCCAGTACCGCGAAGCCATGCGCATCAACCTGGACAGCGCCTTCTTCATGCTGCAAGCCTGGGTGGAAGCCCTGCGCCTGGCCAAGCTGCCAGGTGCGGCGGTGCTGGCGTCCAGCGTGGTGTCGCGCATCGGCGTAGCCAACCACGAGGCCATCGCCGCCGCCAAAGGCGGCATCGAAGCCCTGGCCCGCAGCGCCGCCGCCACCTACGCCCCCCTGGGCCTGCGCATCAACGTCGTCGCCCCCGGCATGACCGACACCCCCATGACCGCCGGCATGCTGCGCATGGACGCCATGCGCGAAGGCGCGGGCAAGCAATACCCGCTGGGCGGCGTGCAGACCGCTGTGCAAGTAGCGGATGCCATGGCCTGGCTGCTGAGCGATGGCGCAGCGCGGATTACCGGGCAGGTGATTGCGGTCGATGGCGGGTTTACCACCGTGCGGCCGCTGGTGAAGTAATCTGGTGGCGGGTTAGGTTGCTATTGAATAAATAGCTGCTTACGCCCGTGGGACGAGCGGCGGGGGCGTTTTCTGCTTAAATCATTGAGACAAACAGTACGGTCTGACGAAGGCTAGGCGGCCAAGGCAAAGTGCCCATCAGATTCAGCAATCAGCACCTCTGCCGGGATACCCAAACCTTGGTGAAGTCGCCGAATCATGGGCAGCGTAAGCTGACGCTTGCCGGCCAGCACCTCGTACACACGGTTGATCTGGCCAATCATGGGACCCAAGTCTTTGGGCTTGAGTCCCTGCTGCTCCATCCGAAATTTGATGGCCTCTAAGGGATCGGGGGACTCCATGGGGTAATGCTTGGCCTCATAGGCGGCCACAAGCATGCCCAGAATTTCAAGCATGTCGCCATCGGGCGTGCCGCGCTCTGGGTCTTTGTCCACCAGGGCGGACACTTTTTTCAGAGCCTCTTTGTAGTCAGTTTCGGTATGGATGGGATGGATGTTCATGGTTAAGCTCCGTGGCCCTCAGGCCAGTTTAATGCGACACCATCAAGCTGGCGGTTAACGACCGGTATCAAAGCGCAGCCCGCAAGTACCATGGAACCCTATGCGCCTCATCACCGCCCTCGCCCTCCTAGCCCTGTCCGGCAGCCTGCACGCCCAGGTCTACCGCTGCGGCAACACCTATAGCAGCGCCCCCTGCGCGGGAGGCCGGTCGGTAGACACGTCGCCCGCCATCAGCGCACAAGGCGGGGCTGCGGGCACGACGACGCTGTACCTGTGCCAGAGCTATGGCGGCGGGCAGTTCTGGGCGTTGGAGCATTGCAGCCAGCGCAGTGCCCTGGTCGAGCGCATGGAGTCGGTGCCTGCGGGGATGCCGTTTGATCAGCAGGTGGAGCTGGCCCAAGGCCAACGGGCGAAAAGCGCGGCGTTGGCAGCCCCACCGGTGCAGACCACCCGCATCGAATCCCACACACCGAGCAAGGCATCCCAGTGCACGGAGCTGGAGGGGCGCATCCGCTACCTCGATTCCTGGGCCCGCGCCGGGGGCAACGCCTCCACCATGGACTGGATCGCCAACGAGCGCAAGCAGTCGCGCGACCAGCAGTTCCGCATACGCTGCTAACCGAGCGCACTGCGGCAGACCTGCAACGGATCAACCCTGCTTGCGCGCAATGAAATGGTCGCCCGCCCCCGTGGGGCAGGCGCGCCGTGTCCAACCGGAACGGCAGCGCGAAGGCGGCAGCCTTTTTAGCCATTTGTGTTGGTGGTATCAGCACAAGAAGCTACACATTCAATAGCACACCCTACTCCCTCAGTCGCCAAACAGATCCAGCTGCGGCGATGGCTTGGGCGCGCGTACGGGCGGCTTGCGGGCCATGCCGGTGCGCGGCAGGCCTGCCTTGCGCGAGCCGTGCCGGGCCTGGATGCTGTCGGCCTCGGCGCGGGCGGTGGCGGTGCCGCGCAGGCCGTACAGCCGCTCTTTGGCAGCCTTGACCGCCACCGCATCGTCCACGATGGGCACGGGGTAATCCTGGCCGATCACACAGCCCACGGCACGCTGCTGCGCCGCCCCCATGCGCCACGGCGTGGCCAGCAGCGCCAGAGGCACCTGCGCCAGCTCGGGCACCCAGCGGCGGATGAACACACCCGCCGGGTCGTGGTCTTGCGCCTGTTTGGTGGGCGAGTAAATGCGCAAGGTGTTGATGCCGGTGGTGCCGCTTTGCATTTGCATCTGGCTCCAGTGGATGCCGGGCTCGAAGTCCAGAAACTGCCGCGCCAGAAACAAGCCCGTGGCCCGCCAGTGCAGCCACAGGTGGTAGGACGCAAACGACACCAGCATGGCGCGCATGCGAAAGTTCAGCCAGCCGGTGGCGCGCAGGCTGCGCATGCAGGCATCGACCATGGGGTAGCCGGTCTGGCCTGCGCACCAGGCGTCGAAGCGGGCCGCGTCAAAGTCGTTTTCGCGGAGACCGTCGCACACGCGGGCGAAGTTCTGGAACTCGATGCGCGGCGCGTCTTCCAGCTTTTGCATGAAGTGGCAGTGCCAGTGCAGCCGCCCGGAAAAGCCCCGCAAGGCCGCCACCCAGTGGCGCACGTCGGGCTCGCCCTCGGCCTTGATCTGCGCAATGCGTGCCTCGGTGGCCTGGTGCACCTGCCGCACCGACAGCGTGCCAAAGGCCAGGTGCGGGCTGAGGCGGCTGCAGCCATCTTCGGCCGTCAAGGGGCTGGACAGCGACTGCCGGTAGTCGCCGCCGCGCTGGTGCAAGAAGCTGTGCAAAGTGGCGTGTGCCGCCGCCTCGCCTGCGGCCTGCAGCTGGCGGCCATGGGGCGCGCAGCCCAGTTGGGCCAGCGTGGGCAGGTCGTCCAGGGCCACCCGGGCACCGGCCCAGCCCGCGGGCATGGCCACCTGGGGTGTGGCCATGCGCTGCTGCCAGCGTGCCGCCCAGCCGTTGCGGGAACGCAGGCGGCGGATGACCCCGGTGTGGGCAAATTCTTGCCACTGCACGCCCTGGGCCCGGCACCAGTCGGCCACCGCCAGGTCGCGCGCGTAGGTCCAGCCGGGGCCGGTCTCTTCGTGGCTTAGCAGGTACTGGAAGCCATGGCTGCGCTTCAATTCGGCCAACACCTGCAGCACCGGCCCCACCCGCACCAGCAGCGGCAGACCGCGCGCAGCCAACGCCAAACGCAACTCGGCCAGGCAGGCCAATGTGAATTCCACATGCTGGGCATCGCACTCGGGGCTGGCCAGCCACTCGGGCTCAATCACATACAGCGCCATGGCCGCGCCGGGCAGGGCCGCAGCCGCCGCCAGGGGGGCGTGGTCCGCCGCCCGCAGATCTTTTTTCAACCAGACAACAACGCTCATGGGCTGACTGTCGCCGAAATGTGAATTTGGGTGTGGCGCTGGGGTATTGCGGAAAAAATCCCAACAAAAAAGCCCTGCAACTTTGCAGTTGCAGGGCTTTCGTGTTTTTGGAGGAGACGGAGGGATTCGAACCCTCGATGGAATTTTAAGTCCCATACTCCCTTAGCAGGGGAGCACCTTCGGCCACTCGGTCACGTCTCCAAGACCAATATTATCGCACGACTTTTAGCGCTTTTTAAGCAGCAGGCTGGTCGAGTTCAAAAGCTTTGTGCAGCGCGCGCACGGCCAGCTCCATGTACTTCTCGTCGATCACCACCGAGGTCTTGATTTCGCTGGTGGAAATCATCTGGATGTTGATGCCTTCTTCTGACAGGCAGCGGAACATCTTGCAGGCCACGCCCACATGGCTGCGCATGCCGATGCCGACGATGCTGACCTTGCAGATCTTGGCGTCGCCAATGATTTCGGTGGCACCCAGCTTGGGCAGCACTTTTTCTTTCAGCAGATCGACCGTCTTGGCGAAGTCGTTGCGGTGCACGGTGAAGCTGAAGTCGGTTTTGCCGTCTTTGCTGACGTTTTGGATGATCACATCGACTTCGATGTTGGCATCGGCCACGGCACCCAAAATTTGGTAGGCGATACCGGGGGTGTCGGGCACGCCCAGCACGGAAACTTTGGCTTCGTCGCGGTTAAACGCGATGCCCGAGACAATGGCTTGTTCCATATTTTCGTCTTCTTCAAAAGTAATCAGGGTGCCAGATTTGGCTTCAATTTCGAGGTCGATGTCCCACGGGGTGAAGCTGGACAAGACGCGCAGTGGCACTTTGTATTTGCCCGCAAATTCGACCGAGCGGATCTGCAGCACTTTGGAGCCCATGGAGGCCATCTCCAGCATTTCTTCAAAGCCCACGGTCTGCAGGCGGCGCGCTTCGGGCACGACGCGGGGGTCGGTGGTGTAGATGCCGTCCACGTCGGTATAGATCAGGCACTCAGATGCCTTCATGGCAGCGGCCACGGCCACGGCCGAGGTGTCGCTGCCGCCACGGCCCAGCGTGGTGATGTTGCCCGCCTCGTCCACGCCCTGGAAGCCGGTGACGATGACGACCTTGCCCGCGGCCAGATCGACGCGCACCTTCTGGTCGTCGATGGATTCGATGCGGGCCTTGGTGTGGGCGCTGTTGGTCAGAATCGGCACTTGCCAACCGGCGTAGCTGACCGACTCCATGCCCTCGCCTTGCAGCGCAATGGCCAGCAAGGCGACCGACACCTGCTCGCCGGTAGAGGCCAGCATGTCGAGCTCGCGCTGGTAGGCGTCGGTGAGTTTGGAGGGTGCCAGCTCTTTGGCCAGGCCCAGCAGGCGGTTGGTTTCGCCGCTCATGGCGCTGGGGACCACCACCATCTGGTGGCCCGCACGTGCCCATTTGGCGACGCGCTTGGCGACAAGGCGGATGCGCTCGGTGGAGCCCATCGAGGTGCCGCCGTATTTGTGAACGATCAATGCCATGGAATGTTGAAGACGCTAGAAGTTGAATGCCTGACGGCACAAATTACCCGGGCTTTGCAGGTGTCGCGGCTGCGGTCGGCAAAGCCTTCGGATTGTACCAATCCAGTAACACGCCCCGGCGCACGGCAAAGCCTGCGCCCACTTTGATGTGGATGGTGTGGCCACGCGTGGTGCAGGCGGCGATCTGGTGCTGCAATTGCTGCAGCTGCGCGGTGCTGGGGGTGGTGCCATGGGTGCCGGTGAGCCAGTGGCGCAAGACGTTGGCCTGGCGGGCATAGGACAACGCTTGCAGCGCGGCCAGGATGGGCGGGTTTCCCACGGTGGCCAGGTCGAGCGCGGCCACCTCGGCCAGCACGGTTTGCGCCTGGGCGGCGTGGGCGGCGCTGCGCGCAAAGGTCTCGCGAAAGGCGGGAAACGTGGCCTGCAGTACCGGCAGCAACTGGGCGCGGATGCGGTTGCGGGTGAAACGCGGGTCGGCGTTGGTCGGGTCCGTGACGTACGCCACGCCGCGCTGGGCCAGCCAGTCGCGGATATGGTCGGCGTGCACGCCCAACAGGGGGCGGTGGTACTGGATGCCGTCGCGCACCCAGGCCGCAGGCATGCAGGCCAGCCCCGGCAGGCCCGCGCCCCGGCTCAGGGCCAGCAGCAGGGTTTCGACCTGGTCGTCGGCGTGTTGTGCCAACACTATGGTTTTGATAGCTTCTTGCGCCGATGGAATAAGCGCTAGAGCCTTAAAAGCCTTGTAACGTGCTTTGCGGGCTGCATCCTCCGGGCTTTCGCCGGGCGCGGGCTGTGCGTGGACATGCAGCACCTGCAGCGGCACCTGCAAGCCCGCGCAAAAGCCTTCGCAGTGGCGCACGAAATCATCCGCTGCGGCCTGCAGCCCATGGTGGATGTGCACGGCCTGCACCTGGCCCGGCCAGCGCTCGGCACAGGCCAGCAGCAAGGCGGTGGAGTCGGCTCCGCCGCTGAACGCCACCGTGAAGGGCAGCTTGGGCGCAAACACCCGGACGGCATCCACCACAGTCTGGACCATGCTGGCCTATCCGCCGTGCCCGCGCCGCTCGATGTGCTGCTCTTGGTAGTAGCGGGTCTTTTCCACGTACATGGCGCGGTCGGCCCGGATCAGCGCGGCCTCCAGCTGGTCACTGGACGTGCAGGTGGCCATGCCGATGGCGATGCTGAGCTTGTGGCCCGAATAGAACTGGTTGTTGAGCTCCAGGATCGAGTGGATACGGTCGATGGTGGCCAGTGCACCGCGGTCGTCGGTGCCGGGCAGCAGCATGGCGAATTCGTCGCCACCGGTGCGGGCCACGCAGGCCTGGGGAGCGGCCACCTTGCTGAACACCTCGCCCGCACGCCGCAGCAGCGCATCGCCCGCCACGTGGCCGTGCTCGTCGTTGATTTGCTTCAGGCCGTTGAGGTCCATCACCAGCACGCTGACCGGCCAGGGGCCTTTGCGCGACAGGCGGTTGAGCTCGTCCATGTAGAAGGCGCGGTTGCGAAGTTGCGTCAGCGAATCGTGCTTGCCCAGGTATTCCAGGTAGGCCTCGGCCTTTTTGCGTGCGGTGATGTCCACCAGCGACACCAGCACCAGGTCCCAGTCGGCCAGGTGGCCGGGCAGCACGGCAAACTGCATGTGGATGTTGACCAGGTCGCCGCTGAGCCGGTAGTTGACCACCTCGCGCATCAGGGTGGTTTTGCCTTGCCACAGCTCGATCAACTGTTCGGCAAAAGAGTCGCGCATTTCGCCCTGGAACACCTTGCCCAGGCCGGCCAGCAGCTCGACCTTGTTCTGCGCGCCAAACATGGTGAGGGTTTGCTGGTTCACGTCGATGACGCGGATCTCCTGCATGCAGCGCGACACAAACTCGGGGTGCACGTTGATAAAGGTGCGAAAGTCTTCGATGCCGCGCAGGCGCACGTCGTCGATCAGCCGCTTCACCGCGCTGAAATCCTCCACCCACAGGGACACGGGCGAGCAATCGAACAGGTTGCGCGCATGCTGTTCGCTGGCGGCCAGCAGGCGGGAACTTTGCAGTTCCTGGGTGATGTCTTGCAGCGACACCATGACGCGGTCCCAGTGCTCTTCGTGGCCTTGCAACACACGGGCCTGCACTTGCACATCGAGCCGTCGGCCATCCAGCGTGTAGTTCACGGTTTGCACCGCAAAGCCCAGTTGCCCTTCCCACATCGGCAGCATCTGCTGCGCCAGGTGGTCCAGCATGTCGCCGCGAAACACCTGCGACAGATTGGTCAGCAACTGCGCCTGGCTGCTGGCACCGAACAGCTCCAACGTACGCTGGTTGACCTCCAGCACCTGCAGCGATGCGGCGCATTCGGCCAGGCATTCGGGGTGCACCGCCACATGGGCGCGCAAGTCGCTGATGCCCTCGGCGCGCCAGCGGTCAAACAGGCGCTTGAGCCCGCTGAAATCCTCCAGCCACAGGGATACCGGGGCCAGCGCGAACAACTGGCTGTAGTCGGCGGGCGATGAGAGCAGGGACACGTTGAAAACCTCCAGCCCGGTATTGTGGCGGCTGGGCACGGCGCAACGGGCGCCTGCGAAAACTTTGGACGAAAAAAAACCAGGCCGCAAGGGCCTGGTTTTTCTACAAGGTCAAAACCTTAGAAATTAACGTGCGGGCTTGGGAGCCAGACGCTTCTTGGTGTCGCGGGGCACAAACACCTTGCCGCCGTTGCCAGCACCTACACCGGGCTTGCTAAAAGCAGGCTTGGAGAAGGCAGGACGGGGTGCATTGAAGTCACCACGCTCGGCACGGTCGCCACGGGGCGCGAAGTCGGTACGTTCACCACGCGGGGCGAAGTCGGCACGGGGCGCGAAATCAGCACGGGGGGCAAAGTCAGCACGGTCACCACGCGGGGCGAAGTCGCCACGGGGGGCGCCACGGTCGCCACCAAAGCCACCGGTACGGGCTGGAGGACGGCTGTTGCGGTCGTTGAAACCGCTGGCGCCACCGTAGCCACCACCGTCGCGCTGACCGCCACGGTCGCCGCCGAAGCCGCCACCATTGCCGCCGCCACCGAAGCCACCACGATCGTTACCACGGGGCGAGGGACCGAAGCTGCGGCCACGGGGTGCGCCATCACGGCTGCCACCACCGAAACCGGCACGCGGAGGACGCGAATCGGGCTGGCGCTGTTGTGGCTCCATACCAGGAATCACTTCCGCCTTGAACTGCTGGTGGCTGTAGCTTTCGATGTCGAAAATCTTGCGACGGTCGCGCATTTCGGCAAAGGTCACGGCGATACCGTCGCGACCGGCACGGCCGGTACGGCCAATGCGGTGGGTGTAGTCTTCGGCCTTCATCGGCAAGCCGAAGTTGAACACGTGGCTGATGCTGGGCACGTCGATACCGCGTGCTGCCACATCGGTAGCCACCAGGATTTGCACCTGGCCTTGGCGCAGGGCCATCAGACGGCGGTTGCGCAGACCCTGGCTCAGGGCACCGTGCAATGCAACGGCGCTGAAGCCTTCTTGTTGCAGGTCGGCGGCCAGGCCGTCGCACTCGATCTGGGTGCTGGCGAACACAATCGCCTGGGCGATCGAGGTGTCACGCAGCCAGTGGTCGAGCAGCTTGCGCTTGTGCTGGGCGTTGTCGGCCCAGAACAGGATCTGCTTGATGTTCTGGTGTTTTTCTTGCGGGCTGTCGATGGTCACGCGCTGGGGTTCGCGCATCACGCGCTGGGCCAGTTGCTGGATGCGCGGCGCGAAGGTAGCGCTGAACATCATGGTTTGCTTGCGGCCAATGGTCATCTGGTTGACGTCGGCGAGGTCGTCCGAGAAGCCCAGGTCGAGCATACGGTCGGCTTCGTCCACCACCAGGAATTGCACCTGGTCCAGCTTGATTTGCTGCGAACGCTGCAAGTCGAGCAAACGGCCAGGGGTGGCAACCACCAGGTTGGCGTTTTGCAGCTTGGCGATTTGCAACTGGTAAGGCATGCCGCCGACCACGTTGGCCACGCGCAGGCCACGGCAATGGGCCACCAGGCCAATGGCGTCGTGGGCCACTTGCTGGGCCAGTTCGCGGGTCGGGCACAGGATCAGGGCGCCGGGGGTGGCGGCCTTGAAGTTGCGGGCGTTGGTGGGGTCCTTGCGCTTGGCGCGCTTGGGAGCGGGTTCGCCATTGGCGGCGGCTTCGGCCACAGCGGCTTCGTATTCGGCTTTTTCAGCGGCTTCGGCTTCGGCTTGCTGGCGCAGCAAGGTGTGCAGCACGGGCAGCAGGAAAGCAGCAGTTTTGCCGCTACCGGTCTGGCTGGACACCATCAGGTCGACAAAACGAGCGGACTCGCCTTGCATGGCCATGGGGATGGTTTGCATTTGCACGGCGGTGGGCTGGGTGTAGCCCAGATCAGCCACGGCTTGCACCAGCTCAGGGGCCAGGCCCAGGGTCACAAAGCCGTTGGGCAGTGCGGGAGCCGCATCGGCTTCGGCGGCAACAGCCACGTCAGCGCCTTCGACGGACAGCAAAGTCTCGGTCACGAAGGTGTCGGTGGTGGAAGAAAAGTTAGCGGCAGGCGAAAAATCACCCGCGACGTCAAAAGAGTCGTTCATTTAATTACTCACACGGAAACGCCGCAAAGTCTGCAGCGTGGCCCGTTAATGGTTAAAAAACATCAACCATCAAACGGGGCCGGTACCTGAGGCGGTCTTGAGACCTGGTACCAGTTGGCGCAACTTTGTGCGCCAGATGTGTGAAGGGAGATGTGCAAAGTGCACCAGATCATTTCTAGTGCAGCCTCGAATTATAGCCCGGATTCGGGTTTCCACCTAATTTAATCTGCCTTCATCTTCAGAAAGTGTGTGCGGTAGTGCACAAGTTCTTCAATCGATTCATGCACATCGGCCAGCGCGGTGTGGGCCTGCTGCTTTTTGAACGAAGCCGCCACCTCGGGCCGCCAGCGCTTGGCCAGCTCTTTCAGGGTGCTCACGTCCAGGTTGCGGTAGTGGCAAAAGGCTTCGAGCTTGGGCATGTACTTGGCCAGGAAGCGCCGGTCCTGGCCAATGCTGTTGCCGCACATCGGCGAGGTCCCTTTGGGGATGTACTGCGCCAGGAAGGCGATGATTTGCGCCTCGGCCTCGGCTTCTGTGAGCGTGGCGGCCTTGACCTTGTCGATCAGACCGCTGCGGCCGTGCGTGCCCTTGTTCCAGGCATCCATGTTGTCCAGCAGCGCCGTCGATTGGTGGATGACCAGCACCGGGCCTTCGATGCGGGGCTCCAGGCTGGGGCCGGTCACGACCACGGCGATTTCGATGAGGCGTTCGACTTCCGGGTCCAGGCCGGTCATTTCACAGTCCAGCCAGATCAGGTTTTGGTCTGATTTGGCCAGCAATACAGGGGATAGGGTGTTGATTTCAGCCATGGGCCGCATTGTCACCGATGGCCTAAACTCACGGACATGCAAGATTCCGACGTGTTTTCTCCTTCTCTGGCCTTGAGCCTGGGCTTTGCCACCGTGCTGTTGATCGGCATCATCGTCAAGATGTGGCTGGCCTCGCGCCAGATCCGCCATGTGGCCCGGCACCGCCACGCCGTGCCCGCGGCCTTTGCGGGCAGCATTACCCTGGAAGCCCACCAAAAAGCCGCTGACTACACCATCACCAAGGCCCGCTTCGGCCTGCTGGAGCTGTCGCTGGGTACGGCGGTGCTGATGGGCTGGACGCTGTTGGGCGGCCTGAACCTGCTCAACCAGAGCCTGCTGGCCTGGCTGGGCGGCGGCATGTGGCAGCAGCTCGCCGTGCTGGCGGGTTTTGTGCTGATCAGCGGGCTGATCGACATGCCCCTGGCGCTGTACAAAACCTTTGTGGTTGAGGAGCGTTTTGGCTTCAACAAGACGACGCTGGCGCTGTGGCTGGGTGACATGCTCAAGTCCAGCCTGGTGGGTGCGGTGATTGGGCTGCCGATTGCCGCATTGATTCTGTGGCTCATGGGCAGCGCCGGGCCGATGTGGTGGCTGTGGGCCTGGTGCGCCTGGATGGGTATCAACTTGCTGCTGCTGATGGTGTACCCCAGCTTCATCGCCCCGCTGTTCAACAAATTCCAGCCACTGGACGACGAGACCTTGAAAGCCCGCGTCACCGCGCTGATGCAGCGCTGCGGTTTCGCGGCCAAGGGCCTGTTCGTGATGGACGGCAGCAAGCGCAGCGCCCACGCCAATGCCTACTTCACCGGCTTCGGCGCGGCCAAGCGCGTGGTGTTCTACGACACCCTGCTAGCCAAGCTGTCCCCCGCCGAGGTCGATGCCGTGCTGGCCCACGAACTCGGCCACTTCAAGCACAAACACGTCATCCAGCGTATCGTGACCATGTTTGCCTTCAGCCTGCTGGGCTTTGCGCTGCTGGGCTGGCTGTCGACCCAGGTGTGGTTCTATACCGGCCTGAGCGTGATTCCCAATATGTCGGGCGCACCCAATGACGCGCTGGCGCTGCTGCTGTTCATGCTGGTCACGCCGGTGGTGACTTTCTTCATCGCCCCGCTGTCGGCCCTGGTATCGCGCAAGCACGAGTTCCAGGCCGATGCCTACGCGGTGCAGCACACCAGCGGCCAAGACCTGTCGTCGGCCCTGCTCAAGCTGTACGAGGACAACGCCTCCACCCTCACCCCCGACCCGGTGTTCGTGAAGTTCTACTACTCGCATCCGCCCGCTTCCGAGCGGCTGGCGCGCATGGCCCCAACCGGTGGAACACAAGGAGTATTTGCATGACATCCGATTTCAAGAAAAAAGACTGGTCTGGGCAGAAAAGACCAGCGCTGACAGCTACACAAATCGTAGCAAAGCTGGCCCATGTGGACGGCTGGCAGCTGGACGGTGACGGGGCCTCGGTGGCCATCACCAAAACCTTCCGCTTTGCCAACTACTTCGAGACCATCGCCTTTGTGAACGCAGTGGCATTTGTGGCCCATACCCAAGACCACCACCCGGACCTGCAGGTCAGCTTCAACCGCTGCGTGGTGCGCTTCAACACGCACGACGTGGGCGGCTTGTCGGTCAGTGACTTTGACTGCGCGGCGCTGGTGAATGGCTTGCTGGTGACGAAAGCACCGGCTTGAGCGGCCGCCCCGCCCTCCTCCCAGGCTTGGTGGTCGCCACCTATGGCCGCCACTGCATGGTGGAGCGCCCCGACGGCACCCGCCTGATCTGCCACCCCCGCGGCAAAAAAAGCACCGCCGTGGTGGGCGATCTGGTGCAGTGGCTGCCCGGTGCCGAGGGCCAGGGCGACGACGGCACCATCGAGAAGCTGCAGCCGCGCCGCAACCTGTTCTACCGCCAGGACGAAATCCGCACCAAATCGTTTGCGGCCAACCTGGACCAGGTGCTGATCCTGATCGCCGCCGAGCCCGAGTTCTCCGAGACCCAGCTGTCCCGCGCCCTGATCGCCGCCGAGGCCGAGCGCATCACCCCGCTGATCGTGCTGAACAAGCAGGATTTGACGGTGCCCTTCGAGCGCGCCTGGGGCTGGCTGGCCGCCTACCGCGACATGGGCTACCGCATGCTGCCGCTGTCGCTCAAGGGCACCAGTGACAGCCTGGACGCCCTCAAGGCCGAGCTGGCAGGCAAGACCACGCTGGTGCTAGGCCCCTCGGGCGCGGGCAAAAGCACGCTGACCAACCACCTGGTGCCGGGCGCGCTGGCTGCCACGCGCGAGATCTCGCAGGCGCTCAACACCGGCAAGCACACCACCACCAGCACCACCTGGTACTGGGTGGACAAAGAGGCGAAGACCGCGCTGATCGACTCGCCCGGCTTCCAGGAGTTTGGCCTGCACCACATCGATGCCCGGCATCTGTCGGGCCTGATGCCCGACATCAAACCGTTTGTGGAGCAGTGCAAGTTCTACAACTGCACCCACCTGCACGAGCCGGGCTGCGGCGTGATCGCAAACGTCAAAAACGACGCTAGCGCCCACTCCATCAGCGACAGGCGCTATAAAATCTATAGAGACCTGTTTGCCGAGTTGGACGCGCCGAAGTTTTAGCCCAGGATGGCGGCCAGTGCTTCCAGCAGCGTGTCGCACTGCGCCGGCGTGCCCACGCTGATGCGCAGGTACTGGTTGACACGGGCCTGCTTGAAGTGGCGCACCAGCACCGCCCGCGCCCGCAATTGGGCCGCCAGCTCTGCCGCATCAAATTGCGGATGGCGGGCAAAGACGAAGTTGGCTGTTGAGGGCAACACCTCGAAACCCATGTCTTCCAATTGCAGCACCAGGCCTTCGCGGCTGTGCACCACGGCCGCGCAGGTCTGGGCAAAGTAGGCCTGGTCTTCAAACGCCGCCAGCGCACCGGCCTGCGCCAGACGGCCCAGGGGGTAGGAGTTGAAACTGTTCTTCACCCGCTCCAGCGCCTCGATCAAAGGCCGCTGGCCACAGGCCAGGCCCACGCGCAAACCAGCCAACGAGCGTGACTTGGACAGGGTTTGCGTGACCAGCAGGTTCGGGTAGCGGGCTATCAGGCCTACGGCGGAGGCACCGCCAAAATCCACGTAGGCCTCGTCTACCAGCACCGCGTGATTCGGGTGCATTTGCAGCAGGCGCTCGATCTGCGCCAACGGCAGGCCGATGCCGGTGGGCGCGTTCGGGTTGGCAACCACCACGCCCGCAATCTCGCAGCCCGCCGGTGCCGTCAGCGCCTCCACGTCCACCCGCAGGCCGTCCGCCAGGGGCACGATGTGCATGGGGATGCCGTACAGCCCGCAATACACCTGGTAGAAGCTGTAGGTCACGTCCGGCAGCACCAGCGGCGCGCCTTGCTGGAACAGGGCGAAGAAGGCATGCGCCAGCACTTCGTCCGAGCTGTTACCTACGAACACCTGGTCCGTCTGCAAGCCGTACTGCCGGGCGATCTCGGTGCGCAGGGCCACGGATTCCGGGTCGGGGTAGAGCTGCAAGCCCTGCTGGGCGGCAGCCTGGAGGGCGGCCACCACCTTGGGAGACGGCGGGTATGGGTTTTCGTTGGTGTTGAGCTTGGTCAGGTTCGCCAGCTTGGGTTGCTCACCGGGAACATACGGCACCAGCCCGGCAACCACCGGGCTCCAGAAAGGGGAGGAAGTCAAAATGCTACTACTTTCATAGCTACTCACGCCAATGGAATGGGCGCTAGAGCCGTATTTTCTTTAAAAATCAACCGAGCAAGTTGGCAAGCGTCAACAAGGCCAGCATGCCCATCCACAGCACCACGGCGCGCCAGACCAGGCCGACCACGCTGCGCAAATGGGCCAGTTCGGGGTCGCGGCCCGGGGTGGACTCGGTGTCCACGCCCTGCTCCAGCGGCGCGGCCTGGCTGTAGCCGATGGCCTCCACCGTCTTCAGGGCTTCGCCGCCCAGGCGCACGTTCAGTGCACCCGAGGTGGCGGCCAGCACCACGCCGTCGTTGTCGTTGGGAAAGCGCTGCGCGTAATTGCGCCAGCTGTCGATGGCATCTTCAAAACTGCCCACCACCGCAAAACCCAACGCCGTGGCGCGGGCGGGCAGCCAATCGACGGCGGTCCAGGCGCTGGCAGCGGCTTTTTGCAGCGAGACACTGGCGGGCTGGTGCCGGTCGCGGGCCTTGTGCTTCCAGTAGCGCGAGACGAATTCGCACAGGCGGTAGAAGACCGCGCCCGCAGGCCCCAGGCCCAGTGCGGCCAGCACCGAGTACCAGGCCAGCACGCCAAACACATGGCGGTGCGCAGCAATCACCGAATACTCGATCACATGGCGCACGATTTCGCTGCGCGGCAGCTCGCTGGCATCCACCTGCTGCCAATGCGCCAGGCGCTCACGGGCCAGCGGCTCGTCGCCACTTTCCAGCGCATCGCGGATCTCGGTGAAATGGTGGCTGAACTGCCGAAACCCCAGGGTGGCGTACAGCACGGCCACGTTCCACAGCACGGCCACCGGCCAGCCAATGGCCCACACCAGCAACCAGTGCAGGCCCAGCGCAGCCAGGCTGGGCACCACGACGGCCAAGGCCCAGGCCAGCCAGCCGTGCTGGGGCGTGCCCGCGTCCAGGTTGCGGCTGGATGCCCGCACCCAGGCGCGCAACAGGCCGTGGATGGGGTTGTCTCGGGCTACGGGGCGCACCTGCTCCAGCAAGAGCGCAAACATGATCGCAAAAAAGCTCATGGCAGGATGATAACGGCCTGCCGTTACAAGTTTTCAGGCCGACAAAAATCGGTAGAAATTGCGCAGCATGCCCGCCGTGGCGCCCCAGATGAAGCGCTCGCCCTGCGCGTCGGTGTAGGGCATGGAAAACCACTCGCGCTGCACCCCTTCCCACGCGAACGCATGGCGGCGGTGGTGCGCCGGGTCCATCAAAAAAGCCAGCGGCACCTCGAAGGCATCGGCCACTTCTTCGGGCTGGTGCACCAGCGTGAAACCGGGCTGCACCAGCGCCACCACGGGCGTGACGATAAAGGCCGTGCCGGTCACATAGGCGGGCAATTGGCCAATTACCTGCACGTATTCGGGCGGCAAGCCCACCTCCTCCCAGGCTTCGCGCAGGGCGGCGGCGCTGGCGTCGGCATCGGAGGCATCCACCTTGCCACCCGGAAAGGCGATTTGCCCGGCGTGCGACGACATGTGGGCGGTGCGCTGGGTCAGCAGGATGGTGGGCCCGCCTTGCGCCAGACTGTGCAGCACGATGGGGATCAGCACGGCGGCCTGGCGGGGAGCGCGGTCGGTAAAGCGTGGCTCGGAGCGCACCTCGGGCTGCCATACCGGCGGGCTCTGGAAGCGTTGGCGCAGGGCGTCGGGCAGCAGGTGCGCCGCAGCCACCGCAGGCAGGTGCGCGTCATGGCCCAGCACGGGCACCTGGCGCGGGTCAAAGTTGGGCAGCTTCGACAAAGGGGTAAGGGGTAATTGGGACATCTCAGGATCTCAAAGACGCATGAAAAAAGCCGCCACAGCTTGACGCATGTGGCGGCTTTTTCAAGGAACAGTGCAGATTACGCTGCAGCTGCGGCGGCCTTGGCGGCTGCCACCTTGATGCGGTTAGGCAACTTTTCCTTGATACGCGCCGACTTACCGCTGCGGTCACGCAGGTAGTACAGCTTGGCGCGGCGCACGTCACCACGGCGCTTGACTTCGATGCCGGCGATCAGCGGGCTGTAGGTTTGGAACGTACGCTCCACGCCTTCGCCGCTGGAGATCTTGCGCACGGTGAAGCCGCTGTTGAGGCCACGGTTGCGCTTGGCAATCACGACACCTTCATAGGCCTGCACACGCTTGCGCGCGCCTTCAACCACGTTGACGCTGACGATCACGGTGTCGCCAGGGGCGAACGACGGGATCACCTTGGCCAAGCGGGCGATTTCTTCTTGTTCCAGGATTTCGATTAAGTTCATGGTTTTCCTCTTGTGATCATGCCCGCGCCAAAATTAGCTAGTGCTTTACCAGAATGGAAAGCGGCCGGGTATAGGATCGAAAAGCCTTTGAGTATAGCATTTTGCGCCAAACGGCCTTTTCAGACGGGTGGCAGGCTCTTCAGAAAGCGCTCGTCGTCACGGCCCAGGCGGCCCGCGGCGCGGGCGGCCTGTAGCAGGTCGGGGCGGCGTTGGGCCGTAAGCTGCAAGCGCTGGTCGCGCCGCCAGCGCTCGATCTGCACGTGGTGGCCCGACAACAGCGCGGCAGGCACGGCGTGGCCTTCCCAGGTTTCGGGGCGGGTGTAGTGCGGGCAGTCCAGCAGGCCGTCGAGTGCGGGGTTGAAGCTGTCAAACTGGTGGCTGCCTGCGTCGTTCAGCACGCCGGGCTGCAAACGCGCCACCGCATCCAGCAAGGCCAGGGCTGCAATTTCACCGCCCGACAGCACAAAGTCGCCCAGACTGATCTGGTGGGTCACGAAACGGTCGATGAAGCGCTGGTCGATGCCTTCGTAGCGGCCACACACCAGCACCGCACCCGCGCTGGCGGACCAGGTTTCTACCGTGGCGTGCGTGAGCGCGGGGCCCAAAGGGGAAAATAAAACGACGGGGGCAGCGTCCGCGCGGGCCGCCTGGATGGCTGCCAGACAGCGCGCCAAAGGCTCGGCCAACATGACCATGCCCGGGCCGCCGCCGAAAGGTCGGTCATCGACCCGGCGGTAGTTGCCATCGGCAAAATCACGGGGGTTCCACAGGTGCAGCTCAACCAGACCCGATTCAAACGCGCGGCGCGTCACGCCGCTGGTCAAAAACGGCGTAAACAGCTCGGGGAACAGACTGATGATGTCGAACCGCATGCGCAGTGCCTGCCAGTTCAGTAGTCGGGCTGCCAGTCGACGGTAATGAGACGCCCAGGCAAATCGACCTTGTCCACGTACACGGCCACAAACGGCACCATACGCTCCAGGGCCTGCACCACACCGGCTTCGTCCGCTTCCTGGTAGGCAATGACCAGCACGGTTTGAGCCCCGGTAGACAGCAGCTCTTTGACCTGCCCCAGCGCAACGCCTTCGCGGTTGACCACCTCCAGGCCGATCAAGTCGACCCAGTAGTACTCATCGGTAGAGACACTGGGGAAACTGGTGCGGGCCACGAAAATACGCGAACCGCGCAATGCCTCGGCTGCATCGCGCCCCACGACCTCATGGGCCTGGGCGACGACACCGCCAGAATGTTCTTTGGCTTCAATCACGCGCAGCAGCTTGGTGCCGGCAAAGGTTTTGGCACCCCGCTCGGTGGGCTGCAAAAACCAGCGTTTGGAAGAAAAAAGCGCCTCGGGTGCGGCGCTGTGGGAGACGACCTTGAACCAGCCTTTGATCCCCCAGGCATCACCGATGCGCCCTACTTCAATGGCATCCGCCGGTAAATCAGCGGTTTCGAGTGAGGGCATCATGGTGGTGCGGAGCAGGCAAACAGCGCGATGCTGCGGGCCCGCTGGTCCTATTTAGGCGGCAGGGGCTGCTTTTTTGGCAGCTTGTGCAATCAGACGTTCCACGGTGGGGGAAGCCTGGGCACCGACGCTACGCCAGTGGGTCAGGCGGTCTTGTGCAATGCGGATGCTTTCTTCATTGGCAGTAGCGATAGGGTTGTAAAAACCAATACGCTCAATGAAACGACCGTCGCGGCGGGTGCGCTTGTCGGTCACAACGATATTGAAAAACGGGCGTGCTTTTGCACCGCCACGGGCGAGTCGAATAACGACCATGATTTATCCTTCGGGGTGGCTGAAAATGATTCCAGCCGTTTATCAAGTGCACCAAGTAGGCAGTCGGCGCTTACTTGACGTTTATCCCAGCGTTGAGACACGCAACTGACCACCTAGCCAGTGACACGCTGAAAAGCCTTCCATTATACCGCGACCCAACCCCCTCCTCAGCCATGCCCACCATCCGCCCCGCCCGCGACGAAGATATTGCCGCTATAACCGCCATTTACAGCCACCACGTCCTGCATGGCACCGGCACGTTCGAGACCACCCCGCCCACCGCCGAAGACATGGCCACCCGCCGCGCCGACGTGCTGGCCAAGGGCCTGCCCTACCTCGTGTTGACCGATGACGACCAGGTGCTGGGCTTTGCCTACTGCAACTGGTTCAAGCCGCGCCCGGCCTACCGGTTTTCGGCCGAAGACTCGGTCTACCTGGCCCCCGACAGCGGCGGCAAAGGCTGGGGGCGCCTGTTGCTGGCCGAATTGGCGGCCCAGGCCGAACGCGTAGGCGTGCGCAAACTGATCGCCGTGATCGGCGACTCGGCCAATGCGGGCTCGATTGGCGTACACCAATCGCTGGGCTTTACCCACGTGGGCGTGCTGCGCGCCTGCGGCTGGAAATTTGGCCGCTGGCTGGACGTGGTGATGATGGAAAAGGCCCTGGGCGCGGCAGACAGCAATTCGCCTGAATAATCGGCCCCATGAAAAACAAAACTTTGGCCGCTTGGCTGGCATTTGTAGGCGGCCCGATCGGCCTGCACCGTTTCTACCTGCACGGGCCGGGCGACCTATGGGGCTGGCTGTACTGGATCCCTACGGCACTGGGGCTGTACGGCATACAGCGGGTGCAGGTGGCGGGGCTGGACGACCACTGGAGCTGGGTGCTGATTCCGATGCTGGGCTTCAGCATGGCCGCCAGTGCCCTGACCGCTATCGTCTACGGCCTGATGGCGCCAGAAAAATGGAATGCCAAATTCAACCCCCGCAACGCCGCAGATGCCCTGCCCGGTCAAACCAATTGGATCACCGTAGGCGCGCTGGTGTGCGCCCTGTTGGTAGGCACCGGCACCTTGATGGCCAGCCTGGCGTTCAGCTTCCAGCGCTACTTCGAATACCAGATCGAACTAGGGCCGAAGCTGGGCCAGTGAATTAAAAGATCTGCAGGCTGAGCCAATAGGCAACAGCTGCCACAAATGCGCTGGCGGGAATGGTAAAAATCCAGGCCCACACAATCGTACCGGCAACGCCCCAGCGCACGGCACTGGCCCGCTGGGTCGAGCCCACACCCACAATCGCGCCGGTGATGGTGTGGGTGGTAGATACCGGCACACCCATGGCGGTGGCCAGGAACAGCGTCAACGCACCGCCCGTTTCGGCGCAGAAGCCACCCACAGGCTTGAGCTTGGTGATCTTTTGCCCCATGGTCTTCACAATCCGCCAGCCGCCAAACATGGTGCCTGCCGCAATCGCGGTGTAGCAACTCACAATCGCCCAGGTAGGCGGTGAGGTATCGGTCGATGCCGAATAGCCGGTGGCAATCAGCAGCATCCAGATAATGCCGATGGTTTTTTGCGCATCGTTGCCGCCGTGCCCCAGACTGTAGGCCCCGGCCGACACCAGCTGAAGACGCCGGAACCAGCGGTCCACCTTGGACGGCGTGGCACGCCGACAAACCCACGCCACCGCCACCATCATCAGCGAACCGAGCAAGAAGCCCAGCAAGGGGGAAATAAAGATGAACGCCACGGTCTTGAGAATGCCGCTGGACACCAACGCGCTGGACCCCGCCTTGGCCATTACCGCGCCCACAATGCCGCCAATCAGCGCATGCGACGAACTACTCGGAATGCCGTAATACCAGGTTACGAAATTCCAGAAAATCGCCCCGATCAGGGCGCCAAACACCACATGGACGTCGATCACCCCCGGATCGGCAATTCCCTTGCCCACCGTGGCAGCCACGCTCAGGTGAAAGATGAAAATCGCCACAAAATTGAAGCACGCCGCAAACACCACGGCCTGTGCGGGCTTGAGCACCCCAGTGGACACCACCGTGGCGATGGAATTCGCCGCATCGTGGAACCCGTTCATGAAATCGAACAGCAGCGCCAACACCACCAGAACCACCACCACCCACAAACTTACCTGTACCGTTGCCATGGAATGCCCCGGCTCAGGAGTTTTCGAGGACGATGCCCTCGATCACATTGGCCACGTCTTCGCATTTGTCGGTAATGGTTTCCAACAGTTCGTAGATCGCTTTGAGCTTGATGACCTCGCGCACATCCGGCTCTTCGCGGAACAGCTTGCTCATGGCCGAGCGCATCACCCGGTCTGCATCCGACTCCAGGCGGTCGATTTCTTCGCAGGTCTTCAAAGCCGCCTCGGCGGTTGCAGGATCGCCAATCTTGCCCAGCATGTACACCGCATCTTTCAGGCGCTCACAGCATTTCACGCTCAGGTCGGTCAGGCGGGTGATCTCCTCCGTCATATGCCGCACGTCGTACAACGCCATGGTCTCGGCCGAATCCTGGATCAGGTCGGCCACGTCGTCCATGGTGTTGATCAAGGTGTGGATCTGCTCGCGGTCCAAGGGTGTGATGAAGGTCTTGTGCAGCAGCTGGTTCACCTCACGCGTCACACGGTCGGCTGCGCTTTCCGCATTGTCGACATCGCGGTTGTACTGCTCGCGCAGGTACGGGTCGTTGTAGTTCGCCACCAACTGCGAAAAAGCCCGGGCCGCCTCCACAATGCGGTCCGCGTGCTGGTTGAACATTTCGAAAAAATTGCCTTCACGCGGCAACAACTTGCCAAACAGCATGGCGAACTCCTAATGGGGGGGGGGATTGCGTCAGAAATGTGACGGATAGATGACTGCGCGGAGTTTAACCGCGACATGCGAGGCAAAATCCAGGCACTCCAGCGGGGTACGCAAACCCTTATGCAGCCAAGTGAAACCACCTCCAACGCACCGTTAGGAAAACGGCAGCTGGTCAAGCACTACGCCTGCATGCAACCGTCGCCAACACCAAGCCGCATGGGACTTGTCAGAGCGGGTATATTTAGGACCGTCATCTCCATCGGGTAAAAGTGGAATTGCGATGCCCATGGATCGCCCCCAGATGCCGCTGCGGTCAGTACACATTGCGGAATGTTCACCCACCAAGAACTCCGCATTAAACCGCCACCCCTAAAAATCTTAAGTATTTTCTGTTATGGTCCGTTAGAGAAATCTAGCACCAAAGATAATTCAATATACATTTGAATTAAAATATTACAAATTTACAAATCTATCAGCTACGCAAATTATTATTGATGCACTTTTGAAATCATCATCTTAATTAGTAATTTTCGGCCCTATAAAGGCCTTCACCCTCAATAGCAGTTGCCCATAAATTATGCGGCGAAATCAAGCAAAACAGCGACTGGCATGATTCTTGTGTGCATGTTTTATTGTTATGAAACATGCGCTCGATACACAACTGAAGCCGGCCCCAGCCCCAAGGACAGTAATTTTGATGGATAGCCCAACACTCCTGAGTGAAGACCCAACAACCGTTAGCCAAAATGGCGCCGGAGCCTTGGGCAAGGACAACCTGCTGAGTCTCATAGAATCAATTATCGACCCCGGCATGTTGGTGCTGTCTTTATGGGGAGTCGCATTCTTCTTTGAGAGAACAGTACCACCAACTTATCTCATTCTCTCGGTTATCGTTTTTGCGATGACTTTTCCAGGAACCACACACCTGCAGTCATCTTTGCAAAAACTTGTCATCCAAACCACACTAAATTGGATCGCGATTGCAGCCTTACTATTAATCACAGGTATTGTTACGCGCTATATCAGTGGTTTTTCAAATGATGCCATCGTTGCCTGGCTATGGATCGCGCCACTCACACAAATTGCCGCACACCGGCTTTTGCGGGTGACTGCCCCGCTCATTGTTAGTTTGCAAGGCCCACCCCGACGCGCCGTTATTGTGGGAATGAACAACCAAGGCATTGCATTGGCCCGGCGTATTCGCGACACCCCTTTCTCGCGGATCAAACTCCTTGGATTTTTTGACGACCGAGAGCCCAGCCGACTCAATGCATCGGCCAATTTTTCGCTGATTGATAAATTGCGAGAACTTCCACAGTTTGCCAAAGAGCATGGCGTACAGGAAATTTACCTGTCACTCCCTATGGCCTCGCAGCCCAGAATATTGCAAGTGCTGGATGACCTGAAGGACACCACGGCCTCCATCTATTTTGTGCCCGACATGTTCGTTACCGACCTGATCCAAGGGCGCTCCGGCAGCGTATGCGGCATGCCCGTTATCGCCGTGTGCGAAACCCCATTCCGCGGAAGCAGCGGTGCAGCCAAAAGACTGAGCGACATTGCCATTTCGTTGCTGATACTGACCTTGGTGTCACCGCTACTATTGGCCATTGCGATTGCCATCAAGTTGGGGTCGCCGGGCCCAGCCATCTTTAAACAACGCCGTTATGGGCTAGATGGCAAAGAGATTGTGGTTTATAAATTCCGCTCCATGTCGGTTACAGAAGACGGCAATAAAAGCTACACCCAGGTAACACGCAATGACGCACGGGTTACACGCTTGGGCGCATTTTTACGCAAAACATCTCTGGACGAGCTACCCCAATTTCTGAACGTATTGCAAGGCTCCATGAGCGTGGTGGGCCCTAGGCCACATGCCATTGCCGTCAACGAACAATACCGAAAATTGATTTCAGGCTATATGGTTCGCCACAAAGTAAAACCAGGTATTACGGGCTGGGCCCAGGTAAATGGGTACCGCGGCGGCGATGATCTTGTGCACATGCGCCATCGCATTGAATTCGACCTCGACTACCTTCGCAACTGGTCATTGCGATTGGATTTGTATATTATCTTTAAAACTGTCCGCGTCATATTTAATGACAGCAAAGCATTTTGAATTCCGCCCGATCTGCATCGCGAAAATATTTAGATGAATATATGAAATTTCAAATATTATTCAAAGTAACAGCGGCGTCGACACTTTCCTTTTTTGGAATGTCAGCTGCGATGGCAGATGCCGAAGATACGCTCAACATGTCTGCGCGCTACATGTTGCAAACAGACAGCAATGTCTTCCGAACCTCGTCAAACTTGTCGCCACAAGCCGCAACGGGAACCAGCACCAAATCTGACACGATTGACATCACATCGGTGGGTCTTTCGCTGGACAAAAGCTATTCGCTGCAAAGATTTCAACTGAACACGAGTGTTGTGGATTCTCGGTACAGAAACTTTGACTATCTGAATTTCGATGCCTTGAACTATGCAGCGGCCTGGAATTGGGGATTTACGCCCAGGATACGGGGCGTGCTCAGCGCCGACCGCAAACAGGTGCTAAACAATACGGTCCAGTTCGTCAATGTCAGAGAGCGCAACGTCCGCACCGACTCCGACTTTCGCCTAGACGCAGATGCCGATCTGGGAGCCGCTGTCCATCTGATCGGTGGCGTGGACCAAAAGCGCAGCACCAACGAATTGTCGGTATCCCAAGAAGGCGACTCCAGCATACGCAGTGCGTCCCTGGGCTTACGGTATGTCTTTCCATCGGGAAATTCCGTCAGCTACCGCATGCGACAAGGCAACGGCGACTACTACAACCGAGCACAAAACCTCATATCGGCCATTCCCAACAACTTTGACGAAACCGAGCACGAATTGCGCGCAGCCTGGACCTTGACGGGTAAAACAGCATTGACCGCGCGCTTGGCGCATTCAAAACGCAGCCATCCAGGCCTGGAGCAACGCGACTACAGCGGTCCCACAGGTGCCATCAGCCTACTCTGGGACGTCACCTCCAAAATAGACCTGACCGCCGGAATAGCCCGCACTTTGAGCGCATACCAAACCGACAGCAGCAGCTACATCGCAGGCAACCGGTTTTCACTGTCGCCGGTATGGCACGCCACCGCACATACCAGCCTACGGTTCAACTACGACTACCTGACCCAGGACTACCGCGGAGCCTTGCCAGGAAGCAGCTTGCCTGCCAATAGGCAAGACACCACGCGTTCAAGCCAGTTGGCGCTGGATTGGAGCCCAAGGCAATCCATATTGCTCAGCTTGGGGCTGCAAAGCCAAAAACGCTCGTCGAACGTGGCGGATTCTGACTTTAAAAGCACGGGTGCCAGCGTGAGCGCCCAACTGACCTTTTGACACAACGTATGACCGGCCCATATGGTCGTTATGGACACACAATGATGAACCTACTGCGCACGCTTCGGCATTTCTTAATGGTTTTGTGGGCATGTGCCGCCCTGCACATGTTGCCTGCACACGCGCAAGACAAAGCCGACTTTCGGTTAAGCGCGGGGGACACCATCCGGGTGCTGGTGTTCCAGAACCCCGACCTCACGGTCGATGCCCGTGTATCCGAAGACGGCACCATCAGCTACCCGCTGATCGGCTCCGTGGAACTCAGCGGCCTTACCATTGGCGCCGCCGAAAAGAAAATTGCAACCGCCTTGAAAACGGGCGGCTTTTTGCAGCAGCCACAAGTCAATATCGTTCTGGTGCAAACGCGGGGCAGCCAGGCCTCGGTGTTGGGGCAGGTAAACCGCCCAGGGCGGTTCCCCCTGGAAACCACCAACATCCGTGTCAGCGACCTGCTCGCAATGGCCGGTGGTACTACCGCCGTGGGCGACGACAAAGCCATTCTGACCGGCATGCGCGACGGAAAACCCTTCCGGAAAGTAATTGACGTACCATCGCTGTTTCTTGAGGGTAAACCCGAGGACGATGAGACCATTGCCAGCGGCGACCGGCTGTACGTCCACAAAGCCCCCGTGTTCTTTATCTACGGTGAGGCCCAAAAGAATGGCCCCTACCGTATTGAGCGGGGCATGACCGTCATGCAGGCCCTGGCCACTGGCGGCGGCCCCACCACCCGCGGCAGTGAAACCAGGCTGCGCCTGTACCGCAAAGACGCCGCTGGTGTCGTGCAGCAAAGCACCCCTGCACTGACCGACCCGCTACAGCCTAACGATGTGATCTATGTTCGTGAAAGCCTTTTCTAAATCGCCAAGCACACCATGACACCGCAACAATTTTTTCTGATACTTCGAGCACGCTACAAGGTTGCGCTCATCACCTTGCTGGTGACGACTGCCGCTGCTGTGGCGGTCACGCTGTGGTTGCCTAAACAGTACACCGCCAATGCCGCCGTAGTGCTGGATGTGAAGTCACCCGACCCGGTCAGCGGCCAAATGCTCTCCGGGATGATTGCCCCTGGCTACATGGCCACCCAAATTGACATCATCAACAGCCAACGCGTCGCACAGCGGGTGGCCAAGCTACTGCCCAAAGGCGAAGGCACCTGGATCCGCCGCCAGTGGATGGAAGACACAGAAGGCAAGGGCGAGTTCGACCTGTGGCTCACCAATCTGCTGCAAATCAACCTCAACGCCAAACCTGCACGCGACAGCAATGTCATCAATATCAGCTATACCGGTGCAGATCCAGACTTTGCCGCCACCGCCGCCAACGCGTTTGCCCAGGCCTACTCAGACGTCAACGTTGACCTGAAACTGGCCCCAGCACGCCAGTACGCCGCATTTTTCGACGAACAGACCAAGCAGACACGCGAACGACTTGAAACCGCCCAAAAGGCCCTCAGCACCTACCAGCAAAAAAATGGCATCGTGTCGGCCGACGAGCGGCTCGACTTTGAAACCGCCAAGCTCAACGATACCTCCAGCCAGCTGACCGTCATTCAGGGCCAGACCACCGACAGTGAAAGCAAGCGCAAAAACACCAAAGCCGACACTGTGGCAGAAGTCATGCAAAGCCCGCTGATCAACGGCTTGAAAGCCGACATCGCCCGGCTCGACGCAAAGCTGCAAGACAGCAACGTCATCCTTGGCAAAAACCACCCCCAAACCCAACGTACCGAAGCCGAGCTGGCCATGCTGCGCAAACAGCTAGATGCCGAGACACGCAAGATCACCAGCTCCATCGATACCACCTACCAGGTGAGCAAACAGCGCGAACAGCAACTGCAAAGCGCATTGGCTACCCAAAAGGCGCGCGTGCTGGTACTCAACAAACAACGTGACGAGCTCAACGTGCTGCGCCACGATATTGAAACTGCCCAGCGCGCCTACGAAACCCTGAGCCAGCGGGCATCCCAAACCAATGTGGAAAGCCAAAACGGCCAAACCAATATCTCGGTATTGAACGCCGCCCTGCCCCCTACGCGCGCGTCCAAGCCCCGCTCGGCACTCAATGTGGTCTTGGCCATCTTTGTGGGCAGCTTGCTGGGTGTGGGGATTGCCGTGGCGTTGGAAATGCTCAACCGGCGCGTGCGTTCAACCTACGATCTGGTTGAGGCGCTGAACCTGCCCGTTCTGGGCACTATTGCGTCTGCCAGCACCATGATCAAGCGCTCTGGCCCTGCCAAGCTTGCCGCATTGACCTCCAATGGAGCACGCCCATGAACGCCCCAGAAAGCCTTATCAAATCACCCGTTCTGGCCAGTGCCGGGCGCTCCATCGGCGACATTCTGGTCTCCAGCGGTCGGTTAACCGCAGAAAATGCCGAACGCATCCTGCAGCGCCAACAACAAGATAAATCCAACTTCGGTGACGCCGCATTGGCACTGCAGTTGCTGACCCGCGAAGACATCGACTTTGCACTCTCCAGACAATTCGACTACGCCTACCTCTCTGAAAAAGACACCAGCCGCAGCCCCGAACTGGTGGCCGCCTACAAGCCATTCAGCCGCGTTGGCGAGAATCTGCGCGCCGTACGTAGCCAGCTCATGCTGCGCTGGTTCAACAACGAAACCGCCACCAAGGTGATTGCCCTGGTCAGCCCTGGCCCGGGCGAAGGCCGCAGCTTCATTGCGGCCAACCTGGCGATTGTGTTTGCCCAACAAGGCGAGCGCACCCTGCTGATCGATGCAGACCTGCGCAAAGCCCGCCAGCACGAACTTTTCGCATTAGGCAAGAGTGCGGGCTTGTCAGGCATCTTGGCCGACCGGGCGGGCCTGGAGGCAGTGCTTCCTGTTCCGGGCCTGAAAAGCCTGTTTGTATTGCCTGCAGGCGCAGTACCCCCCAACCCACAAGAGCTGCTGGGCCGCACCGCATTTGGCGCGTTGTTGCACATAGCGGCCAAAGAATTCGACGTGATCATCGTCGACACACCTGCAGGCACCGACTTTGCCGATGCAGAAATCATCGCTTCGCGCGCGGGTGCCGCCGTCATGGTTACCCGCAAGAACCTCAGCCGCATGTCCGATGCCGCCCTGCTCGCAAGGCGCCTGCAAGACAGCGGGGTTGCGCTGGTGGGAAGCATCCTGAATGACGACTAAACACATGCCATTGCTGTCCATGATCTCGCCTAGCGGCGCCCCTTTCGAATGCGCCAAACACCATGAGCTTTGATGCCACCCGCACCGTCCTCGTGGTCATTCCGACGCTGAACGAGGCTCGCACGATCGAAGGCGTTCTGCATTCGCTAAGCCAAGACACGCCTCCCGGCGTGCAAGTGACCTTTGTCGTGGCCGATGGCGGCAGCACCGACGGCACCGTGGCGCTGGTGCAGCGCCTGGCACAGGCAGACCCCCGGCTGCACTACCTGCACAACCCCCGGCGCATCCAGAGCGCAGCGGTAAATCTGGCCGCAGCACAGTTTGGTCAAAATACCGATGTGCTGGTGCGGTGCGACGCGCATGCCCACTACCCGCAGCATTTTCTGGCCCGGCTTATCGACACGCTGCACCGCACCCAGGCCGATGCGGTCGTGGTGCCCATGGACTCCAGCGGCTCCACCTGCCTGCAAAAAGCAGTGGCTTGGACATCCAATACCTGGGCCGGCACCGGCGGGTCGGCGCACCGGGGTGGGCGCCTGAGTGGTTTTGTAGACCACGGCCACCATGCCGCGTTCCGTATGGCTTCTTTTCAGCGTGCCAACGGTTACGACGAAACCTTCACCCACAACGAAGATGCCGAACTCGACTGTCGCCAGCGCCGACTCGGCAGCAAGGTCTACCTGGACGCAGACATCCGCCTGGCCTACCAGCCGCGCGCAACGCTAGCCAGCCTGGCCAAACAATATTTTGCATACGGGCGTGGCCGCTCCCGCACCGTGCGGCGCCACCCCGGCTCCATGCGGGCCCGCCAGCTGGCCGTGCCCGCGAACCTGGTGCTGTCGGCGCTGGCCATCGTGCTCGGGGCCTGGCTGCCACTGCTGCTGCTGTGGCCGCTGTGCTACGTCTCCGCTCTTGCACTGACATCCGTTTCAGTGGCCTGGAAGCACCGCTCGCCTTGCGGTTTGCTGGCAGGCATTGCTGCTGCCACCATGCACACCAGCTGGGCGCTGGGCTTCTTTTCCGGCATGGCCTTTATCCGCGAAACAGCCTGGCAGCCCAGCCCCCAGTCGCTGCTGCATGCCGACACCACCGCCAGGGCCACTGCCCTATGACACAGCCTTCCCCTCTGAGTGTCCTGCTGGTAGACCCTTCGCTCTTTACTGCTCCCTATAACGCGGGGCTGACCGAAGGCCTGCTGGCCGCGGGAACCCAACCCATGTGGGCCACCCGCCCCACCCGCAAAGGCGACCGGCAAGAGCTCCCTATCGAGCGGACCGACCCCTTCTTCTACCGCCGCACCGACGAAGCCAACTGGCTGCCTGGCAAGCTCAAATCGGTGGCCAAAGGCATCGCCCATCTGGCCGGGCTCACCACTTTGCTGTGGAAAATTCGCACCCGCAAGCCCGATGTGGTGCACTTCCAGTGGACCGTACTGCCACCGCTTGACGTGCTGGCCATGCTGCTGATACGGCGCTGGTGCCCGCTGGTGCTTACCGTGCACGACACGGTGCCCTTCAACGGCGAGCGCCTTTCGTTCATACAGAACTTTGGCTTCGATGTACCCATGCGCCTGGCGCACCGGGTCATCGTGCACACCGAAAGCGGCCGCAGCACCCTTATCAGCCGCGGGGTAAGCGCCGAGCGCATCGTTACCATTCCGCACGGCGCATTGCGCCTGCAAGTACCCCTGCCCGTACCTACCGAGCGTGCAGACAAGCGCTACAGCTTCTTACTATTTGGCGAGATCAAACCCTACAAGGGCGTAGACCTGGCCATCGAAGCACTCCACATGCTGGCGCCAGATGTTTTGCGCCAAACGCGCGTGGTCATTGCGGGCAGGCCCCGCATGGACATCGCACCCCTGCAGGCACGCATCACAGAGCTTGGCCTGGGCGACACCATTGACCTGCGGCCCCAGCGCCAATCCGAAGAAGAAATGGCAGCCCTGTTCGCCGAAGCAGACTGCCTGCTGTTTCCCTACCGACAAATTGACGCCAGCGGCGTGTGGTTTCTGACCAAATCCCTGGGCAAATGGGTCATAGCCAGCCGGGTCGGCATCTTTGCCGCCGAAGTCGAAAAGGGCCAACATGGCGTGTTGCTCACACCGGGTGACACTGCCGCTCTAGCCCAAGCCATCGGGCATGCCGTAACGCAACGGCCGGTGGCCAAAGCCATCAGTGCAGGCGACGAATGGACGGAAATTGGCAAGACAACCCGCCATTTGTACGAATCATTGATACCCGTGCAAAGCGCTTCTGCGCACATCCGGAGCTCACCATGACCCTGACACCCTTGTATAGATTCTTGTACCGTTGGGTACTGCTCATCGCCACACTGGCAGGCCCCACCCTGGCCATGGCCGCCGACCCAGACCTACCGGCTCCCATTGCAGACCAAAACTACCGCCTCATCAAAGACTGGACCTTTGGCCGCACCATCCAGAACCTGGAAGAATTGCGCGCCGAATTCTTTACCCGCTACGTCTACAACGGCGGCACGCTCGACAAATTGAACAACGAGTGGCAGCGCTACCGCGACAACGACAACCACGAATTCAGCAACAACGGCTTTGCCCTGGTGGCGCGCGTACCCCGCGAGCTGAAAAACGGCCAAATCGAAAGCGGCATGCTGCGCTCCAAATGGATCGGGCAATACGGCTACATCGAAAGCCGGGTAAAAGTACCTTCTGGGCGCGGCATGTGGCCCGCCTTCTGGCTGAACCCACAAGACCAAACCTGGCCGCCCGAGATCGACATCATGGAGATCGTCAACAACGGCCGCGACACCACCAAAAATAGCTTTCACATGCTGCACAGCGGTGATGGCAAATACTTTCCGTCCACCATGTCGCGGCTCGACCGTTGGGGAAGCTACCGCCCGGGCTTCGACTACGCCGATGACTTCCACACATTTGCCGTACTGTGGGAGCCAGGGCGTGTACGCCACTACGTAGACGAAAAGCTGGTGGCCGATCGCCCCTTCTATTGGCAGCACAAAAGCGGAGTCGATGCAGGCTCCGCCCACATCCTGGTCAACCTGGCCGTAGGTGGCGACTGGCCGGGCGCCCCCCAGGACATAGCCGACTTCCCCGCGCGGATGCAGATCGACTACATACGGGTATGGCAAAAGTGACGGCGGCCCATGGCTGAAAAGCTGGAATTTGCTTCCACGCAATTGCCCCCCCATTCGCATACGAACTATGTAGCCGTGCCCAAAGCGGATGCCATGGGCGAATCCATTCGCCCGCGCCCGGCAATCCGCTACGCCCTGGTGGCCCTGATCGTCAGCTTGGTGATGACCGACCGGCTAGGCATTGCCGTCGATTCCCTCTCGCTCGGCCCCAGCTTGCCGCTGACCTATGGTTTGTTGGCGGTGCTGCTGATGAGTGGGTGGCTAGCCATTGATCTACCTGCGCTACTGGTCTACATCGGCATATGCACAGTAGCGATCGCCAGCTATTGGCTCAATGCCTTTATGCAGAACGGTACGCCCGGCACGATGGGCTCGATGTTCTTACTCATGGTGATCTATCTACCCTTCGTCTTCAGCATATCGGCACACCCCAACAACCGAGGGCATTGGCTGTGGACCATGCGCGTACTCAGCAACACCCTACTGGTAGGCGCAGCAGCAGGCATCATCCAGTTTTATGCGCAGTTTGTAATACGGGCACCCTGGCTTTTTGACATCTCGGTGCTCATACCCGAAGGCATTCGCGCCCAAGGTATCTACAACAGCACTATTCCGGTGGGTTCGTTCTTCAAAGCCAACGGCATATTCTTCCGTGAGCCATCCAATTTTTCTTACATGATGGCATTTGGGCTCGTGATGGAGCTGGCCATATTCAAACGCGTCAAGCGCATGTTCTGTTTTGGGTTAGCGCTGATATTGTCTTACTCCGGTACTGGGCTGTTGGCGCTGGCTATTGGCTTACTACTGCCCCTGCGGGCAAGATTGTTACTGCGCATAGGTATTGCAGCAGCCGTCATACTGACCGCGAACTCCTTGACGGGCGACCCGCTCAATCTTGCCTTCACCTTTGGTCGTACCGGGGAGTTCACTGCCCCAGGAAGCAGCGCTTACGCACGTTACGTCGCTCCCATGCAAGTCGTAGATGCGTTTATCAGCACCAAAAACTGGTCGCTTTGGGTAGGCAATGGCCCTGGCCTATTTCTCCGAACGGCCGCTGCATTTGAAGCGCACGACCCCACCTGGGCCAAGCTGTTGTTTGAGTACGGACTATTGGGATTCATCCTGATGCTTGGCCTGGTGGGATACAAACTGTCGGCCTTTCCAGCGCCATTTCAGTTGCGGGCAGTACTGTTTGCCAATTGGCTCGTCATGGGCGGCTACCTGCTCATTCCAGAAACCGTGTGTTTCGTGTACCTCGTGCTCGCCTTATGGCCCAGCCCACCATTACAAAGCCCAAGCCGCACTATGGCGAAAGAAAAACTTGCATGACAGCTACAGCCGACCTACAGCGCCCATTGCGGCTGTCGGTAATCATTCCCAACTTCAACTACGCCGAATTTCTGGGCCAGGCCATCGACAGCGCCTTGGCCATCGACTGGCCCCACATCCAGGTGATTGTGGTGGACGACGGCTCCACTGACGGTTCGCGCGACCTCATAGCTCGGTATGCCGGTCGCATTACCGCCATCTTGCAAGCCAACGCCGGGCAGTTTGAGGCCTACAACGCAGGTTACAAACTTGCCGATGGCGATGTGGTCATTTTTCTGGATTCTGACGACTTGCTGGACCGCGAAGTGATGCGCGAAATTGCTGCTGTGTGGCGCGCCGGCATCAGCAAGGTGCAGTTTCGGCTACGCACGGTAGACGGGGCTGCGCAACCGCTGGGCAATACCATTCCGCAGTTCCAGGGTACCCCCACACCGGAAGACATCCGCCACTGGGCCACCTTAACGACCACCTACCCCACGCCACCAGGCTCTGGCAATGCCTACGCACCCGCCTATCTGGACAAGATTTTTCCGCTGGATGAAGCCTGTGGCCGCCCCGGCGACTCCATCTGCATCGCGGCTGCGCCATTTTTGGGCGACGTTGTCACCATACCCACCGCACTGGGCTGCTACCGTGTCCATGGTCGCAACGACGGAGCCGCCTCGAAGTTAGATGCCAAACAGTTCCACCTGCACGTGGTGCGCGCCCGCCAACGGCAAACCTACACCCTGCATTTAGCCAAACGAGCCGGCATCGAGATTCAAGACGACGCCATCAACAACAGTCTGCACTACCTGCCCTACCGACTAGCGTCGCTGCGGATTGCACACCAAACCCACCCGATCCCTAAGGACAACGTAGGTGCCGTATGGCGAGACGTGATGCGTGCAATGTCTAAGCCGCAAGGCATATCCGTAAAAGGCCGGACAACTATCGCGGTATGGACAACCTTGATTGCATTGTTGCCCCAAGCCGCGGGCATGAAACTTATTCTCTGGCGATTCGTTCCGGCGGCGAGGCCTCAGTTTCTGCGAAGCACCTTGCTTAAATTCGGAATCATTAAATGACAAATATGACTGAAGCGCCCAATGTATCGCCACGGACGAAGGTCTGGGTTATCAGCCTTTCATCAGCCCAAACACGACGCGAAGCTTTCGCCGAAACAGCTAAAGAAGCTGGAATGGCTTGGGACTTTTATGACGCCTGCAACGGAATTGGACCAGAACTTGCTTATGACAACCAGCAGGTAAAGATTGTAAATAACCGCCCCCTTCAAAAGGGAGAACTCGGTTGCTATTCAAGTCATTATCAGCTGTGGACTTGGCTTGAAAATAACACAGATTATGACCAGATGGTCGTAATTGAGGATGATGTAGTAATGGATTGGATATTTTTGTCCGAGTTTTGCAAAATCAACCTAAAGTCCAAAGGCATTGATTACCTGCGATTATTTGCGAAAATGCCATCGCCTTGGAAGTTTGTTATATCTCCATTTTTTGACAAATACAGACATTTAATTCAATTCACAGGTTACCCGCTTGGCACGCAAGCGTATGTAGTAACCCGTGAAGGTGCGCGCAAGTTTCGGGAAAATGGCCAAAATATTACCGCGGCCGTAGATGTCTATATGGACAGAACTTGGGAGCACGGTGTGATGAACCTTGCAATATTCCCGTTCCCTGCATACGAACGCTACCAACCCTCCTCTATTGGGGAAAGTCGCTTCAATGCAGACGCACGCAGTGCCGCAGATGCCCTCCGAAGTCTTCTTCCGAAGATAAAACGGCGATTGAGCAGTGCATGGCTAACCCATGGTTTCGAAAGTGCCCAAGTCCGCCAACTGCGTCGCCGACTCAACGAGAAATCTAAATGAATCCAATCAGTACTGCATCCAAACCGCCCATCGTCGTCGTAGCACCTTGGGTCTACCACCTTCGTTGTGGCATTGGTGGTGGCGTGTTGTGCTTCCGCATGCTGAAGAGCTTGTCTGCCCACTATGACATCCACTGGATCTCGTTTGACATTACGTCGAACGACGTAGAAGCCGGCAAAATCGCCTTGGGGGAATTTTGCGCTAGCGTCACAACCGTACCTCTTGCGCCACCGCAGCCTTTATGGAAAGCACGCGCTCGCCAAATACTGGGCGGCGCACCAGTAGCGGCTCAACGCATGTGGTCACCAGACCTAGCAAATGCGATCCAGACTGTGATTCAAAAGACTAACGCGGTGGTAGCACTTTTTCAGTTTCCGCAGGTGGCACAGTATTTACCTGCTGCAGAGGGAATACCTGCCGTAATGGACGTGCAAGATGTCTGCATGGTCTCTATGCACCGGCAGTGGCAAAAGACCTCTGGTTTTATGCGACGACTTGCCAAGGTGAGCAACTGGTTCAGTTGGACACGCTACGAAATGCGCCACTATCCCAAAGCAGACTTGTTGCTGGCGCTCAGCGACACCGATGCTGGCGTGCTACGTGCGTTCATTCCAGATACACCCTGCGTGCTAAGCCCGGTAGCCACCGAGGTGCCAGACCACGTGGAACGTGGGCATGGCAGCTATGTGGCCATGGTGGGCAACTTTCACCATCCGCCTAACGTTGATGGCCTGCAGTGGTTGTTGAATGACATCTGGCCGCTGGTCCGTGCAGCGGTGCCCAACGCAGAGCTGCGTGTTGCCGGCCCGGAATGCCCAACTCCTACCGCAGAGCTAAAGGCACGAGGTGTAAATATGGTGGGGTTTGTCGACGACATAGACGCATATTTCGACAATGCCGCCGTGTCGCTCGGACCCTACCGGTTTGGGGGCGGCATCAAGATCAAGGTTATCGAAGCCCTGGCCCGTGGCTGCCCTGTAGTAGCCACCACCGTAGGTGCAGAAGGGCTTAACGTGGTGGACGGCGAGCACATAGCAATCGCAACCCACGCAAGTACCTTTGCAGCAGCGATTGTGCAAATTCTGCAAAACCCGGCGCTTGCAGCCCAACGGGGTGCGGCGGGTCGTGCGCATGTGAGCAAACAATTTTCTTTTCAAGGGAAAACAGCTTCACTCAAGCGCGAACTGGACGCATTGATCGCCCGCTGATGAAAATACTCATGGTCTCCCCTGTACCGACGGACCCGTCCGACGCAGGCAATCGCGCGCGCATCGTCAGCGTGGCGCAAACCTTGATGCAGGCTGAGCACGAACTGCACTTCGCCTACGTTCCCCTAGAGTCCTACGATCTACCCGCCATGGCCAACCGGTTTGGGGCAGATCGATTGCACCTACTGCAGTGGGCACCACGCTCGGGTCTGGGCAGTCTGCTTGCCAGAATTGCGCGCAAGCTGGGCCGAATGGCCAAGATAGATGCGGCCTACACCCTGGGACTGGATGATTGGTACGACCCGCGTACCAGCGCAAAATTAAGCCAGCTGCAAGCCAAGCACCGCTTTGATGCCGTGTTGGTCGAATATGTCTTCATGTCGAAAGCTTTTGAAGCCTTTGAAGCACCGTGTTTGAAAGTCTTGGACACGCATGATTGTTTCGGCCTGCGGCATCGCCACTATCTGGAAGCCGGGCTTAAACCCCAGTGGTTTTCAACGACCATGGCCGCAGAAGAACTGGGGTTCCGGCGCGCTGACTTTGTATTGGCCATTCAAGCCAGTGAAGCACAGAAATTTACAGGCCGTTTAAGCGGTACAGACACTCACGTTCTGCAAGTGGGCCACCTGGTTGATTTGGCTGCGCCACCGCCACCGTCCACGCGCGAGGCGGCTGTATTTGTTGGCTCCAGTAACCCCCTGAACGTAGCTGGTGCGCGCTACTTCATCGAGCAGGTACTGCCCCTTGTACGCGAAGCAAAGCCGGGCTTTGAACTACTGCTGGCGGGATCTATTTCTGGCCAGATAGACGCAACTCCGGGTGTCGTCAAACTAGGCTTTGTGCCAAAGCTACAAGATGCTTTTGCTTCGGCCATGGTAGCAATCAACCCAATGACCGCAGGCACCGGCCTCAACATCAAGTTGCTGGATGCCATGGCAGCCGCCATGCCCATTGTCACCACCCGGTCCGGTGCCAGGGGGGTAGAGAAACTCTGCGGCTCGGCCTTCACCGTGGTGAACGACGATGACCCAGCCCATTTCGCTCAACAAATAGTTTCTTTGATAGATGATGTGCAAGCGCGACAACTTCTGGCTGCGGGAGCGCGTACCGCGGCAGTGGACTGGAACATAGAGCAACTCGGGGCATTGTTTATTGCGTTGAAGGAAAAACCAAAAATAGCCGCTATTTCTCCACTACCTTGTTCAACCAATATTTTGGATATTTTAAAATAATAAGAAATTATTACAATGCCAAATATTAAAAATAGGTCTATCACATGAAATCTTCTTTGCACTCCAAAGTCAAAAATGGAGTACTTTGGTCTGCCATTCAACATTGGAGCATGCGGTTAAGCGGTCTTTTTCTTTTTATTTTTATGGCGCGTTTATTGACGCCAACCCAACTAGGTCTATACGCAGCAGCAACGGTTGTTTTGGCTTTCATTGGGATGCTAAGTGAGCAAGGACTCACCGAGGCCGTCGTACAAACAAGCGAAATATCATCCAAACAACTCAATTGTGTTTTTTGGCTAAACGTAGGTCTTTCTATCGTAATGGTAGTTACACTTTGGTTTGCATCCCCCTTAATCGCAGCTTGGTTAAAATTACCGGAACTGATTGACATACTTAGAGTATCCTCTATCGGCATCCCAATCACAGCGACAACATTTGGCCAAGTTGCAATGTGCAAACGAGAATTTAAATATAAATTTCTCGCGCAAGTTTCATTATTTTCAACATTGATGGCCGGCATCATCTCGTTAGTTATGGCATTAAATGGTTTTGGGGTTTGGAGTTTGGTAGCACAAAGCTTGATTTTTGTGATTGTCATGACCCTTTTATTATATAGAAAACCACAATGGCACCTTACGAAAGGATTAGATTTCAATGGAACCAAATCTTTAATGACTTATGGTGGCCATAAGTTACTCTCTAATATTCTAGAGTTTGCAAACACACGATATGTAGAAATATTTTTAGCTGCAAGTGTGGGCCCCGTTGGTTTGGCGATCTATACAGTCGGATCGCGGGTGCATCAGGCTCTTATGCAAACTTTGAGTTCTGCCATTCTCGATGTGGCACACAATGGATTTTCAAGAATCGCTCACGATCGCACCGCATTGATTAACGCATATTATAAAAGCGTAACACTGACAGCGACCCTTGCAGTTCCCATATTTTGCCTAGTCGGGGCGGCAGCTCCAGAATTTGCAGTTACTTTATTTGGGGGAAAATGGGCCGGAAGTGCTGAAGTAATGCGATTTATGTCAACACTTGGTGTAATTCAAGTAATTCAATTTTACAACGTGACCCTCTATAATTCAATGGGTTTTCCGAAAATAGGAATGCTACTGGTTGCAGCGAAGTTGTTTTTCACTTTAATAGGATTTTGGTTTACTAGAAATTCTGGACTTACCAGTATTTTGATTGCGTTTACATTTTGTCAACTACTAATAACACCAATAAATTTCTACCTTGCACGTCGCATTGTCGGCATTTCCTTAAGAAAATTATCATCAGAAATTTGGCCCTTCTTTGCATCAAGTTTCTGCATGATGGCATTGGTACTATTAACATCTAATTTGATGGATAACATATCAATAAATATGATAATAAAATCAACTATTTTAACAAGCGTAGGCCTTATATCATACGTATTAATATCCAATACACTCAAACCATTGGCGTTAAAAAATATTCTGGACAAGATCCGGAAACAATAAAATTTCAACAATATAAAACATGCTTAAAAAAATCTTTCATCGCACATATCAAAATCTCCGCGAATGGAACAATGTGAGATCAATGCTCAACGAGCATAATTCTCTTATAATAAAATCAAAAAATATAAAGTTTTCCAACGATTTAAAAAAACTATTGATTTTGCCTTGCGACCCATGGAGTCTCGATGGATCAAAAGGGGATGAAGCGATGATTCAAGGCATGGTCGAGAACCTGCGCCATGCAAATAATAATTTAAAAATCGCAATAATCGTTGCTACACCTGAAGCTAGAACCAGGGCTCATAAACTTGGTTTCGAAGCCATTTCAGCTTGGAATTGCAAATTAACTGAAGCCATATCATTAATTAAAGAATTTTCACCAGATGCAATGTTTGTATTAGGTGCAGACGTAATGGATGGCTACTATAGCCCCAGAACAACCGCTCGCTTGTTGTTATTGGCAAACTTAGTTGCAAATCGAGGAACACGAGTCGCGTTTACTGGCTACAGTTTCAATGCAAATCCTAGCCCATTGCTAAAAAGAGTTTTTTCTTCCATTTCATCTGCCGTATCACTCAATGCTCGTGATCCAATTTCACTCAAACGGTTCAAAGTATTTAGCACTGCAACTATAGATTTAGTTGCCGATGCTGCATTTTTACTTACCCCCGACGTAACGACACCCAAAGTAAAAGAGATTGCGGATTGGGCGGATCAACGTCGCGCTGCAGGGGATATTGTTTTGGGATTTAACCTTCACCCGACACTTATCCGAAATCCAACCGAACAAGATGCACGGAATCTTATTCAGAGCGCCATCACCGCAATTGCATCGGTATCAAAAGCGCAGGCGGTGTCTTTTTTGTTAATTTCCCATGACTACCGGACTCGGGACAATGATGACAAATGCCTTAAGCCTATCGCGGACAATTTAAGCGGAGAATTAGGTGTAAAGTTACTATACCCAACAGATCGTTTCTCTGCTGCAGAGCTCAAGGCGATCGCAGGCACCACGGATGGCGTTGTGTCAGGTCGCATGCACTTAGCAATTGCCACGCTGGGCATGCAAAAACCCATAGCTGCAATCACATACCAAGATAAATTTCAAGGTCTTCTTCAGCATTTTGATTACCCAAAGGAGTTTTTACTCCCTGCATCGGAAGCATTAGAGGCAAAAAATCTTCAAGAATTAATTGAGAATTTTTTGAATCAAATAAAACCATTGACTCAAATAGTCATACGTAACTTGCCCACCGTAAAAATATTATCAAAAAAGAATGTTGATAAATTACTAGGAAATTAATACCACCTCAGTTCAGCGGCGATTTAATATCAATCCATATATTTTTCCCCGCCCTACGTCCGGCAGCCAATAACAGCATGGCCCCCACCAGCCACACCGTAGAAGGCTCCGGTACCTCCGAAGCAGACACCAACGACCACACCGCATAGGTGTAACCTGTGATATCGGTGGTATCGCCAAAGGGCCGGTTGGTCACTAGGACCTCAATCGCATCTGGCATTTGCGACGCTGCATCAAAATTCAGCGCTATGGCAAACGATAGAAAGCCCTCTGGCGTGAACGGATACGGCGTAAACACCTGGCAGAACTGGGCATCGCCGCAGCCGTTGGTCAGGGCAGGGTTGGAGGCAAACTGGCCCTGTGCCGTATCGATGAACACCCCGGCCAGCAGGGCTTGGCTGGCGGCCACTGCATCGTGTCGGGTTTGGAACGGAAAGTCTGCGTAGGCATCGCACCCGCTGAACAGCGATGCGCAGGTCCCGTCCTGGAACTGCACGTTGTATTGCACGCCGTTGACCGCCACGCCCATGGCCCCCATGAGCTGGCCAGCGTCGATGTGCAAAACAGGGGCCGCATGGGCGTTGACCGCCATACAAGCCGCGACCAAAAAACCACGTAGATGTTTCAACATGCTTTGCTCCAGGTGTAAGGGAGATAAGGCGAAGGCAGCGCAGGCTTTGGCACGGTGGCGCGCCGTGCCGCGCCGATGCGCTGTGACTATGCGAAGTACGGCCCTGTGTGACCGGCCATTCAGCCTTCATACGGCGTCGGGGGCAAGCAGTGCGGCATTGTCTGTCGTCCGCCATCCACTGAATGAAATTATGTTAGAGATATGCCTCCAGCGCTTATTCAATAAGCGTGAAAAGCTACTTTTTAGATAGCAAATGTAAGCATGCTAAGGTGATTGAAAAATGAGCATCTGGTGCCACTGGAACGGGCTTTCTGCCCCAAGCCGTGCGCTTGGCTCCCCGCAGGCAATCTCCTGAAATCCTCAGGATGCACTTATATAGAAAATAAGGCCTCCGTGCTTGCGGTTAGGGCGTGAGCAGCTACTTTTTATATAGCGAGTGATTGTGCGCCAGGGGGGGGCTGACCCAGCCCTCCCTCCCTTGTGCGCAGGTTCAGGGCATCAAGCGTTACGGTCTTTGCGCCATAGCGTTGTGACGGCGGCATCCACTACCGACTGAAAGCGTTCTTCCGTGAGTATGGTGGTAATGCGCGTGTAACCACGGCGTGCGATGTCGCTGGCCTGCTGGGGGGCGCGCAACATGTCGATACAGTGCTGTGCCAGGCCTTGTGCGTCACTGGCCACCAGTACATCGCTGCCCTCTGTGAACTAGGGGCGGTGGCCCTCGACCACCAAAGGGGTCGCAATCACCATGCGGCCATAGAGGTAAGGCTCCAGCGCCTTGATGTTGGTGCCCGCACCCGAGCGCATGGGCACCACGCAGGCGGTAGCCTGGGCGTAGGCGTCGGCCAGCGAGTCCACAAAGCCCAGTGTTTCGACCTGGGGCGCACTGCGCCAGCGGGCCAGGCGGCTTTCTTCACCGCTGCCCACAATTAGGAACCGGGCCTGCGGCACCTGCCGCAACACCAGCGGCCAGATGGCCTGGAGAAACCAGTCCACCGCATCGTGGTTGGGCATGTAGTCCAGCAGGCCCACAAACATGAGCGCGGGGGCCTTAGGGGGCACAAAGTCGGGCGGGCCAGCGCGATAGGCCGGGGGCGGCAGGTTAGGCAGCACCGAACCTGGCAGGCCCGCAAACACATTGCGCTCGGCATCGCGGCAATAAAAGTAGTGGGCTTGGCGCCAGGCCGTGGCCTTCAGGCGGATGCGCACAATGACGCGGTCATTCAGCAAGCGTAAGCCCACACCCACCCAGCTTTTCAGGCCGCTCAGGGCGCGCCATGGCGGCTCGTAAACTGCGTCATCAAAGTCCACCAGCAAGGGCACACCGGGCGGCAAGGCCAGCTTCAGGGCGGGTTTAACGTAGCGATTCACCAGCAGGTCGTACCCCGCCAGATCCACATGCTGGGCCACTTGCTGGGTAACGTAGCCCGAGGTCAGATCAAAGCGGGGCCGACCCAACAGGCCCTGCTGCGCTATTTTCAGGTCCATCACCTTGATGCCCTGCCATTCGGTGGTGGTCAAGGGGTTGCCCTCGACGGGGCCATCTACAAAGCTCAGCGCCAGCACCTCCACCGAGCCATGCCGCTCAAGGCGTCGATCAGAAACCGCGAGCGCTTGGCCGAACCCCACTTTTGCAAAGGCGAGATGTAGGTGAGCAGCAGGATGGCGCGGGGTGGAGTCCCTTGGGCGGGCTGGTGGGCGGTCAAAACATCAAGCCTTCGCTACTTCAGCCGACACTGGCGCGAGGCCGAGGCGCGCGATGGCAATAGGCAGGTCTACCAGCGGTGCGTCTTGCACGTGCAGTTCCCACACGGTGCTGCCGTCTGCGTGTTTGTCCACCAGGGTGAAGCCGAGTTTGGCGTAGTGGTCTTCGACCAGCTTATTTTTCTCGGTGGGCAGGTAGCGGCCTATGAGGCGTTGAATGCCCTGCGCGCGGGCCTGGGTGATGAGTTCTTGCAGCACGGCGGTTTCGGCCTTGCGGCCCAGTACGCGGCAGCTCATGAGCCAGGTGTCGATGTCCCAGTCGGCCTGCTGGCGGCGGCAGATCAGCACGCTGATCATGCCGTTGTCGCCAAAGGCATCGGCCAGTCGCACTTGCAGGGTAAAGGCGTTGGGGTCTTGCTGCGCGGCGGCCACGTCGGCTTCGGTGTAGCGGCGGGTGGTGAGGTTGAACTGGTTGGATTTGTTGATGAGCTGGGCGATGCGGGCGCGGCCGGTGTCGTCAAACGGTTGCAGGGTCATCTGCATGTTGAGCGACACCAGGTAGGCATCGACGTCGCCTGCCTGCTTTTGCAGGGTGACGCGGCGGGCGTTGTCCTGGTAGAACTCGGCGCGTTTGCGGTCTTCACCCGAGAAGGCGATGGCCTCAAAGTAGCCCGCGGCCAGCAGCGTGCGGGCGTATAGCGCGGCGTTGTCGGGCAGCTCGGGCACGGCCACCTGGGGCAGCATTTTGCGCACCAGGCCGCGCTCTACGGGGTTGTCGTCCAGGAACACCATGGCGTCCAAGCCCAAAGACAGTTCTTCAGCGATGGCTTTGATGTTGGTGGCCTTGTCGTTCCAGTTGGCCTGGAAGACGGCGATGTGGTCTTCGCGCAGCAGCATTTCGGGGTGCTTCTGGAAGGGCTGGCGGGCGATGTTGTCGGTGTTTTTGGACGATACCGCCAGCACCACGCCACGGTCGCGCAGAGCCAAGGCGGTGCGCTGCACGTGCAGGTGCGCCTCGCCGGTGGCATCGCCCTGGCCGATGACGATGCCGTCCAGGCCGTCGTCGCCAATCACGCCGCCCCAGACGGTGTTGTCCAGGTCCAGGATCAGGCACTTGCGGCTTTTGCCGCGCAAGGCGGCCACCAGGCGGCAAACATGGTCGGCATACAGCGGCAAGAATTCGCTGGAAAAGGGCATTTTGGCCATGTTCCACAGCGTGGCGTCGTGCCAGTCGGCCAGACCCACGGTTTCGGCCAGGTGGGCTACGTCGAGCAGCAGGTCTTCGGTACCTGCCACGCTTTGGGCGATGCCGCGGTTCACCTCGTCGATCAGCTGGCGCGGAGTACCGGGCAGCACCATGTCAAAGCTGCCAAACGATGACTCTACCGGGCGCGGCAGGGTTTGCAGGATGCAGATGGCCTTGCTATTGGCGCGCAGGCCGTTGCGGATCATGGCCATGTGGCCCAGGGCGGCTTGCACGGCGTTTTGGGCAGCCTGGGTATCACCCAGCGCGGCATTCAGGGGCAGGCCCCGGTAGTCCACGGCCACCAGTACGGCATCGCATTGGGCTTGGTTGATGGTGGAGTCGGGCGACAAGGCTTCTTGCATGACCTGGTCGAAGTCGGCTTCGATGCATTCCAGCGCGATGCCGTGGCGGGCGGCGGTAGCCACCAGCGCGGGCACGATGAAGTGCGAGGTGGCGTTGCTCAAGATACCGATGCGAAACGGCACCAGCGGCGCCATGGACAGGCCACCGTCACGGGCCTTTTGGACCACTTTGGCCAGGCGGTTCAGTTGGTTTTCGTCCAGCGCGTGGTTGGCCAGGTGCTGCAGGCGCAAGCCGAGGTGGGCAGGTTCGGCCAGCAGTTGGCGGCACTGGGTGGAAAAGTCTTCTGGTGCAGCTTGCAGCCAGCCCAGCTGGGAATAAAGTTGGTTGCTCATGCGCCAATGGCCTCCTCAACAATGAGCGACGCCACCTGTGCAGGCGTCTGGAATGGTGCTTTCTCGCGCTGGGTGGCCAGAAAGCGTTCGTCAAATGCGTCGAGCATGGGGGTTTCTGTGTAGCCGGGCTTCACAGCCCGCACCCGCAGCCAAGCATAGTCTGCGGCCAGCATGGCCAGCATGCCCGCCATGCCGTGCTTGGCAATGACGTAAGCACCCATGCCAGATGAAGCACCCTCTATGCCGTTTGTGCCGTTACCCATGGCCTGGGTCAACACGCCCACAACGGCACCCTTTTTGTGCTTGCGAAAGCAACGGCGAACAAGTTCGGCCAACAGGCGCTGTGGGCCCAGCACATTGACTTGCCACTGCTGCTGCATTTCGTCGGCACTGATCTTGCCAAAGGGTAAGAGCGAAAGCGGGGGGGAGCCTGCCAGCACCACGCCTGCCAGCTCCGGCAGGGTTTCCAGTTGGGCAACTGCCGCCTGGATGGAGGCGTCACTTGACAAGTCCAGCGCCAGAGCCTGGCCGCCACAGCGCTGTGCCACGACTTGGGCTGCGGCAGCGTTACGGTGGTAGCCCACCAAGGGCGTGTAGCCGTGGGCGGCGAGCGAATCGCAGACGGCAGCGCCTATGCCGCCAGAACCACCCGAAACCAGAAACCACTTCTGTGCATCTATCTTATGTGCGTCCAACGATGACCTCCGCCCTGCCCTTGGCCAGCACTTTGCCAGCCGCACGCACGGTTAATTTCAAAACGACCATGCCGGTGGAGTCCGAGACTTCTTCGACAATGCCCTCGGCCTGTGCAGGCTGGTCCACATAGAGGGGTTTGCGAAACTCCAGCGCCACGCTGGCCCAGACGCTGTTGCGTCCTGGCAGTTGCATACCTATGAGCTGCGACACCTTGGCCACCATCAGGGCCCCATACACCACTGCACCTTCAAAGCCTTTGCCACGCGCAAACTCGGCATCGGTGTGCAGGGGGTTGTAGTCGCCCGACAACTCGGCAAACTGCTGCATTTGCGGGGCGCTGATGGTGAAATCGACCACGGCCCGCAGGCCCTCGGTCAGCTCCCCCAATGGCAGAGCCAGCGCCTGTGGCTGGCGGGTCATTGCGCCTTGGATTGGATCAAAGCTACAAATTCACCGACGTTCTTGAGGCGGCCCACTTCGGCGGCCGAGAACTTCAGGCCGAATTTTTTCTCGATGGCTAAAACCAGCCGAATGTGGGCCAGGCTGTCCCATTCGTCGACATCATCGGCGGTGAGCTCGGGCGTGACTTTGATGCTTTCATCGTCGAACACATCGTGAAAAATAGCGGTGAGCTTTGCGTAAATTGATTCGAGTTCCATGGCAGCCTTCTGTTAAATCGGTTGTTGCATTGTCTCAGGGAGTCGGGGTATTCAATACTGTGGCCAGGCGCTGCGCCCAGGCTGGGGTGGCCCGTGGCTTGGGGTGCACCTCGTCGCTGAAGTCGGCATCGGCGGTTGCGTCATCCATTTTCAGCACCTTGACTGCCGCATGGGCCTGCAATTTGGCAAGCAGCGGGTCCACCCTGCGGCGGTAATCGGCCCACAGCGGAGAGCCTTGCTCGTGCCACTGGGGGATGGCCATGTCTACCAGCACCACCCGCCCGCCATCGGCCAGGATGCCGTTGACCATGGCCTCCATCACCTGAAAGGGCGGGTCCGTCAAGGTGTCGGTATCGCCCATATACCCTCTCCAAAAATCAAAATACTTGTGCTGCTGCTCTGCACTCAAGACGGTGGCATTGCGCTGGGCATCCGTGAGACCAGGGGAACGGCCAGACAGAAATGCGCGCAGTGCGCCGGTCAGGTCGCGGGCAGCGCGGTCGAGCACCAGGTACGGATGTATGAGCGTTGTACCAATATCTAGGTATTGGGGTGGCAGTACCGCCTGGGGGCCAGCCTCGGTGCGGCGGTAAAAGCCGTAGCGGTAACGCTCGATGTCGATGTCGGTGTCGCCGCCATGCCGGTCCGGGGTGAACCAGCGGGCGCGGTCTTCGGCAAAAACGCCGTACCACAGGCCAATCACCCAGGTGTTGTGGCGACGTACATCGGGGGTTTGCACTTCGCGGACCAGGTCGACGATCTGGTTGATCTGCGTGATGTTGGAGCCGCCTACCGACAGGTTGTGCACCTGCATGCCCGGCACCAGGGCCTGCACCTGGGCCTGCTTGAAGCCGACCAGCATATTGGAAGCGCCCACCAAAATGGCCTTGTCGTCCAGAGAATTAAGCTGGGATCGCGCCATGAATACATACTTGGGTTCGGTCAAAAACAGCGACGACCCGGCGCTGCCGGCGTTGAGCCGTTGGCCCAGATCAGAACGCGGCACCCACAGCAGACACACCACAAGCAGCAGGCCGTACAAGGCGATCAACGCGCTAAGCAGCAGCCCTATTTGCTTAAAAATCAACTTCATCAAAACGCCCGGTAAACAAATTCTGGAGCCTTGTGGAAGAACGAGGCCACTGTCGCAATTAATAGTATTTGCAGTGCCAGCACCACGTTGCGCGCGAGCACACCGCTGGAAGCTTGGGTCCAGCGCATCCGCAACGGCGCAATGCGCCCCATCAGCATGTCCCACACATAAAACATGCCACCGGCCAGGACTGCCAGCACCAGATAGCTCACCAGGCAGCCCACTACGCCCAGACGCTGAAGCAAGGCCAGAAGCTGTGGCATATCAACCCACAGGCAGGTTAGCGCCAGCGCAAAGTAGGCCAGCGTGAGCCCGCGCGAAAAGTAGATCGACAACGCTTTTTCTGCCAGGGCCTTGTAGGCCTTCTTGCCCAGGCGTTTAACAATCATCACTTGCCAAAGCTTGTTGATGCTGGCACCAGCCCCCATCAGCAAGCCGTAAACCACAAACACCGAGGTGGTGCCGTGCCACACACCCATGATCAAAAAGGTTACAAAAAACGCCACCACGCCGAGATACGGGCCGGCTTTGGGCGAAGTGAATCGTGTCGCCAACACCGTTAGCAAGGGGTTGAAAACATAGGTTTTGAACCAGTCCGACAAGGTCATGTGCCAACGCGACCAGAAGTCGAGAAAGCTGCGCGCCAAAAACGGCCGGTTGAAGTTTTCGGGCAGTTGCATGCCCATCAGTTCTCCGACACCAATCACGATGTCCATGTAGCCCGCGAAATTGGAGTACAGATAGACCGTGTAGCACACGGCTGCACCCACAAACAGTGCGCAAAACATGGGCCACGCCGGGGCTGCCGCAGTGTCGAGTACGCGCTCAGATAGGCTGTCGAACAGGTATTTGAAGATGGCCGACACCACGCCGACTTTTACAAAACCCAAAATGACCCGGGCAAAGGCCTGGAACACCCGGGCTTCGTCCAGTACCAAGGCCTGGTCCTTGAATCGCATGTAGTCCTGGTACCGCTGGATAGGCCCCGCCACAAAGGTGAGGAAATTGCAGGTGTAATTCAAAAAATTCAGCAGCGAAATCGGGCGCGCCAGCTCGCCCTGCTTGGCGTCGACCATGAGGTGCAAGACCCGAAACAGTACATAAGACAAGCCAATGATCAGATAGGGAAAAGGCAGCAACCATGAAGCATCCAGAAAACCGAACTTCTTCAGATAGATGAATGCTGTGACGGCAACGGCCAGGCCACACCACAGGCTGGGCGCAGAACGGCTGCGCCGCACCACCTCAATCATCCCGTAGCACACCAGCAAAAATGCCGCCAGAGGTAGGAGCTGGATGGCGCTATCGATGTAGTACCAGATGAAAACGCCATTGGCACCCAGCAAAACCGTGCTGCGAACAACGGGTTGGTTCGTCGCATTAAAAAGCAGCACGACGGCTGCGACAAAAGCAATAAAGGTCAGGGAAGTAAATGCCACGGATGCGATTCAGCCTAGATTGAACTGTTTTAGTACCGGCAATAGCGCGTCACGCACATGCTGGTAACCCAGGGGAGAGATGTGCAACTTGTCTGCACCAAAGTATTCGGCGTGGGGTGAGCCGTCCGGGTCGACCAGCAAGGCATGCAAGTCTAGTACCACCACATTCTTGCGGCCTTGGGCGACGGACGCGATGAGCTTGTTGAGTTCGACTACCTGGCGTGGGTCTACCGGAGACTGTGGATGGTTACGTGGCGGTACCGTACACAGCACGACAGGGACGCCGGGCATTTGCTTCTCGGCTTTATCAAGTATGTCGGTGAGGTTGCTACGGCTTAGCTGCACATCCTGCAATGCACTCAGGTCGTTAGACCCGGTCAACAGCACGATGGCTTTGGGGTGCAGGTCCAGCACATCTTCCTGGAAGCGAAACAGCAAACCGCGCGTGGTTTCGCTGCCAATGCCCCGGTTCGCCACCGTTAGACCGGGCAGGTCTTTGGCCAAAGTGCTCCAGCCCCCCACCAGCGAGTCGCCCGCAAACACCACACTGCCCTGCTTGCGCGCACGCTCTTGCCAGAAGGCCTTGCGGTTGTCGTTCATCCAGCCAAAAACGCGTATGGCGCCCTTGCCTGGCCAGTCCTTGAAGTCTTTGGGGAAAGGGGTGGGACCGTCTTGCACCGGGGTGGCTGCTGGCGCTACGGCGCCAGCGCTTTGGGCCACCGCCACGCCGCAAGAGGCCACGGCGGCGGCGCACAGCAGCAGCGAAGGTAAGAGTTTAGACATTGGGTAGGTTCACCATGGAAACAGACAAAACAAGCTCCGGATGTGATCTATTTTTGAAACGCATTATTACCGCAGCTTTGGGTTGAGGGTTACTCCCAAGGCACCACGGCATAGTCGGTGTTAGGAAATCTTCGTAAATAATTGCATCAAACCCATTGCTGCAACGCAACATAAGCTATCATTTGGCGAACAAAGACACTTTCGGGAGCCCCTCGAAGAGGTTTTTCCAAAGGATTACGTCATGAAAAAATGGGTCATATTTGCCACGCTATCGGCCATCGCTGGCGCAGCCAGCGCAGTGCTGCCCTACATGTCTGACTTGGCTGAGGGTGCCAGCCTGCTGACCGAAGCCTCTGCTGAAACCCAGTCCACGCTGGCGATGATGCTGGCCGCCCTGGCCATGATGGTCACGATCGTGGTGCGTCGCTCGGGCAAATAAGCCCGCGGCAATGGCTTCAGGCCAGCAGTAGCTAGCCACCCGCTTTAAACGGCTTAGCCGTTTTGCCAGAGCCCCGCGCCAAGCTCTAGACCAAGCAAAAATGCCTTCAAACAATCGAATTTCTTACGATTGTCGCAATAAACCAACAGAACTTCTTTCGGTAAGCCGCCGCCAGGCATTGGTCCGGCTGCACCGCATGCATTGGGCTAAGCAGGCAGCCGCTCAACATCCTGGTCCCGCACCGCCCGAAGCTGTTTGGGGCTGACCCGGTCTGGGGCGATCTCGGCCAAGGGGCGCAGCACAAAGGCGCGCTGCCACATGCGGGGATGCGGCACCACCAGGGTCGGGCTGTCGATCTGGCCGTGGCCATACAACAAAATATCCAAGTCCAAAGTGCGTGGCGCGTTGCGGTAGGGGCGCTTGCGGCCTGCTGAACGCTCTACATTTTGTAGCTGCTCCAGCAGATGCGGCGCGCACAGAGTGGTTAAAACTTCTACAACGGCGTTGACGTAGTCGGGCCCGTCCGAGTCGATGGGCGTGGTGAGGTACAGCGCCGATCGGCGCACCACTTCGGTGCCCGGCAAGGCATGGATGCTGTCCATGGCCTTGCGCACGGTGCTGGCGGCATCGCCCAGGTTGGCACCCATGGCGATGTAGGCGGTGACGGGGGTAAGGTGCAACTCAGGCATCGGAGCCTGGCGCGGCACCACCACCACTACCAACACCACCGCTGGGCTTGCGGCGGCGGCGGCGTTTTTTAGGCGCGGCATCGGGGTCGGCCTGGGGTGCCAGATCTACAGACGCCGTGGCACTGACCACGGGCACCACACGCGGCACGCGCACCGGCTTTTGGCGGCGGGTCTGCTCTTCGCGGGCCTGGGCCAGCAGGTCTTCGCGTTGGTCGTCGCTGCCGGTGGTGAATTCTTGCCACCAGTCGGCGATGAGCTGGTCCACTTCTCCGGCATCGGCGCGCAGGCGCATGAAGTCAAAGGCGGCGCGGAAGCGCGGCTGGTCGATCATGCCGTAGGGGCCGCTGCCCACGCGCTTCTCGAAGCGGGGTTGCATCAGCCAGGTTTCGCGCATGTCGCCGGCCAGGCGGCCCCGGCCCGATACGTCGCCAATGCGGGCATTGAACACGTCTTCCACGGCGTCTTGCAGGGCCGCAAACGAGGGCTGTTGCCCCGAGCGGGTGGCCCAGCCGTCGCGCACGTCGGCCCACAGCACGCAGGCCAGCAGGAAGCTGGGCGCGACGGGCTTGCCCTCGCCCACCCGGCGGTCGGTGTCTTGCAGGGCGGCCAGCACAAAGGGCTGGTCGGCGCGCTCCACCACCACATCCAGCAGCGGGTAGATGCCGGTGGCCATGCCGAGCTTGCGCAGCTGGGCGATGGTGGCCACAGCGTGGCCGGTTTGCAGCAGCTTGAGCATTTCGTCGAACAGGCGGCTTTGCGGCACGTCGGCCAGCAGCTTTTGCGAATGCACCAGCGGAGCGGCGGTCTTGGGCTCCAGGGTAAAGCCCAAGGGCCCGAGCTTGGCGGCAAAACGCACGGCGCGGATGATGCGCACCGGGTCTTCGCGGTAGCGGGTAGCGGGGTCGCCGATCATGCGGATGGTGTGGTTTTTGCTGTCCTTCAGGCCGCCGTGGTAGTCCACCACGATCTGGCTTTTGGGGTCGTAGTACATGGCGTTGATGGTGAAGTCGCGGCGGACCGCGTCTTCTTCCTGCGGGCCCCAGACGTTGTCGCGCAGGACGCGGCCACTGGCATCGACCGCGTGCTTCATGTTGGCCAGCTCGCTCTTGCTGGTGCGCTCGTTGCCCGCGACCTGCTCGGCGGCGGCATTGTCCATGTAGGCGCGGAAGGTGGAGACTTCGATGACTTCGTTTTCGCGGCCCCGGCCATAGACCACGTGGACGATGCGAAAGCGCCGCCCGATGATGAAGGCGCGGCGAAACAGGCCCTTGACCTGCTCGGGCGTGGCGTTGGTGGCCACGTCGAAGTCTTTGGGGCGCAGGCCGACCAGCAGGTCGCGCACGGCACCGCCGACGATGTAGGCTTCAAACCCCGCTTGCTGCAGGGTGCTGACCACGTTGAGGGCGCGCTCGTCGACCAGGTTGGGGTTAATGCCGTGCTCGGATACGGGGATTTCGACGCGCTTGCCAAACTTGGGCATTTTGGCGGCGGCAGGCTTTTTGCCGAGAATTTTGTCGATGAATGTCTTGATCATGGTTGCTCTGTAAACAAGTCCAGTATGCGCCATCCGCGCTGGCTGGCGATGGCGCGCAGGCGCTCGTCGGGATTGGTGGCGATGGGGTGCTGCACTTTTTCGAGCAGAGCCAGGTCGTTGATGGAATCGGAGTAGAAGGTGGCCTCCACGTCTTGCCACCCCAGGCCCCGTGCAGCCAGCCAGTCTTCGACGCGGGTGATCTTGCCTTCGCGGAAGGACGGCACGCCCTGGATCTGGCCGGTGATCCAGCCGTCGGCACCGTGCTCCAGGTCGACCGCAATGAGTTCGGCCACGCCCAAAGCATCGGCAATGGGGCGGGTGACAAAGGCGTTGGTGGCAGTGACGATGACCACCTGGTCGCCGGCATCCTGGTGCTTTTTGAGCAGATCGCGGGCTACCGGCTGTATGGCCGGGAGGATGGTAGTGCGCATGAAATCAGCGTGAGCAGCTATCGATTTTGCAGCACCGTGCTTGCGCGCGGCCTCGGTGGCAAACAGCACGTATTCCACAATATCGAGCGTGCCGGCCTTGTAGTGGGCATAAAAGTAGTCGTTGCGTTGCTTGAACACCTGCGCGTCGGTCCAGCCGATGGCGGTGGTGAACTCGCCCCAGGCGTAGTCCGAGTCCAGGGGCAGCAGGGTGTGGTCCAGGTCAAACAGGGCCAGTTTCATGGGTGCTTCTTTCAAATTGTCTCCAGCATGGATTTAACCAGGGGGATGGTGATGGCGCGCTGGGTTTGCAGGGCGTAGCGGTCCAGGTGCTCCAGCAGCTGCATCAGGCTGCCCAGGTCGCGGCTGAAGCGGCGCAGCAGGTAGTCCACCACCTCGGCGCTCAAGTGCACGCCACGGGCCTGTGCCTCCTGTGCCAACACGGTGCGCAGCTCGGCTTCGCTGAGCAGTTGCAGGGCAAACACGTTGCCACCGCCCAGGCGGGTGCGCAGGTCTTCGCGCAGCTGCAGATCGGCCGGGGGCACGTCGCCCGCGCCCAGCACCCAGCAGCTGCAGGTTTGCGCGTTGACAAACCATTTGAAGGCCATGTGCTGCTGCGCCGGGTTGTACAGGTGCACGTCGTCCAGCAACACAGCGGCCCAGGTGTCGTCGAATTCGGGCGGCTCGTAGACGCTGGGGTCCATCCAGCCGACGCGGGCGGCCTGCACCCGGTAGGCCTCACGCACAGCGCGCAGCATATGGGTTTTGCCGGTGGCGGGCCCGCCCCAGAGATAGGTTTGCAGCGGGCGGCCGGTATCGACCACGGCCTGCTGCACGTGCTGCAAGGCAGCCGCGTTGGGGCCGCCAAAAAAGTTGGCCAGCGAGGGGCTGGTGCCCAGGCCGATATCCAAGACCAGTTGCTGCATACGGGGCTAACCTTGGTACAGCCGGCTGGCCAGATAACTGCCGCGGATGCGGCGTATGGCCACCAGCAGCACGGCACTGGCGGGCAAGGCCACCAAAATGCCGACAAAGCCAAACACCTGGCCAAACGCCAGCAGGGCAAATATCACCGCCAGCGGGTGCAGGCCGATGCGCTCGCCCACCAGCCGTGGCGTGAGAAACAGGCTCTCCACGAACTGGCCCACGCCGTACACCACGGCCACCATCACCACCGCCTTGACGGACGCAAACTGCAGCACCCCGGCCAGCGCGGCCAGCACCAGGCCCACGCCGAAGCCCAGGTAGGGCACAAACATGGCCAGCCCGGTGAACAGGCCGATCGGCAGGCCCAGGTCCAGCCCAAACAGCGACAGGCCGATGGCGTAAAACGCCGCCATGATCAGCATCACCAGCAGCTGGCCGCGCAGGTACTGGCCCAGCACCAGGTCGGCCTCGTCCATGAAGCTGTCAAATCCGGGGCGCAGGCGGGTGGGCACCAAGGACACCAGTTGGAGGATGAAGCGGTCCCAGTCCATCAGCAGGTAAAACAGCGCCACCGGAATCAGTACCAGGTTGCCCAGCACCGCCATGGCCACGCTGCCGCCCAGCTGCACCGACGACAACAAGGAGCCCAGCGCCACATCGACGTTGGCGTTGAGGTACTTGAGCACAAAGGCCTTGATGCTGACCGGGTCCAGCGCCACCTTGACGCCCAGCTGGGCCAGCAGCGGCTTCAGCCAGGTGGTCAGGCCCTCCAGCAGCAGCGGCAACTGCTCGCGCATCAACGGTGCTTCCTTGAACAGAATGGGCACGATGAGCAGCACGATGGCCAGCAGCACCACAATGAACAGCAGTTCCACCAAGGCCACGGCCAGCACGCGCGGCACGCGGCCCCGGCACAGGCTGTCGAGCCGGTCCACCAGGGGCGTGAGCATGTAGGCCAGCACGGCTGCCACCACAAACGGGGTCAGCACCGGCCCCAGCAGCCACAGGGCCAGCACGGCCACGACCGCGATCGAGAACCAGGCCAGGGCACGCCGTTGGGTAGAGGTGAATTGCATCAGGTGGAGGGCGTGGGGACCAGGGTGGAACAGAAATGGACATTCGGGCAGATTCGGCAGCATGCCGCCTGCCCTTAAAATCCGTGCAAATTGTAGAGGGCTACGCGGACAAATCCCGCCGGCCCTGATATCTGGGCTTTGTTAAAGCCCTTCACCTCCAAATTCACCCCGTGTGAACGCCCTGACCATGACCACTTCCCACACCGCCCCCCTCTCCTACAAAGACGCAGGGGTCGATATCGACGCAGGCGACGCGCTGGTCGAGCGCATCAAACCCCTGGCCAAAAAGACCATGCGCGAAGGCGTGCTGGCGGGCATTGGCGGCTTTGGCGCGCTGTTTGAAGTGCCCAAGCGCTACAAGGAGCCGGTGCTGGTGAGCGGCACCGACGGCGTGGGCACCAAGCTGCGCCTGGCGTTTGAGTGGAACATGCACGATACCGTGGGCATCGACCTGGTGGCCATGAGCGTCAATGACGTGCTGGTGCAGGGTGCCGAGCCGCTGTTTTTCCTGGACTACTTTGCCTGTGGCAAGCTGGACGTGGACACCGCCGCCGCCGTGGTGGGCGGCATCGCCAAGGGCTGCGAACTGAGCGGCTGTGCGCTGATTGGCGGCGAAACCGCCGAAATGCCCGGCATGTACCCGGCGGGCGAGTACGACCTGGCCGGTTTTGCCGTGGGCGCGGTCGAAAAATCCAAGATCTTGACGGGCCGCGACATCCAGCCCGGCGACGTGGTGCTGGGCCTGGCCAGCAGCGGCGTCCATTCCAATGGCTTCAGCCTGGTGCGCAAGTGCATCGAACGCGCAGGCGATGCCGCCCCCGCCACGCTGGACGGCAAGCCCTTCAAGCAGGCCCTGATGGAGCCCACCCGCCTGTACGTGAAGAACGTACTGGCCGCGCTGGCCGAACACCCCATCAAGGCCCTGGCCCACATCACCGGCGGCGGCCTGCTGGAAAACATCCCGCGCGTGCTGCCTGAAGGCACCGCGGCGCACCTGGTCAAGGGCAGCTGGCCCCAGACCGAGCTGTTCGCCTGGCTGCAGCAAACCGCCGGTATCGACGACTTCGAGATGAACCGCACCTTCAACAACGGCATCGGCATGGTGGTGGTGGTGGACGCGGCGAACGCAGCCGCCACGGCAGCCACCCTGCGCACGCTGGGCGAGGCCGTTTTCGAGATCGGTGTGATCGGCGCGCGCGGCGAAGGGGCTGCCGTCGTGGTGGCGTAAATTTATAAAAAATAGGCCTCTTGCGCTTATTCCATCAGCGCAAGCAGCTATTTAAACTGTAGCAACCCGAAAGCTGCCATGTCCGCACTCACCGAAGACCAGGCCCGCAGTTACATGCACAAGCTGCTGGCGGCGATGCACCAGGCGGGTGGCTCGGACCTGTTCATCGCCAGCGACTTCGCGCCCAGCATGAAGGCGCACGGCGAGATGAAACCGCTGTCGGCCCAAAAGCTCAGCGGCGACGTGACCCGCATGCTGGCCCAGGCGCTGATGAATGAGCGGCAAAACGCCGAGTTCGCCAAGGAAATGGAGTGCAACTTCGCCATGGCGCTGCCGGGCGTGGCGCGGTTCCGGGTGAATGTGTTTGTGCAGCAGCAAAACGTCAGCATGGTGATCCGCACCATCGCGGCCGAGATCCCCAGCTTCGCCACCCTGGCGCTGCCGCCGGTGCTGAAGGAAGTCATCATGCACAAGCGCGGGCTGGTGCTGGTGGTGGGCGGCACGGGGTCGGGCAAATCGACCTCGCTGGCGGCCATGATCGACCACCGCAACAGCAGCTCGGGCGGCCACATCATCACCGTAGAAGACCCGGTGGAGTACGTGCACACCTCGAAGATGTCGCTGGTGAGCCACCGCGAGGTGGGGGTGGACACGCATTCCTGGCACCACGCGCTGAAAAACACCCTGCGCCAGGCCCCGGACGTGATTCTGATCGGCGAAATCCGCGATCCGCAGACCATGGAGCATGCGATCGCCTTTGCCGAAACCGGCCACCTGTGCCTGGCCACACTGCACGCCAACAGCGCCAACCAGGCGCTGGACCGCATCATCAACTTCTTCCCCGAAGAGCGGCGCAACCAGCTGCTGATGGATTTGTCGGCCAATCTGCGGGCCATCGTGTCGCAGCGGCTGGTGCGCACCGAAGACGGCAAGGGCCGCCGCGCCGCGGTCGAGATTTTGCTCAATACGCCGCTGGTGGCGGACCGGATCTTCAAGGGCCAGTTTGGCGACCTCAAGGCGCTGATGGAGAAGTCGCGCGAGCTGGGCATGCGCACCTTCGACTGGGCCCTGTTCGAGCTGTACAACGACGGCCACATCTCCTACGAGGAGGCGCTGCGCAACGCCGACTCCACCAACGAGCTGCGCCTGAACATGAAGCTCAAGAGCGCCCGGGGCGAGCCCGCCAGCGCGGGCGGTACGGAGCTGACCTTTGACAAAGCGCTGTCAGCCGAAGAGCTGGAAGCCCTGCGCGCCGAAGAACTGCTCAAACAGCAGCAAAAACGCCGCCAGCTGGAAGACGAGCAGTTGGCCCGGCTGCGGCAGGCAAAAGGTTAGTCCGTTTCGGCGAGGACGGTGGCCAAGACCTTGTCGATGCGCTTGCCGTCCAGGTCCACCACTTCAAACACCCAACCCGCGCACTCGATGCGCTCGGCGGTGGACAGCATGCGGCCCGAAACCGACATCAGCAGGCCTGCCACGGTGTTGTAGCGGCCCCGGTCTTCTTCCGGCAGGTCTTTGATGTCCAGCCGCGATTTGAGCTCGTTGACCGGCATCAGCCCGTCCAGCAGCCAGGAACCGTCTTCGCGCTGGGTGGCCCAGGCATCGGCCTGCGCGCCGGGCTGCAGCTCGCCGGTGATGGCCTCCAGCAGGTCGCGCGGGGTCATCAGGCCCTGCACCACGCCGTATTCGTCCACCACAAACACCATGCGGCCCGACTTGGCGCGGAACTGCTCCAGCAGCTCCATGCCGCTCAGGGTCTCAGGCAGGAACGCAGCAGGCAGCACATGGGGCTCCACGGGGCCAGGCAGATCGGCGCCCAGCTCCAGCAGGCGGCCCACGCTGATCACCCCGACCACATCGTCCAGCGAGCCCCGGCATACCGGGTACCAGGAGTGCGAACCCTTGTTGTCCGTGCTGCTGGCCCTTTGCAGGCACTGCGCCACGGTGTGCGAGGCATCCAGCCACTCCATATCGGTGCGCGGCACCATCAGCGAGGTCAGGGGGCGTTCGTCCAGCCGGAACACGTTTTGCACCATCTGGTGCTCGTGCTGCTCGATCACGCCCGCATCCACGCCCTCCTCCAGGCTGGCCACGATTTCTTCCTCGGTGACGGCCCGTCCCGCTGCGTTGTCGATGCGCAGCAGCTTGAGCACCGCATGGGTGCTGACCGACAGCAGGCGCACAAAGGGTTTGGCCCCGGTGGCCACGTAGGTCATGGGGCGCGACACATGCCGCGCCACGAGTTCGGGATACAACTGGCCGATGCGCTTGGGCACCAGCTCGCCAAACACGATGGTGAGGAAAGTAATGGCCGTGACCACCACGACCGTGGCGGTGACATCGGCAGCCCCTACGGCCACACCAAAGCTCTGAACCCAGGCCGACACGCCATCGCTGAAAGCGGCCTCGCCCAAAATACCGTTGACCATGCCGATCGAGGTGATGCCGACTTGCACCGAAGACAAAAACTGGGTCGGGTTTTCAAGCAGCACCAGGGCAGCTTGGGCCCCCTTGTCGCCCGACTCGGCCATGGCCGTCAACCGCGCCTTACGGCTGGACGCCAGTGCCAGTTCTGACATCGAAAACACGCCGTTGAGCAAGGTCAACAGCAAAATCAGCAATAAATCCATGAATCTTCAAAGAAAATGAACACATGGCACTTTACATGATTGGTGATTTGCAGGGCTGTGACAGCCCGCTGCAACGGCTTTTGGACCGACTGGACTTCTCACCCAGCCGCGACACGCTTTTTTTTCTGGGCGATCTGGTCAACCGCGGCCCATCGTCTCTGGAGGTGCTGCGCCGCCTGCAGGGCTACGGTGACGCCGCCCGCTGCCTGTTGGGCAACCACGACCTGCATTTACTGGCCGCCGCCCATGGCATACGGCCCACCCACCGCCATGACACGCTACAAGGCATCCTGCAGGCCCCAGACCGCGGCGCCTTGCTCGACTGGCTACGCCACCAGCGCATGGCCATGCGCGAGACGCTGGAGGGCCAGGACATCCTGATGGTGCACGCCGGCGTGCTGCCCGGCTGGAGCGCGGCCCAGACCATGGCGCTGGCGGGCGAAGTGGAAACGGTGCTGCGCGGGCCCAACCTGGCAGCGTTTCTGGGACAGATGTACGGCAATACCCCGGTGCAATGGAACGAAGCCCTGCAAGGGGCCGACCGCCTGCGGGTGATCGTGAACGCGCTGACACGGTTGCGCTTTTGCACCACCGACGGGGTCATGGAATTTGACAGCAAAGAAGGTGCAGGCGCACGCCCGGAGGGCTATCTGCCGTGGTTCGAGGTGCCGGGCCGAAAAACCGCCCATATGGCCGTGGCCTTCGGCCATTGGTCTACGCTGGGCTGGTTGGGCCGCAGCGACGTGCTGTCGCTGGACACCGGCTGTGTGTGGGGTGGTTCGCTGAGTGCGCTGAAGATCGGGGCCAGCCCCGCCGCCAACGAGCTCATCCAGGTGCGCTGCGAGCAGGCGCAGCGCCCGGGCAATTAACGCAAAACAAATTTCATGGGCTCGGGGTGCTCTGCACCCGAGCCCATGAAAGTCAGGCTGCTACCGGCTGGACAACGGCCTTGAACAAAGCCGCAACCTTGCGCTTGGGCTTGATGTTGGCGGAAATACCGCGTACGGTGGCGTGCTTGGCCGCCGCTTCCCAGGTGGGCGCGGCCGTGGCGGCAGGTGCCTCGTAGGGCTTGTCAAAGAACGGATCGCGTGGGGCGCTGTGGCGCTGCTGCTGGGGGCGCGCGCTATGTTGTGGGGGGCGCGGCGCATCAATCACATCGCGGGGATCGTCACCACCCCAGGCGCGACGGCCATCGTTGATACGGCCTTGCTCACGGATCTTGGGGGTGTCTTCTTCGAATTCCATGGGTTCGAGTTCGATCTTGGTCTTGATCAGCTTCTCGATATCGGCCACCAAGCGTGCATCGCTGCCCGCCACAAAGCTCACTGCCAGGCCGGATGCACCAGCACGGCCAGTGCGGCCAATACGGTGCACATAGTCTTCGGCGTTGAACGGCACGTCAAAGTTGAACACAGCGGGTACGTCCTTGATGTCCAGGCCGCGGGCGGCTACATCGGTACACACCAGCAGGTCCACTTCGCCTTTTTTGAAGGAGTCCAGGGCCTTCAGGCGCTCGTCCTGGCTTTTATCGCCGTGCAAAGCGGTGGTTTTCAGGCCTTCTTTTTCCAGCGAACGGGCCAGCCGGGCACAGCCCAGCTTGCTGTTCACAAACACAAAGGCCTGCTTCATGCCACGCGCCTTGAGCACCTGGTGCAGGGCACGGCGCTTGTCGTCGGCGTTGACGCTGTAGAAATGCTGCTCCACCGTGGAAGCGGTGGCATTGGAGCGGGCCACTTCGATCGTGACCGGGTCTTGCAGGTAGCTGCTGGCCAGGCGCTTGATTTCGGGCGAGAACGTGGCCGAAAACAGCAAGGTGGTGCGCTGCTTGGGCAGGTAGCTCAGAATGCGTTGCAGGTCGGGCAGGAAGCCGATGTCGAGCATGCGGTCGGCTTCGTCCAGCACCACGTACTCGACCTGGTTGAGCACCGCGTTTTTGGCTTCGATGTGGTCCAGCAGGCGGCCGGGGGTGGCGACGAGAATCTCGACGCCTTTTTTCAGCTCCAGCGTCTGCGGCTTCATGTCCATGCCGCCAAACACCACGGCGCTGCGCAGGTTGGTGTGCTTGGCATACGCCTTGACGGCCTGGGCCACCTGGTCGGCCAGCTCGCGCGTGGGCAACAGCACCAGGGCCCGCACCGGATGGCGGGCGGGCGAGGTAGAGGCGTTTTCATGCTTGAGCATGCGTTGCAGCAAAGGCAGCGAAAAGGCCGCCGTCTTGCCGGTGCCAGTCTGGGCGGCGCCCATGACATCGCGCCCTTGCAACACCACCGGAATGGCTTGCGCCTGGATGGGTGTCATGGCGGTGTAGCCCATGTCGGCCACGGCACGTGACAGGGGTTCTGCAAGCTGCAGCTGCGAGAAAGAATCCAGGGGGGTATCGCTCATCAATTCCGGAAGGGTTGTGGCTATTCAAACAATAGCAAATTGCACCCACGTGGCGTGGGTAAACCCCGATTATCTCTGAATTTGCAAAACCGGGTCTGAAACGACCGAGGGCCGATGGCGCAAACGCACCATCGGCCCCCGTTTCGGTACGCTGTCCGCTAGTGCTTGACGGACACCGCAGGCGTTGCCACAGCCGTCTCCAGGGCCGCAGGGGCCACTGCTACCGGCTCTTCATCCGGCAGAGGCTGGGGCATGCGCTCCAAGGCCACTTCCAGCACCTGGTCAATCCATTTCACAGGAATGATTTCCAGGCCGTTTTTGACATTTTCGGGAATGTCCTGCAGGTCCTTGGCGTTTTCTTCGGGAATCAGCACCGTCTTGATGCCACCACGCAACGCGGCCAGCAGCTTTTCTTTCAGGCCACCGATGGCCGTGACTTCGCCGCGCAGGGTGATTTCACCCGTCATGGCCACATCGCCACGCACCGGAATACCGGTCAGGGCCGACACAAAGGCCGTGGTCATGGCCGCGCCCGCGCTGGGGCCGTCCTTGGGCGTTGCGCCATCGGGCACGTGGATGTGGATGTCCTTCTTCTCGAACACTTCGTCCTTGATGCCCAGGCGCTTGGAACGGCTGCGCACCACGGTGCGGGCCGCTTCCACCGACTCTTTCATCACGTCGCCCAGCGAACCGGTACGGGTGATCACGCCCTTGCCGGGCATGATGGCCGCTTCGATGGTGAGCAAATCGCCACCGACTTCGGTCCAGGCCAAACCCACAACCTGGCCAATCTGGTTTTGCTGCTCGGCACGGCCGTAGCTGTACTTTTGCACCCCCAGGTAGTCGTTGAGGTTGTCGGCGGTTACCTTGACCTGCGGCTGCATTTCTTTCAGCAGCAAGCCCTTGACCACCTTGCGGCAGATCTTGGAGAGTTCACGTTCCAGCGACCGCACGCCCGCCTCCCGGGTGTAGTAGCGCACGATGTCGCGCACTGCTTCAAAGCTCACCAACAGCTCCGACTCGGCCAGGCCGTTGTTCTTCAACTGCTTGGGCAGCAGGTATTTGACGGCGATGTTGGTCTTTTCGTCTTCGGTGTAGCCCGACAGGCGGATCACTTCCATGCGGTCCAGCAGGGCCGAAGGAATGTTCATGGAGTTCGAGGTGGCGACAAACATCACGTCGCTCAGATCGAAGTCCACTTCCACGTAGTGGTCACCAAAAGTGTGGTTTTGCTCAGGGTCCAGCACTTCCAGCAGCGCGCTCGACGGGTCGCCACGGAAATCCGTGCCGAGTTTGTCAATTTCATCGAGCAAAAACAAAGGATTGCGCGTGCCGATCTTGCTCAGGCTTTGCAGCACCTTGCCCGGCAGCGCACCGATGTAGGTACGGCGGTGGCCGCGGATTTCGGCCTCGTCGCGCATGCCGCCCAGGGCCATGCGCACGTATTTGCGCCCGGTGGCCTTGGCAATCGACTGGCCCAGCGAGGTTTTACCCACGCCAGGAGGGCCCACCAGGCACAGGATGGGTGCCTTGACCTTGTCCACGCGCTGCTGCACCGCCAGATATTCCAGAATGCGGTCCTTGACCTTGTCCAGCCCGAAATGGTCTTCGTTGAGCACCCCCTCGGCGTGGCGCAGGTCGTGCTTGATCTTGGTCTTCTTGCTCCACGGCAAGCCGGTGAGCACGTCGATGTAATTGCGCACCACGGTGGCCTCGGCCGACATGGGCGACATCAATTTGAGCTTTTTGAGCTCGGCCTCGGCCTTTTTCAGGGCCTCTTTGGACATCTTGGCGAGCTTGATCTTTTTCTCGATCTCGTCGATGTCCGCGCCCTCTTCGCCTTCGCCCAGTTCTTTCTGGATGGCCTTGACCTGCTCGTTCAGGTAGAAGTCGCGCTGGTTCTTCTCCATCTGGCGTTTGACGCGGCCACGGATCTTCTTGTCGACATTCAGAATGTCGACTTCGCGTTCGAGCTGGCCGTAAAGATTTTCCAGGCGCTCGCGCACGTCGGACAGGTCCAGCACCACCTGCTTGCTGTCGAGCTTGAGCGGCAAATGGGCGGCGATGGTGTCGGCCAGGCGACCAGGGTCGTCAATGCTGGAGATCGAGGTCAGGATCTCGGGCGGGATCTTCTTGTTGAGTTTGACGTACTGGTCAAACTGCTGCATCACGGCGCGGCGCAGGGCCTCGATCTCGGTAGTCTTTTGCACCGGCGCGGGGGTCACCACCGGCGTGGTGTTGGCCGTGAAATGCGACTCACCGTCCTCGATGTGGTTGACGCGGGCCCGTTGCTGGCCTTCCACCAGCACCTTGACCGTGCCGTCGGGCAGCTTGAGCATCTGCAAAATGGTGGAGATGCAGCCGACGTCGAACATGTCGGACACCGAAGGCTCGTCCTTGGCGGCAGCCTTTTGGGCCACCAGCATGATGCGGCGGTCGGACTCCATCGCGGCTTCCAGTGCCTTGATGCTCTTGGGACGCCCCACAAACAGGGGAATCACCATATGGGGGAAGACCACCACGTCGCGCAGCGGCAACAGGGGCAGGTCGAGAGGTTCGGCAGGGAGTGGAGTGTGTCCGGACATGAAGATCCTTTGAGTAACCTGTTGAATATGGACTTCTTGCGGTAATTTTCAACTGGCCCGCACACTCTATTTAGGGCACGCGGGCCAGTTGACTCCTATCAGGCCTTCTTGGCAGCTTCGCGGTAGACCAGCAGCGGCGGCTTGTTTTCGTCGATCGTCGACTCGTCCACCACCACTTTATCCACATTGTGGTTGGTGGGCAGATCAAACATGGTGTCGATCAAGGACAGTTCCAGAATCGAGCGCAGGCCACGCGCGCCGGTCTTGCGGGCCAGCGCCTTCTTGGCGATGGCTTTGAGCGCCGACGGACGGATTTCCAGGTCCACGCCTTCCATGGCCAGCAGCTTGCTGTACTGCTTGACCAGGGCGTTCTTGGGCTCGGTCAGGATCTGCACCAGCGCGTCTTCGCTGAGCTCGGCCAGGGTGGCAACCACCGGCATGCGGCCCACCAGCTCGGGAATCAGGCCAAACTTGATCAGATCTTCGGGTTCGACATCGCGGAACACTTCGGTCAGGCTGCGCTGCGCCTTGCTTTTGACCGCAGCGCCAAAACCGATGCCCGACGACTCGGTACGGTTGCCGATGACTTTTTCCAGCCCGGAGAACGCGCCGCCCAGGATGAACAGGATGTTGGTTGTATCGACCTGCAGGAAATCCTGGTTGGGGTGCTTGCGCCCGCCCTGCGGCGGCACGCTGGCCATGGTGCCTTCGATGAGCTTGAGCAAGGCCTGCTGCACGCCCTCACCCGACACGTCGCGGGTGATGGAGGGGTTGTCTGACTTGCGCGAAATCTTGTCGATCTCGTCGATGTAGACAATGCCACGCTGGGCCCGCTCGACTTCGTAATTGCAGCTTTGCAGCAGCTTGGCGACGATGTTTTCCACGTCTTCGCCCACGTAACCGGCTTCGGTCAGGGTGGTGGCGTCGGCCATGACGAAGGGCACGTCCAGCATACGGGCCAGCGTTTGGGCCAGCAGGGTTTTGCCGGAGCCGGTGGGGCCAATCAGCAAGATGTTGCTCTTGGTCAGCTCGATCTCGTCCTTTTTGGCGGTTTCCTTGTGGCGCAGGCGCTTGTAGTGGTTGTACACCGCCACCGCCAAGGTGCGTTTGGCAACCTCTTGGCCAATGACGTAGTTGTCCAGGTTATTCTTGATGTCGACCGGCGTGGGCAGCGCGGCACCCGCATCGCGGGCTTCGGTGCCTGCGGGCAGTTCATCACGGATGATGTCGTTGCACAGGTCGATGCATTCGTCGCAAATAAACACCGAAGGCCCTGCAATCAGCTTCTTCACTTCATGCTGGCTTTTGCCGCAGAAGGAGCAGTACAGGGTTTTTTCGCTGGAGGAGCCTTTTTTCTCGGCCATGGAGGAATGCCTTTTCAGTCGTTACTGAATGATAACCAAATAAAAACGGCGCTTTCTGTTGCAGAAAACGCCGTCGTGGGGTGTTAACCCGCCTATTTCCAGGCTTAAGTGCGTTTGGCGATGACCTGGTCTACCAAGCCATATTCTTTCGCTTCATTGGCCGACAGCCAGTAGTCGCGCTCCATGTCACGTGCAATCTTTTCCACGGGTTGGCCAGTGCGCTCTGCATAGATCTTGTTCAGTTGCTCACGTGTTTTGAGAATTTCTCGGGCCGAAATCTCAATATCACTGGCCATGCCGCGCGCGCCACCCGAGGGCTGGTGGATCATGACGCTGGAGTTGGGCAGTGCAAAGCGCTTGCCTTTGGCACCAGCGGCCAACAAGAAAGAGCCCATGCTGGCCGACATCCCGGTGCACAGCGTGGATACATCCGGCTTGATGAAGTTCATGGTGTCGAAAATCGCCAAGCCTGCGCTGACCGATCCACCTGGCGAATTGATGTAGAGAGAAATGTCCTTGTCCGGGTTTTCGCTTTCCAGGAACAGCAACTGGGCCACCACCAGATTGGCCATGTAGTCTTCTACCGGGCCCACCAGAAAAATCACGCGTTCCTTGAGCAAACGCGAGTAGATGTCATAAGAGCGTTCGCCACGACCCGACTGCTCAATCACCATGGGCACCAGCCCCAAGGCCTCGGTTTGCAATGAATCGTAAGCGCCGAATGGGACGCTGTCAGCTTGGTTTCTGTACATGAGATGACTCCGAAGGTTGGATAGATGTTACTTTAGACAAAACAAATGGGGCTGGTGCGCAGGAGTTCAATCCACACACCAACCCCATTGAATTAAAAATACAAAACCTTCAGTTCTGACCCATCAGCTCGTCAAACGCAACTGCCTTCTCCACCACTTGGGCTTTGCCCAGGACGAATTCGGTGACATTGCTTTCGATCACGATGGCTTCCACTTCGGCTAGGCGCTGGTTGTCGCTGTAATACCAACGGACCACGTCAGTGGGTTTCTCGTAGCTGGCGGCCAGCTCTTCGATGTGGGCCTTGATCTGCTCGGTGGTGGCTTGCAGCGCATTGCTGCGCACCAGCTCGGCCACAACCAGACCCAGGCGCACGCGGCGCTCGGCCTGTGGGCGGAAGATGTCGTCGGGGATCGGGGCCTTGTCGGCATCCTTGATGCCGCGCTTTTTCAAGTCGGCACGGGCGTTTTCCACCAGGCGGTTCAGTTCGGACTGCACGCTGGAGTTGGGCAAGTCGAGTTCCGACTTGGACACCAAAGCGTCCATGGCGGCTTGCTTGTTGCGGGCCAGCACGCGGAACTTGACTTCGCGCTCCAGGTTCTTGCGGATGTCGGCGCGCAGGCCTTCAACCGTTGCGTCGGCGATGCCGAGGGACTTGGCCAGGGCTTCGTCGACTGCGGGCAGGTGGGCGGCTTCGATCTTCTTCACGGTGACCATGAAGTCGGCTTGCTTGCCAGCCACGTCCTTGCCGTGGTAGTCGGCGGGGAATGCCAACGGGAAGGTGCGGCTTTCGCCGGACTTCATGCCGCGCACGGCATCTTCGAACTCTTTCAGCATCTGGCCTTCGCCGACCAGGAACTGGAAGGCTTCGGCTTTGCCGCCTTCGAAGGTTTCGCCGTCGATCTTGCCTTCGAAGTCGACCGTCACGCGGTCACCGTCTTCGGCAGCGGCTTCGAGCGCGCGCTGGGCAAAGGTACGGCGCTGCTTGCGCAGGATTTCGACGGTCTTGTCGATCGCGCCATCGTCCACAGCGGTGGTGATTTTCTCGACTTCGGCAGTGCCCAGATCGCCGATCTTGACATCGGGGAAGACTTCGAAAATCGCGTCGAAAGCCATTTGGCCTTCGGCCGAGGTTTCGTTTTCGCTGATGCGGGGCTGGCCTGCGACACGCAGCTTGGCTTCGTTGGCGGCCACGGCAAAAGCCTCGCCCACCTTGTCGTTCATGACTTCGTAGTGGACCGAATAGCCGTAGCGCTGGGCGACCACGTTCATGGGCACCTTGCCTGGACGGAAGCCGTCCATCTTGACGGTGCGCGCCATCTTCTTGAGACGGGTAGCCACTTCGTTCTGGATCACATCCACCGGCAGGGACAGCGTGATTTTGCGTTCCAGCTTTTCAAGGGTTTCAACAGTAACAGCCATCTTGGTCTCGGTCTCGTATAAAAAAGTGTGGTGCGCGGGGGGGGACTCGAACCCCCACATCCTTGCGGACGTCAGGACCTAAACCTGGTGCGTCTACCAATTTCGCCACCCGCGCATGTTCAGAACTAACAAACGGTCTTGGTTGTTACGCCAAGACCGTTTGTGTGAAATCGGTCAGCCCGCTATTTTAGCGTGCTCGCAAACCGGTTTCCGTACGGGCTAACCTGGGCCTTAACGTGAAACAACTTTCATGGCCCGGGGTGCTCTGCGCCCCAGTCCATGAAAGTCAGTGCGGGTCGCGCTTGACCCGAAACCACGCCGCGTACATGGCGGGCAAGGCCAGCAGGGTCAGTACCGTGGCCACGATCAGGCCGCCCATGATGGCCACCGCCATCGGCCCCCAGAACACCGAGCGCGACAGCGGAATCATGGCCAGCACCGCCGCCGCCGCCGTCAGTACGATCGGGCGCAAGCGCCCCACGGCCGACTCCACGATGGCATCCCAGGTCGGCACGCCGCGGGCGCGTTCGTGCTCGATCTGGTCGATCAGGATCACCGAATTGCGCTGGATCATGCCCATCAGCGCAATCACCCCCAGCAGCGCCACAAAACCAAACGGGCGGCCCAGCAATATCAACGCCCCGGCCACCCCGGCAATGCCCAGCGGGCCGGTCAAAAACACCAGCATGGCCCGGCTGAAGCTCTGCAATTGCAGCATCAGCAAGGTGAAGGTGAGGAACAGCATGATGGGAATGCCCGCGGCGATGGAGGCAGAACCTTTGCTGCTCTCCTCCACCGCACCGGCCACTTCGATGCGGTACGCCCCCAGGCCTTTGCCCGCCCACTCGGCCTCCAAAGCCCGCAGGGTGGGCAGCAGTTCGTTGGTGACGGTCGCGCCCTGCAGGCCTTCGGTGATGTCGGCCTGCACGGTGATGGCGTAGTCGCGGTTCTCGCGCCACATCACGCCGGGCTCCCACTCAAACACCGGTTTGGCGATCTGCAGCAACGGAATCGACTGCCCGGATGCGGTGGGCAAATAGGCATTGCCGATGTCGGTGATGGCGCTGCGCTCGTCCAGCGGTTGGCGCAGCACGATATCGATGAGCTTGTCGTTCTCACGGAACTGGCCCACGGTGGAGCCTGTCAAGATCACCTTGGCCGCCCGGGCGATCTCCTGGCTGTTGACACCCAGCGCCCGCGCCTTGGATTGGTCCACTTCCAGGCGCATCACCTTGACCGACTCGTTCCAGTTGTCATTCACGCCGCGCGTATTGGCGCTCTTGCGCATCTGGGCCTTGACCTCGTCGGCACGCAACCGCAAGACGGCGGGGTCGGCACCAATCACCCGGAACTGCACCGGGTACGGCACCGGCGGGCCGGTCGACAAGAGTTTGGCCCGCCCGCGCACCTCGGGGAACTCGGTGGCCAGCAAGGTAGGCAGCTTGTTGCGCAAAACGTCGCGCGCCTTCAGGTCCTTGGTCATGACGATCAGTTGCGACACATTGGTCTGCGGGAACACCTGGTCCAGCGGCAGGAAGAAGCGCGGCACGCCCGAACCCACCCAGGCCACCACTGAGCTCACACCCGGCTCCTTCAAAAGACTGGCCTCCACCCGCTTGGCCGAGGCCTCGTTGGCCTCGAACGAGGTGCCCTCGGGGAACCACAGGTCCACCAGGATTTCTGGTCGGCTGGAATCGGGGAAGAACTGCTGCTGCACCTTGCCCATGCCCACGATACCCAGGGCAAAGATCAGCAGGGTCAGGCCAATGGTGATCCAGCGGTGCAGTACGCACCAGCTGACCAACCGGCGAAAACGCTGGTAGAACGGGGTGTCGAAGCTGTCGTGCCCATGGGCTACGGCCTCCCCCACGCCGGGCAGCACCTTGGCGTGCGGCGGGGCCTTGAGCAGCACCACGCCCAGGTAGGGCACGAAATACACCGACACGATCCAGCTCAGCAGCAGCGCCAGCACGGTCACGGCAAAAATCGCAAAGGTGTACTCGCCAGTGGTGGACTTGGCCAGGCCGATGGGCAAAAAGCCCGCCGCCGTGATCAGCGTGCCGGTGAGCATGGGCATGGCGGTGATCTCGTAGGCGAAGGTGGCGGCGCGCACCTTGTCGTAGCCCTCCTCCATTTTGCGCACCATCATCTCTACGGCGATGATGGCATCGTCCACCAGCAGGCCCAGCGCGATGATCAGCGAGCCCAGCGAGATCTTGTGCAGGCCGATGCCCCAGTACCACATGCCCAGAAAGGTCACGCCCAGCACCAGCGGGATGGTGATGCCCACCACCAGGCCAGGCCGCATGTCCAGCGTGTAGCGGCGCCACAGCGGGTTCTTACCGGGCCGCTTGTGCAGGCCCAGGCTGATGAAACTGACCGCCAGCACGATGACCACCGCCTCGATCAGCACGTGGATGAACTCGCTCACCGACGTGCTCACCGTCTTGGGCTGGTCCTGCACCTGCACCAGCTTGACCCCGGCAGGCAGACTTTTGCCAATCTGCAGCGCCATCGCATCCATAGCCTTGCCCAGCACGATGATGTCTCCGCCCTTGGCCATCGACACGCCCAGGGCAATCACTTCCTTGCCCTGGAAACGCACCTTCACGTTGGGTGGATCGGTGTAGCCGCGGGTGATCTCGGCAATATCGCCCAGGCGCAACTGGCCCGCGCCCGCGGTGGTGCTGGTCGCCCCCCGGATCGGCATGGCCCGCAGCTGCTCCACGGTCTGGAACTGCCCGCCCACCCGCACCTGCACCACGTCCAGCGGGGTTTGCACCGCACCGGCACTTTCCACCGCGTTTTGCTGGCCCAGCTGGGTCAGCACCTGGTTCATGTCCAGCCCGAGTTGGGCCAGGCGCTTTTGCGACACCTCGACATAGACTTTTTCGTCCTGCACGCCAAACAGCTCGACCTTGCCTACATCGGGCACGCGCAGCAGCTGCTGGCGCACATCGTCGGCAAACACCTTGAGCTCGGCATTGCTGAAGCCATCCGACTCCAGCGCGTAGATCACGCCGTACACATCGCCAAAGTCGTCGTTGAAGAACGGCCCCTGCACCCCCGGCGGCAGGGTGTAGGCCATGTCGCCGATCTTCTTGCGCACGATGTACCAAAGATTGGCCACATCGCTGCCTTTGCTCGAATCCTTCACCTGGAAGATGATCTGCGACTCGCCCGGCTTGGAATAGCTGCGGATCTTGTCGGCATACGGCACCTCTTGCAGGCTGCGCTCCAGCTTGTCGGTAACCTGCTCGGCCACCTGCTGGGCGGTGGCTCCCGGCCAGAAGGTCTTGACCACCATCACACGGAAGGTAAATGGCGGGTCTTCGTCCTGCCCGAGCTGGAAGTAAGAGGCAAAGCCCATCACCATCAGCACCACCAGCAGGTAGCGGGTCAGCGCGGGGTGGTCCAGCGCCCATTTGGACAAATTGAAGCCTGGCTTGGGCTGGTCAGGGGTATGGGGTTGCGTCATCAGAAACTCACTGTGCAGCGGAGGCGGATACGGCCACGGGCGCCGCTACATTTTCAGTAGCTGCTTGCGCTGGTGCAGGCTGCGATGGAGTCGGTTTTGACTGGTAATAAGAGACTTTTTGGCCTTCGGACAGCACATGCACCCCGGCGGCCACCACCTGCATGCCGGGCTGCAATCCGCTGGCAACCACGGTCTCGTTGCCGTCTGCCGTGGCCAACACCACCGGCTGGGACCGGACCGTCATCGTCGCCGGGTCCACCACCCACACCGCAGTCTTGCCGCTGGCCTCTTGCTTGAGTGCGCTGGTCGGCAGCTTGATGACCGGCGTGCCCACATGGCTCAGCGCCTTGGGCAGCACGCTCACCGTGGTGCCCAGGCCGGGGGCCGTCTTGGCATCGATGGCCACCTTCACCTGGAAGGTGCGGGTCACCGGGTCGGCGCTTGCCGCCACCTCGCGCACCTTGCCCTCCAGCGTAGTCTTGCTGGCCCACACCCGCACTTCCACGGGCGAACCCAGCGTGACCGCCGCCACCCGGTCTTCCGGCACCACAAACACCACGTCGCGCGCGCCGTCGCGGGCCACGCGCACCACGGGTGTGCCAGCGGCCACCACCTGGCCCGGCTCGGCGGCCACGGCGGTGACCACCCCGGCCACATCCGACACCAACTGGGTGTACGCCGTCTGGTTCCCCTGGGACGACAGCTGCGCCTGGGCCTGCTGCACCTGGGCCTGGGCCGACTTGAGGGCGCTGTCACGCTGCTCCAGCTGGGCGCCGCTGATGAAATTCTGCTCTTTCAGCTCTTTGTAGCGCTTGTAGTCGGCGCTGGCCAGATCCCGGTTGGTGGTGGCCGACGCCAGTTGCGCACGGGCCGCGTCGGCGGCCAACTGGTAGTCCTTGGGGTCGAGCTGCGCCAGCACCTGGCCCACCTTGACGCGCTGGCCCAGCTCGGCCTGGCGGCGGATGATCTTGCCGGCCACCCGAAAACCCAGGGCCGACTCGGTCTGCGGGCGCACTTCACCGGCAAATTCCTGGGTCGCCTGCATGCCGCTGGGGGCCACAGTGAGTATCTTGACGGCACGGATTGGCTCAGGCGCAGGCTCAGATTTGGAACATGCGGCTAACAACACCGCCACCCCGAGGCAGCACACGCTGGCACGGAACAGGGGACGCAGGCCGGGCGGCAACGAAAATTGGTAAGACATGGCGAGCCTAAGAAAATAGGACTGGCGCAGCGTCGGCCAGCGGACCAAGGGCTCCGCACCGGGACACTGCAAAAGTCGGAAAAACTACGAAGACAGTAAGAGCGCTTCCAGAACCATTCCATTATTACTGACTCGCCGGTTAGTGAGCTAACCCCCTCCCACCGGCCAAGCGACAATCTCGGCGTGAACGCACCACCTACTTTGAAACAAAATGCTATCCCACAAACCGTGGACCACTATGAAAATTTTCCGGTGGCCTCGGTGCTGTGCCCGGCCCGGCTGCGCCCGCCGATCGCCGCCATTTACTGGTTTGCCCGCACTGCGGACGATATTGCCGACGAGGGCGATGCCCCGGCAGCCCAGCGGCTGGCCGACCTGGCCGCCTACCGCGCCGATCTGGCCGCCGCAGCCGCAGGCCGCAGCACCTCGCAACGCTGGCCCCAGGTGTTCGGTCCCCTGCAGGCCGCCATCGCCACCTGGAAACTGCCCGAGCCACTGCTGGCCGACCTGCTGAGTGCGTTTACCCAAGACGTCATCAAAACAGATGAAAAAGCCGGGTACGCCAACCGCGCCGAGTTGCTGGACTACTGCCAGCGCTCCGCGGCACCGGTAGGCCGCCTGCTGCTGCACCTGTATGGCGTGGATGACGCACCCTCGTTGCAACACAGCGATGCCATTTGCAACGCCTTGCAACTTATCAACTTTTGGCAAGACCTCAGCCTGGACCTGCCACGGGGCCGGTTCTACCTGCCGCAAGACCGCAGCCAGCACCATGGCGTGGATGCCGCCGCCCTGGCCCACAACCCCCAAAGCCCGGCCCTCACCCGGCTGATGCAAGAAAACGTGGCCTGGGCCCGCGCCCTGATGCACAGCGGCGCGCCCCTGGTGCACCGCGTACCCGGCCGCGCCGGATGGGAACTGCGCCTGGTGGTGCAAGGCGGCCTGCGCATCCTGGACAAGATCGAAGCCCTGGGCTGTGCCACCCGCCACAGCCGCCCCACCGTGCGCAAAGCCGACGTCGCCGTGATGCTGTGGCGCGCGCTGTGGATGTAACAATCCTCATCCATATGACCCCTGAGCAATACGTCCAAAACAAGGCCGCGTCTTCTGGCAGCAGCTTCTACTACGCCTTTCTGTTTCTGCCCAAGCCGCGCCGGGCGGCCATCACTGCCTTCTATGCCTTCTGCCGCGAGGTAGACGATGTGGTGGACGAGATCCATGACGCCAGCGTGGCCCGCACCAAGCTGGCCTGGTGGCACAGCGAAGTGGCCAACGCCTACGCGGGCCACCCCACCCATCCGGTGATGAAAGCCCTGCTGCCGCTGGCCGCCGACTACCAGATCGAGCAACGCCACCTGCAGGCCATCATCGAGGGCTGCAACATGGACCTGGAGCAAACCCGCTACCTCGACTTCCCCGCACTGCAGCGCTACTGCCACCTGGTGGCGGGCGTGGTGGGCGAGGTGTCGGCCCAGATCTTTGGCCAGACCGACCCCGCCACCACCCAGTACGCCCACACCCTGGGCCTGGCCTTCCAGCTCACCAACATCATCCGCGACGTGGGCGAAGACGCGCTGATGGGACGCATCTACCTGCCGGTCAACGAGCTGCAGCAGTTCGATGTGAAGGCCCACGAGATCCTGAAGCGCACCTATTCCGACCGCTTCACCGCCCTGATGCGCTTCCAGGCCCAGCGCGCCCACGCCCTGTACGACGAAGCCTTTGCCATGCTGCCCGCTGCCGACCGCCGCGCCCAAAAGCCGGGCCTGATGATGGCCAGCATCTACCGCACCCTGCTGCGCGAGATCGAGGCCGACAACTTCCAGGTGCTGCACCAGCGCGTCAGCCTTACGCCCTTGCGCAAGCTCTGGCTGGCATGGAAAGTCCAGGCGCTCAACAAGCTATGAAAATTGCGGTGGTCGGCGCAGGCTGGGCCGGACTGGCGGCTGCCGTCACCGCCACCCAGGCGGGGCACCATGCTACTATTTTTGAAGCATCTCGTGCCGTTGGGGGAAGGGCCAGGGCCATTTTTGGCACCGAACTCGACAACGGCCAGCACATCCTGATTGGGGCCTACACCGACACCTTGCGGCTAATGCGCACAGTGGGCGTGGATGCCGACCAGGCCCTGCTGCGCCTGCCGCTGACCCTGCTGTTCCCCGATGGCCACGGCCTGCGCCTGCCCAAGCTGCCCGCGCCCTTCGATGCCTTTGCCGGGATCCTGCGGGCACGCGGCTGGAGCTGGCGCGACAAGGCCAGCCTGCTGCACACCGCGGTGGGCTGGCAGCGGGCCCGCTTCCGCTGCCGTGCCGACCAGTCGGTAGCAGCCATGTGTGCCGCACTCACGCCCCGGGTCCACCAGCAACTGATTGAGCCGCTGTGCGTAGCCGCGCTCAACACCCCCGCCGACCGTTCCAGCGGCCAGGTGTTCCTGCGGGTGATCCAGGATTCGCTGTTCGGCGCGCCCGGCGGCTCGAACCTGCTGCTGCCCCGAGTCGATCTGGGGGCGCTGTTTCCTGTGCCTGCCGCGCGCTGGCTGGAAGCCCACGGGGCCATCGTCACGCTGGGGCACCGGGTGCAAGCGCTGCAGCCCTGTGGTACGCAATGGCAAGTGGATGGAGAAATGTTTGATAGCGTGTTGCTGGCCTGTCCGCCGTGGGACGCCATCCGCCTGGTAGAGCACAGCGGCGTGGCAGCAGACGCCTGGTTGGCGCAGGCCCGCGCCCTGCAGTTCGAATCCATCGCCACCGTGTACGCCACCAGCCCTGCCCGGCTGGACCAGCCCATGCTGTCGCTGCGGGGCGGGCCCGCGCAATTTGTGTTCGACCGGGGCCAGCTCGGCGGCCCGGCGGGCCAACTGGCGTTTGTGGCCAGCGCCAGCCAGGGCGACAAACAGACGCTGGAGCAGGCCGTCATCGCCCAGGGCCGTGCCCAGTTGCACCTGCCCGACCTGCAGCCTTTGCGCACTGTGGTGGAAAAACGCGCCACCTTTGCCTGCACGCCCGGCCTGCAGCGGCCCGCCCAGCACATCGCGCCCGGCCTACAGGCCTGCGGCGACTATGTGGACGGGCCCTATCCCGCGACGCTGGAAGGCGCGGTGCGCAGTGGCATCAACGCTGGATCTTGTGGTCGTCGCGCATCGCCTTGATCGTGTCGTGGTTCTGCTGCACGCCCAGCATCTGGCGCTCCACGAGGGAACGGATGTCTAGCGGCAGCGCTTTCTTGAGCGCCTTGCGGTAGCTGCCCAGGGCAATGTCCTCACCGCGCTCGCACTCTTCCAGCATGGCCAGGTCGTTGCCATCGTCGCTGGTCAGCATGTCCCGCACGGCAACCCAGCCGCGGTGCATGGTGCCGCCCACGGTACCGCTGTCCTCGGGCGTGCCGCCCAGGCGCACCACCTCGCTGGCCAGCTCGGCGGCCGAGCGGCCGCAGTCCCGCATGCGCTCGGCAAACACGGCTTGCAGGCTGGGCGTCTTGGTGCGTTCCATGCAGGCCTTGAAACCGTATTCACCGTCGTAACAGGTTTCGATCAGGTCGTTCAGCGTGGCGATCACGTCGTCGTTGTGCATCGGCACCTCGGCATCGTTGGGGCCGCCCACGGGCACGGCCAGGCCACCCAACAGGCCGGGATTGAGGTTGATTTCGTTCGACATATACATGCTCCTTCAGGAATGGGGATGGAATCCGTGCCGCCAGCGGCAGCGCGGCAAGTGGCTCCATCTTCCTGCGGGCGGCGCGGCTTGTACGTCAGCCAAGCCATACCCTGTGTGTAGGAAAAAACGCCGCATGGTGGCGTTCAAAGCACTAGCTATTCAATAGCTGCTTACGCTTATGCACAAAGCGCAGAAGGCACTTTTTACGGGTCATCGTGCGGTGTCCGCCTACCGCGGGGGTTTCAAATCCATCCGGCCTGCAAGCCACTGCACGGGCATGGTGTTGGCTCACTTCAGCTTGATGACGACCTTGCCTTTTGCCCGGCCGGTCTCGACATAGGCCATGGCCTCGTTGGTTTGTTCGAACGCAAACACCCGGTCCACCACCGGGCGGATGGCGCCCGCTTCGATGCACCGGGTGATCTCGCCCAACTGGGTTCCGTCCGCCCGCATGAACAGAAACGAGAAGTCGACCCCCTGGCGCCGGGCCTTGCGCCGGATACCGGCGCTCAAGAGCCGCATCAGCAGCTTCACAAACCCGGGCGCCCCAATCTGCTGGCCGAAAGCAGGGTCCGGCGGCCCGGAGATGGAGATGAGCTGCCCACCCGGCCGGAGCACGCGCAAGGATTTGGCAAGCGTTTTGCCGTCCTGGCTGTTCAGCACCACGTCGTAGCCGTGCAACACATCCTCAAAATCCTGCGCCGTGTAGTCGATGGCGACATCGGCACCCAGGCTTTTGACCAGCGCGAGATTGCTGCTGCCCGTCGTCGTGGCAACCACAGCACCCAGGTGCCTGGCTAACTGGATCGCCATGGTGCCGACACCGCCGGAGCCCGCCTGGATGAAGACTTTCTGCCCCTTCTGCAACCGGGCCCGTTCAACCAGCGCCTGCCAGGCCGTCAATGCCACCAGGGGAATGGACGCGGCTTCTTCCCACGTGAGGTTGGAGGGCTTGCGCGCCAGGGATGCCTCCTTGACCGGCACGTACTCGGCGAAGCTGCCGATCCGAAAATCATCCGCCCGCGCATAGACCTCGTCGCCCGGCGTGAACCGCCGCACGTCCGGGCCCACCTGCACCACCACCCCGGCCACGTCATGGCCCAGGATGAGGGGCAGGCGGTAAGGCAGGATCAGCTTGAACTCGCCGTCCCGGATCTTGGCGTCCAGCAGGTTCACGCCAGCGGCATGCACCTGGACCAGAACCTCGTCGCCACGCAGCTCTGGCTGCGGCACGTCGGCCAGGCGCAAGCCGCCTTTCTGGCCGTACCGATCGAGAACAAATGCTTTCATGGGTTTTCCTTGTGGGTGGTATGGATGAACACGTTTTGGTGCCGCGCCACGCCAAAGCTTTGCGCAGCACAGGGTGTGTTGTCTTGCAGTTCTTTTGGCATGACGATCATCATATTTTTTGCCGTGCAAAAACAGGGGGTAGGCGCAGCTTCAGGCGGGGTCCAGGTGCTTCAAGGCGGCCGCGCACAGGCTGTCCGCCAGCGCGGGCTCGTCCACGGCACGGGCCAGCAGCAAGCTGCCCACCATGGTGGCGACGGTCACGAGGGCGCGCTCGTGGGCCCCGGGCTGGCCCCAGTCGGGCGATTGGCGGGCAACCAGATCGACCATGGCCTTGATGTGCCGGGTCATCACCTGGCGGACTTCGGGGGCCTGGCGCACCGTCTCCGAGCCCAGCGCGACCAGTGGGCACCCCTGCTCCATCTGCTCCAGATGCTCCCGCGAGAGGTAGGTGTGCAGCAGGGATGCCAAAGCCTGCCCCGGGGGCACGCTGGCAGCCACTTCCGCCGCGAGGCTGGCCGACTCTGCGCACGCCCGCCCCGCCGCTTCCGCCAGCATGGCCTCGCGCGACGCGAAATGGGCATAGAAGGCCCCATGCGTCAGGCCCGCCTCCTTCATGATGTCGGCCACGCCGGTGCCTGCGTAGCCACTGCGGCGGATCGCCCGCGCAGCCGCAGACACGATGCGCTCGTGCGAAGCCTCTTTGGCCGAGGTCCTGACATTGGTTTTTGAATTTCGCATGATGTGCATCATACACAATAGCCAAAATCCATACCGTGGTGTGTCGCCGTCCCGGTCGGGTTCAGGCGCTATGGCCGATGCGGGGGCGGTTGGACGGGAGCAGGCCCTGCGTTAAGGGGCGTTCTTGCTGCGCCGCTGTCCAATGGCAGGGCCACACCCGCCCGGACCACCACGCGTTGGCGGCCCTGCGGCGTGAGCAGTGCGTTGCCGTTGCGTGCGGCCAGAAGCACCAGGTCGGCCGGGCAGCCAGGGGCGATGCGCCCGTCCCAGGCCAGGCCCAGCGCCGCCGCGGGGTGGATGGTGATGGTGGCCAGCGCGTCCTGGGCCGGGGCCAGATGGGCCATTTGCACGCCCAGGCCGAAGCTGTCGAACAGGTCGTAGCTGCCATAGGGGTAGAACGCGTCTGCTACGTTATCGGTAGCTATAGACGCAGACACACCCAGCGCCAGCGCCTCTTTGAGCCGGGTAATGCCGCGCTCCTGCGGGGTGGCATCCCAGGCACCTTGCAGGTACAGATTGGTGGTGGGCAGGGCCACCAGGTGCACCCCGGCCTGGGCGCACAGGGCCAGGGTTTCCAGCGCCTGGACTGCGGGCTGGGCCGACAGCGAACAACCGTGGCCGCAGACCACCCGGCCCTGCAAGCCAAACGCCTGGGTCAGCCGGGCAATGCTGTGGACCCCGGTGGCATCGGCGTCCAGCCCTTCGTCCACGTGGAAATCCAGCGCCAGGCCGTAGCGCTGGGCCAGGCTGAAGACGCGGTGCAGCAGGGCGTCGATGTCGGCATTGCGGTACACGAAAGCCCCCAGCACACCGCCGCCTGCCCGCACCGCCCGGGCCAGGGCATCGGCCGCGGCGGCATCGGCAAAAAAATCCAGTCGGATCAGCGACACCCACTGCAGCTCCAGCCGCCCGCGCCAGGCGTCTTGCAGCGCGGTGAACACGGCCAGGGAGGGCGGCGGCGTGGCGCCGTCCCAGTTCAGGTGGGTGCGCAAGGCGCGGCTGCCGCAGGCGTAGGCGTCTTCCAGGGCACGCTCCATGCGGGCGCGCAGGGTGGACGCGCCCTCCCCGGCCAGGTAAACGTCCATGCGGCGGATGGCGGTGAGCAGATCGCCCTCGGCCCCGCCCACGCTGTCGGCGGCGTAGTTTTTGTCCAGGTGCACGTGGGCATCAACAAAAGCGCTGAGCAGCGTGCCCTGCACCGGGCCGGGCACGGGCTGGACGCGGGCAACCTGCGGGCCGTGCAGGGCCACATCAAAGGCCTGGTCGGGCGGCGCGTCGGACGCAAAACCGCGCAGGCACGGGGGGATGACAACGGCAGAAAGGTGCATGGGCTACAAGGTGTCGCCGGGAAACTAAAACTATCGATTTGATAGCTGCTCACGCCGACGGTATCAGCGCGGGCAGCACTTTTTGTCTAAATCCCCAGCGCCTGGCACAACGCGCCCAGCTCCACCACGTGCAGGTGCGGCTGGACGGGGTGGTCCCAGGTGTGGCCGCCGCGGTTCACCCACACCGTCTGCATGCCCGCGCCGACCGCGCCCACCACGTCCATCAGCGGGTCGTCGCCCACGTGCAGCACCGCCTGCGGGGCCACCCGGGCGGCGCTGGCGGCGGCGTGGAAGATGCGCGGGTCGGGCTTGGCCACGCCGAATTCGCGGGCGCTCACTGCGGCGTGGAACAGGTGGCCCACGCCCACGCGGTGCACGTCGGCGTTACCGTTGCTCAAGGCCACCAGCGGGTAGCGCGCCGCCAGCCGGGCCAGTGCGGGCAAGGCATCGGGGTAGAAGTCGACCCGCTGGCGGGCCGCAAAAAAGGACTCGAACGCGGGCTCGGCCAGGGCCGGGTCGTCGCCCGCGTGGCGCAGCGCCAGGCGGATGGATTCGCGGCGCAGGGTGCTCAGGTCGTGCCGCAGATCGGGCCGCTCGGTCTCCAGCTGTTCGCGCACCGCCCGCAGTGCCAGGGTGGTGGGGTAACGGGCCACCGTGGCCGGGGCGTGGTCGCCCAGCCACTGCAGCAGGGTGGCCTCGGCGCGCTCGATGGCGGGCCAGACGGGCCACAGGGTGTCGTCCAGGTCGAGGGATATGGCTTGGATGGGGGCAAGGTTCAGCATAGGTACGGGAGAATACCGCCATGTCCCTCCTCGCATCTCCCTTCCAGCCAGAACCCCCTTTCAACCACGCCCAAGCCGCCCGTACCGGCGTGCTGTACTGCAACCTGGGCACGCCCGACGCGGCCACGGCAGCGGCGGTGCGACCCTACCTGAGGCAGTTTCTCAGCGATCACCGCGTCATCGAAATCCCCAAAGTCGTGTGGAAAGTGATCCTGCACGGCATCATTTTGCGCACCCGCCCCAAAAAGTCGGCGGCTAAATATGCCAGCATCTGGACCCCGCAGGGCTCGCCGTTACGCACCGGCACGGCCCAGCAAGCCACGCTGCTGCAGGGCTGGCTGGGCGAGCACGGCCACCGGGTGCAGGTGGACTACGCCATGCGCTACGGCAGCCCGTCCATCGCCGAGCAGCTGGACAAGTTCAAGGCCAATGGCGTGACCCGCGTGCTGATCGTGCCCGCCTACCCACAGTATTCGGGCACCAGCACCGCCAGCGTGTTCGACGCGGTGTACGACTGGGCGCGCCAGACCCGCAACATCCCCGAGCTGCGCTTCGTCAACCGCTACCACGATGATCCGGGCTACATCGCCGCCCTGGCCCGCCGCATCCGCAGCCACTGGCAGCAGCACGGCCGGCCCGACCAGCTGGTGATGAGCTTCCACGGCGTGCCCGCGCGCACCCTGCAGCTGGGCGACCCCTACCACTGCGAATGCCACAAGACCGCCCGCCTGCTGGCCAACGCGTTGGACCTGACCAAAGAGCAGTACAAGCTCACCTTCCAGTCCCGCCTGGGCCGCGCCCAATGGCTGGAGCCGTACACCGAGCCCAGCCTGATGGCCATGGCCAAGGCGGGCGTGCAGCGCGTGGACGTGGTCTGCCCCGGCTTCACCAGCGACTGCCTGGAAACCCTGGAAGAAATCGCCATGGAAGGCAAGGCCGCCTTTTTGAACGCGGGCGGCAAAGAGTTTCACTACATTCCCTGCCTGAACGGCGAACCCGGCTGGATCACCGCCCTGGGCAGCCTGGTGCAAACCCATCTGCAAGGCTGGCCCACCCAGGCCGCACCCGATACACAAGCCCTGGCCGACACCCAAACGCGCGCCAAGGCGCTGGGAGCCGTGCAATGAATTTAGTAGCTGCTCACGCCCATGGAATCAGCACGGAAGGCCTATTTCATGCATAAATTTGATGCCGTCATCATCGGCGCCGGTGCCGCCGGTTTGTTCTGCGCCGGTATTGCCGGGCAACGCGGCTTGAAGGTGCTGGTGATCGACCACAGCGAAAAGGTGGCCGAGAAAATCCGCATCTCGGGCGGTGGCCGCGCCAACTTCACCAACAAGGACGTGGGCCCTGCCAACTTCCTCAGCGACAACCCGCACTTCTGCCGCAGCGCCCTGAGCCGCTACACGCCCAAAGACTTTACCGCGCTCATGGCCCGCCACGGCATCGCCTTCCACGAAAAGCACAAAGGCCAGCTTTTCTGCGACCGCAGCGCCGAAGACCTGGTCACCATGCTGCTGGCTGAATGCGCCGCAGGCAGCGTGGCGCGCTGGCAGCCGTGCACCGTCAAAAATATCGCCTTTTCGGCCACCAGCGCTGACGGAACGGGCGCAGGCAGCTACACCATCGATAGCAGCCACGGCACCATCACCACGCCGCAAATCGTGGTGGCCACTGGCGGCCTGTCCATCCCCAAGATCGGCGCCACCGACTTTGGATACCGCATCGCCCAGCAGTTCGGCCTGCGCATGGTCACCCCCCGCCCGGCCCTGGTGCCCCTGACCTTCGACAGCGCAGCCTGGGCCCCCTACGCCCACCTCTCTGGCCTGGCCTTGCCAGTGCAGATCGAGGTGGGGGCCAAAAAGACCAAAACCGCCTTTCTGGAAGACCTGCTGTTCACCCACCGGGGCCTAAGCGGCCCGGCCGTGCTGCAAATATCCAGCTACTGGCGCGAGGGCACCCCCATCCGCCTGAACCTGGCCCCCGAGGTCGACCTGCCCCCTGCCCTGTCCCGCGCCAAAGCCACGTCGCGCAAGCTGATTGCCAATGAGTTGGCGCAGCTGGTCCCCTCGCGCCTGGCCGACGCCTGGGCGGGCCAGGACCCGGCCTGGCAAAAACCCATCGGCGATGCCACCGACAAAGCCCTGGCCCAGCTGGCCGAGAAGCTCGCCCGCTGGGAGCTCACCCCCAACGGCTCGGAAGGCTACAAAAAAGCCGAAGTCACCGCCGGTGGCGTGGACACGCGGGATTTATCTTCCCAGACCATGGAGTCGAAGCAGCCGGGCTTGTTTTTTATTGGCGAGGTGGTGGACGTGACGGGATGGCTGGGGGGGTATAACTTTCAGTGGGCTTGGGCGAGTGGGTTTGCGTGTGGGGGGGCGTTGGGGGTGGCCCCAACCTGAGCCATGTATTGACAACAGCTACACACCGCCTAGAATCGTATATCTATCGTCCACACACCCAGAGGTTCCCATGCGTGACGCACCCATCAACCTGCGCGCCCTGCCCGCCCAGCGCGACCTGATCGACCAGGCGGCGGTTTTGCTGGGCAAGAACCGCTCGGATTTCATGCTGGAAGCCGCCTGTGAACGCGCCCAGGCGGTGGTGCTGGACCAGGTGTTTTTTGGCCTGGACACAGACCGCTTCCAGGCCTTCACCGCCCTGCTGGATGCACCCGCCAGCCCCAACCCCGGCCTGGCGCGGTTGATGGCCGTGCAGCCTCCTTGGAAACCACAAGCCGCATGAGCTTGCAGTTGTCGGCCCCGCAGCCGCTGACGGCAAACCACCAGCTCAGCCCGTTTGCCTGCGGCGAGGCCTCGCTGGACGACTGGCTCAAGCGCCGTGCGCTGACCAACCACCTCAGCGGTGCCAGCCGCACCTTTGTGGTGGCCGACCCGGAAGGCCAGGTCTTCGGCTACTACGCCCTGGCCGCGGGTGCCGTGGCGCACCAGGATGCCACCAGCGCGGTACGGCGTAACATGCCCGACCCCGTGCCCGTGATGGTGCTGGCCCGGCTGGCAGTGGACCAGCGTGCCCAGGGTTTGAAACTGGGTGCGTCGCTGCTGCAAGATGCCGTCAACCGCGCGCTGGCGGTTGCGCAGAATGCAGGTGTGCGGGCCCTGCTGGTCCATGCGCTGAATGACCAGGCCAAGGCGTTCTATGCCCACTATGGATTCCAGGGCTCGGCCCTGCATCCATTAGCGTTGATGTTGCGGCTCCATGCCTGACGACTCCGGCAATACGTCGCCAAACCCCATGCCTCCAGACATCGTCACCCTCGTACGCCAACAAAAAGCGTTGGCGCGTCGAAGTCAGACGGTGCGTAACGTCGTTAGGCCCCCAAAGAACTGACTACAAGCTCAAACTCAAATGTTCTTTCATAAGAAAGAGTGCAGTTAAAGAAGTCTTTCATAACGGCCCAGAATCACGGCCAACTAGAACGGCGGCAGTTGATACCCATAATATTGGCCGCTTGTGCTTATTCTGCCTGCATAAACAGCTCTCATTTACATAGCACCCATGATCGCCTCCCTCCCCATGTACCTGGCCCATCCCGCAGGCAGTGCCGCGCTGTGGCGCACCATCGCCCATTACCTGCGCCTGGCGGGGGTGGGCGACGTGCCCGCCGAACTGACCGTGCCCACCAACGCCGACCTCACCGCCCACTGGCTGCGGCCCGATCTGCTGTTCAGCCAGACCTGCGGCTACCCGCTGGTGGATGCGCTGGAGGACAAGGTGCAGGTGATCGGCGCACTGCGCTACACCGCGCCAGGTTGCGACGGCATCCATTACAGCAGCCACCTGGTGTGCCGCGCCGACGACCCCAGCCGCACCCTGGCCGCGTTCCGCAACCGGGTGGCCGCCTACAACTCCACCGATTCGCAGTCGGGCTACCGCAGCCTGCGCGACATGGTGGCGCCACTGGCGGTGGGCGGGCAGTTCTTTGCGCGGGCCATCGCCTCGGGCGCGCACGTCGATTCGCTGGCCCTGGTGCGCAGCGGGCAGGCGGACATCGCGGCCATCGACTGCATCAGCTACGCGCAGTTCCAGCGCTACCAGCCCGCGGCGGTAGAGGGCATCCGCATCCTGGGCCGCACCGCCAGCGCGCCGGGCACGCCGCTGATCACCGCCCTGGGCACGCCGCCCGCGTTGCTGGCCCTGCTGCGCCAAAGCCTGCACCAGGCGATGGCCGACCCCGCGCTGGCCGCCACGCGGGCGGAGCTGTTGATCGGCGGGTTTGAAGCGCTGGATGCCGCAACCTACGCGGGCATGAAAACCCAAGACCGCCGGGCCGAGGCGCTGGGGCTGCTGCAACTGTAAAGCTGCAATTTATAAAAAAAGTGCCGCCAGCGCTTATTCCATCAGCGTAAGCAGCTACTGTAAACATAGCAAACGGCTACACCTGCGCCTCCCGCGCCAGTGCCCCCAGGCGCTGCACCAGCGGCGCAAACAGCTCCGCCGAGGTGTTGCCGTAACCCAGCACCAGGCCGTTGTCTTGCGGCTGGGGTTGCAGCGCAAAGCCGGACAGCGCAGTGGGCGCAATGCCGTAGCGCTGGGAGGCCTGGGCGATGGCCGCGTCGGGGTAGGCGCTGGGCAGGCGCACGGTGAGGTGCAGACCGCAATGGCCGCCTTCGATGCGGTGGGGCAGGCCCAGGTGCTGGGTCAGGGCTTCGCGCAGGGCGTGTTGGCGGTCGCGGTAGAGGCGGCGCATGCGGCCCAGGTGGCGGCTGAACTGGCCGCTTGCGATGAAGTCGGCCAGGGCCAGTTGTTCATAGCGGTGGCCGCCGCGCAGCATCTCCTGCAGCGGGATGCGGGTGGGCTCCAGCAGGGCCTCGGGCAGCACCAGAAAGCCCAGGCGCAGCGACGGAAACATGGTTTTGCTGAAGGTGCCCAGGTACAGCACCGGGGCCTGCGCCACCAGCCCCTGCATGGCGCCGATGGGCTCGCCCGCGTGGCGGTATTCGCTGTCGTAGTCGTCTTCCAGGATCCAGGCCCCCTGGGCACGGGCCTGGGCGATCAGGGCCAGGCGGCGCGCCACCGTCAACACGGCACCCACCGGGTACTGGTGCGAGGGCGTGGTGTAGACCAGCCGGGGCGGCTGGGCCTTCCAGTCGGCCTCGGTGGCGACCAGGCCGTCGCCATCCACGCGCAGGGGCAGGATGCGCAGGTCGCCGCCCTGCATGGCCACCTTGGCGCCGCGGTAGCCGGGGTCTTCCACCCAGGCGGTGTCGCCGGGGTTGGACAGCAGGCGCACGCACAGGGCCAGGGCTTCTTGCGCGCCCTCGGTGATCACGATCTGCTCCGGCACGCAGCGCACACCCCGGGCCACGGCCAGATGGCGGGCGATGGCGGTGCGCAGCGCGGGCTCGCCCACCGGGTCGCCGTAGCCCAAGGCGGCAGGCCCGGCGCGGCGGATGGCCTGGTCGCAAGCCCGGCGCCAGGCCGCCAGCGGGAAGTGCGACAGCGCCGGGATGCCGGGGCGCAAGGCGTGGCTGGGGGCGCTTGGGGGCGCGGTGGGGCGGATCTGCGCCAGCCGCCGTGCGGTCACCGGGGGCGCGGTGGGCTCGCGTGCCACGCGGGGCCGGGCCGGGCGGCTGGCGCTGGCCAAGGCCGCCACCCGGGTGCCCTGGCGGTCTTGCAGCACATAGCCTTCGGCCGCCAGGTGCTCGTAGGCGGCGGTGACGGTGTTGCGCGAGATGGCCAGCGCCTCGGCCAGCCCGCGCGAGGCGGGCAGGCGGCTGCCCGGGGCCAGTCGGTTGTCCAGAATGGCCTGCTTGAGGCGGTGGTGCAACTGGCGCTGTAGTGGCGCGGCGGTGCTGTCTTTGTCCAGCGGGGTGTCGAACAGGGCGAGCGGGAATGTGGAGGTGGGGGTCATGGCACCATGAAATGAAGTCGATGTGGTGCTTTTCATGCAGCCACGGATGGCGTAACTTTAGCCCCTATCTGACCCAGGACTGCACCATGCCCACGACCCACCCCACCACCAATCTCTACGACCAGCCCATCGGCGATGCCATGCCCCAGTGGACCGCCCGCCCCCTGCCCACGCCCGGCCCGCTGCCGGGGCGCTTCTGCCGCCTGGAGCCGCTGGATGTCGCCCGCCACGCCGACGACCTGTTCGCCGCCTACAGCCAGGCGCCGGACGGCCGCGACTGGACCTACATGCCGGTGGGGCCGTTTGCCACGCTGGCCGACTACCGCGCCCACGCGGCCCAGGCGGCGGTGGCCCCGGGCTTCTTGCACTACGCGGTGATCGACCTGCGCACCGGGCGTGCCGTGGGCACGCTGGCGCTGATGCGCATGGACCCGGCGAATGGCGTGATCGAGGTGGGTTTTGTGGCCTTCTCGCCGCTGCTCAAACGCACGCCGATCTCCACCGAGGCGCAGTTTCTGCTGATGCAGTACGCCTTCGACGGGCTGGGCTACCGGCGCTTTGAGTGGAAGTGCGACAGCCTGAATGCGCCGTCCATGGCGGCAGCCCGGCGCCTGGGCTTCCAGTTCGAAGGCATCTTCCGCCAGGCCGTGGTCTACAAGGCGCGCAACCGCGATACCGCCTGGTATTCCATCCTCGACACCGAATGGCCGGTGCTGCGCTCGGCCTTCACGCAGTGGTTGGCAGCAAGCAACTTTGACGCGCAGGGCCAGCAGCGGCAATCGCTCACGCACTTGCGTTCACTATCGGTTTGATAGCTGCCTACGCCGATGCCATAAGCGCTGGCGCCTGATTTCGTATAAATCAGCGCGCGTAGGCTTTGCTGTAGCGCGCCTCCAGGCGGCGGTGCACGGCGTATTCGTACACCAGGCACAGCGACCAGTAGATCAGCGCGGCCAGCAGGTAGAAGGTGAAGGGCTTGAAGGTGGCCGAGATCACGTCGTTGATGATCTTCAGCAGCTCGGCCACGGTGATCACCGACAGCACCGAGGTGTCTTTGAACAGCCCGATCAAGGTGTTGCTGATGCCCGGAATCGCCAGCCGCAGCGCCTGGGGCGTAACCACAAAGCGCAGGGTCTGGAACTTGGTCAGCCCCAGGCTCAGGCCCGCGCTCCACTGGCCGTGGGTGATGCCGTTGAGCGCCCCGCGCAGCGTCTCCGACAGGTAGGCGCTGGCGTTGACGATCAGCACCAGGGTGCCAATCACCACCAGCGGCAGGTCCAGCCCCATGGAGCCGATGCCAAAGTAGATCAAGAACGCCTGGATCAGCTGCGGCGTGCCGCGCATGAAGCTCACGTACACACCGAACAGGCCCGCCAGCACCGGTATCTTTTCAAACCGCGCCCAGGTGATGAGCAGCGCCACCGGCAGGCCAAACACCATGCCCAGCAGCGCGTAGCCAATGGTGTAGGCCGTGCCCCAGGCAATGAGCGGAGCGGAATCCCAGATGGGTTGGAGGTAGTCGATCACAGAAGTTGGCCTAGCAAGAAAAACGCCCGCTGGTGGGCGGGCGCATTGTGGACTATTTGGAAAGACTTACTTGGATGCGTCCACACCAAACCACTTCATGGAGATCTTGGCGTAGCTGCCGTCCTTGACCAACTCGCCCAGGGCCTTGTCCAGCGCGTCTTTCAGCTTGGGGCTGCCCTTGCGGAAGGCAATGCCCTGCTTTTGCGGGTTGTCCAGCAGCACAGTGGAGGGGCGCAGGGGCAGCTTGGCTTCCTGGATCATGTAGGGCACCAGCAGGCGGTCGTTCAGCGCGGCGTCGATGCGGCCATTGGCGAGATCCTGCAGGTTCAGCGGCGCCGATGTGTAGGTCTTGACATCGATACCGCCGACCTTGCCCAGGGTTTCGGCGTAAATGCTGCCCTGGCCCGCGCCGACCTTCTTGCCCTTGAGGGCGTCCAGGTTGGCGTATTCGGCCTTATCGTCCTTGCGCAGGATGATTTGCGCGAACGACACGGTGTAGGGCACCGAGAAGTCAAATTCCAGCGCGCGCTTTTCGGTCATGGTGACCTGCGACACCACCATGTCGTACTTGCCGACCTGCAGGCCGGCCAGGATGGTGGCCCACTCGGTGGCCACAAACTCGGGCTTCACGCCCAGCTTGGCGGCAATGGCGTTGGAGATGTCCACGTCAAAGCCCTGCAGGGCGCCGGTCTTGGCATCCTTGAAGTTGAACGGCGGGTAGGTGCCCTCCATGGCGATCTTCACCACGCCTTTGGACTTGATGGTGTCGAGCAGATCGTCGGCCAGGGCCGCATGGGCCAGACCGAAGCACAGTGCCACGGCGCAGATTTTTTTCAGCATGGAATACCTTTTGGAGGGGAACGGTTGAAAAGCAGGGCTGCCGCACTTGTACAGGCAACCTGGCCAAACATTCTAGCCAGGGCCACGGTAACCAAAAGCACGCGGGCATTGTTTTGCATACATGGGGGTTGCCATGCGTGGCATTGAATATGCATATGTGCATTATTCAGTTGCGCAATCTGGGTAAAGTCCATTAGGATCACCTGTCCATACCACCATATACAAGTACCCATCCCATGACCCGCCCCCCCGACACAGCATCCCACGGCTTTGAATGGCCGACCTGGCTTTTGGTGGCTTGTGTGTACCTGGGTTGGGGCCTGGTGGTGGGCTACTGGTCGGTGCTCGGCAGCGCCTGGGGCAGTGCCGCGCTGCTGCTGCTGACCTGCTGGTACATGAGCCTGCAGCACGAACTGGTGCACGGCCACCCCACGGCATCGCCCAAAATCAACCGCCTGCTGGGTCTGGCCCCGCTGGCCGTGTGGTACCCGTTTGACCTGTACCTGCACAGCCACCTGGTCCACCACCAGGACGAGCACCTGACCCGCCCCGGCATCGACCCCGAAAGCAACTACCTCACCGCCGCCCAGTTTGCCGCCCTGCCCGCCTGGCAAAAGGTCTGCTGGCGCTGGCAGCGTTCGGTGCTGGGCCGCCTGGTGGTGGGCCCGGCGCTGGCCATCGTGCCCACCTGGGCCGATATCGTGCGCAAGCCGCTGCGCGGCGACTGGTCGCAAACCGCCAGCTGGGCCGAACACCTGCTGCTGCTGGCGGGCATGCTGTGGGCTTTGCAGCACTGGGCCGGTATCCATCCGCTGCACTACCTGCTCATCACCTACCCGGCACTGGGTCTGGCCATGCTGCGCTCGCTGTACGAACACCGCCCAGCCGACCGCCCGGCGCACCGCATTGCCATCAACGAGGCAGGTTTCTTCTGGCGCCTGCTCTACCTGAACAACAACTTCCACGTGGTGCACCACGAAACGCCCACCATGCCCTGGTACCGGCTGCGCCGCACCTATCTGGCCGACCGCGCAGGCTACCTGCGGCGCAACGGCGGATTTTTGGTGCCCGGCTATGGCCATCTGGTGCGCCGGTTTGCGCTGTCGCCGATCGATTCACCGGTCTTGCCCGAAGACCTGGTACTGCACCCCAAGAGCCACCCTACCCACTGAAACGCACTGACCCCGATGTTGAGTTCTTTCCCGATGTACGCGGCCGGGTCGGCGGCCAATGCTGCGCTGTGGCGATCTGTGGCCGCGCAGTTGAACCTCCCCGGCGCGCTGGCCCAGCCCACCGACCTGCTGGCGCACTGGCTGGACCCCGAACTGCTGCTGAGCCAAACCTGCGGCTACCCCCTGACCCACGCACTGGCCGGGCGGGTGCAGCTGGTGGGCGCTTTCAGCTACACCGCCCCCGGTTGCGACGGCCTGCGCTACCGCAGCCAGCTGGTGTGCCGCAGCGCCGATGCCGGGCTGCCGCTGGCCGGTTTCCGAGGCCGCACCGTGGCCTACAACGCCGAAGATTCGCAATCCGGCTACAACAGCCTGCGGGCGCTGGTGTCCCCGCTGGCGCGCAACGGCCACTTCTTTGGTAACGCCGTGGCCACCGGTTCGCACCACGCCTCGGTAGAGAGCGTACGCAGTGGCAAGGCCGACCTGGCCGCCATCGACTGCGTGACCCTGGCGCTGCTGCAGCGCGACCAGCCTGAGGCGGTGCGCGGCGTGCAGGTCTGTGGCCACACCGCACCGGCCCCGGGCCTGCCGCTGATCACCTCCTTGCAGACCCCGCCCGGCGTGCTGCTCGCCCTGCGCCAGGCCCTGCAGCACGCCATGCACGACGAGGCGCTGGCCGGTGCCCGCGCGGCACTGCTGATAGAGGACTTCGCCGAGCTGCCGCTGGCCGACTATGAGGCGATCATCCAGATGGAAACACGCGCAAATCGGGCAGGTTACAGGCTATAATCCAAGGCTTTGCTGGCAAACCCCTGCTGCCTGATCAATTTAATAGCAGGGGAACACCGCAGATGTCGCGTCCAACGGCCTGATCTTCCTTTCGACAAGACCTGCACCTAAATCGGAACCCATTTCTGTCATGACAACCATCCGTGTAAAAGAAAACGAACCCTTTGACGTCGCTCTGCGCCGTTTCAAGCGCACCATTGAAAAGCTCGGCCTGCTGACCGACCTGCGTGCGCGCGAGTTCTACGAAAAGCCCACCACCGAGCGCAAGCGCAAGAAGTCGGCCGCTGTCAAGCGCCACTACAAGCGCGTGCGTTCCATGCAGCTGCCTAAGAAGCTGTACTAAGCGCCTTTTCAGACTGTTCGCAGTTTGACAAGCCCGCCCAGGGACGCCAGGGCGGGCTTTTTCTATTCCAGAATCCATAACAGGACTTACGCAAGACTCTCGGAACACCCAGAGGGCGACTCAGACAGCGCCGCGCAAGTCCTATCCACACCCCAGGAGCACCCAATGTCCCTCAAAGAACAAATCACCGAAGACATGAAAACCGCCATGCGGGCCAAGGACAGCGTCCGCCTGGGCACGGTGCGCCTGCTGCTGGCCGCACTCAAGCAAAAAGAGGTAGACGAGCGCGTGGTGCTGGACGACGCGGCCGTGGTCGCCATCGTCGACAAGCTCATCAAGCAGCGCAAGGACTCCATCGATGCGTTCACCAAGGCCGAGCGTGCCGACCTGGCCGACATTGAAAAAGCCGAGCTGACGGTGCTGTCTGCATACCTGCCCCAGCGCCTGGATGCCGAGCAGGTGGCCGCCGAGGTGCGCACCCTGGCCGCGGCCATGGTGGCCGAGCTGGGCCGCCCACTGGGTGCGGGCGACATGGGCAAGCTGATGGGTGCTGCCAAGGCGCAGTTGGCAGGCAAGGCCGAGATGGGCCAGGTATCTGCCGCCGTGAAAGCCGCACTGGCAGGGTAAGCCAACCAAACGGCATGCTACCGCGTTAAAACAGCAGTGTTCACTCCTGCCAATGCCATGCCGTCCACTTTTCTTCAAAAAACCGCCCACCTGCTGGGCGCGTTGCTCATTGCACTGACCGCCACCCACGCCCTGGCGCAGGCCGCCCCACCGGGCCGGGTCGCACGCCTGAGCCTGATGGAAGGCGGGGTCAGCTTCGCCCCGTCCGGTGGCGAAGAGTGGGGCCCGGTCGAAATCAACCGCCCCCTGACCAGCGGCGACCGGCTGCAAACCGCCCCTGGCGCACGCGCCGAGCTGCACAGTGGCTCCACGGCCTTGCGGCTGAACGGCCAAACCGCGCTGGAAATCAGCGAAGTGGACGACAACACCACCCGCCTCACCCTGACCCAGGGCACACTGGCGCTGCGCGTGCGCAACCTCTACCCCGGTGAGACGCTGGAGGTCAACACCCCGAACCTGGCCTTCACCGCCAGCCAGCCCGGCGAGTTCCGGCTGGATGTCGATCCCAACGCTGGCACCACGGCGGTCACGGTGCGCAGTGGCAGTGCCGTGGTGTACGGCGAAAACGGCACGTCCCGCACCCTGGGCAGCCCGCAGCAGGTCCGCTACTTTGACCGGCAACTGGGCCAGGAGGAGATCCACGCCAACCTGCAACGCGACAACTTCGATCTCTGGACCTATGCCCGCGACCGGGCCGAAGACCAGTCGCAAAGCGCCCGCTTCGTGTCACGCGACGTGATCGGTTACCAGCAACTGGACGGTTATGGCGACTGGCGCAATGACAGTGCCTACGGCGCCGTCTGGTTTCCCCGGGTCACCGTGGGCCAATGGGCCCCCTACCAAAACGGCCAATGGCGCTGGGTCGCGCCCTGGGGCTGGACCTGGGTAGACAACGCCCCCTGGGGGTTTGCACCCTTCCACTACGGTCGTTGGGCGCAGATCGGCGCGCAATGGGCCTGGGTGCCCGGGCCGATACAGCAGCGCCCCAGTTACGCGCCCGCCCTGGTGCAGTTTGAAGGCCCCCACCGCTTCGACCACGACCGCCGCACCCCACCGCAAGGCCACTGGCTCCCGCTGGCGCCGGGCCAGCCATGGCGGCCGACCTACCCGCAGTTTCAGCGGCCCAGCAACGACGCCAACCGGCCCCAACAGCCGGGCTGGGGCCGCCCCGCCCGGCCCTTTGAAAACGGCCCGATGCGGGTAGAGCCCATGGTGCAACCACCGCCCCAGCCGGTCTGGCCACAGCCACAGGCCATTCCCCATCCACGCCCGGAATTGCGCATGCAGGATGCACCGCGCAACCAGGCCGAACTGGAGCAGCGGGCCCAAATGCAGCGCCAGCAGCAGATGGACCGCGAACGCCAGCAGCAAGAACAAAACCGCAGCCAGATGCTGCAGCAACAAGGCCAGCAGCAGGCCCAGCGCGAGCAAATGCAGCGCCAGCGCGAGGCCGCGCAACAACAGATGCAGCAGCAACAGCAACAGCAGTTGACGCTGCAGCAGCAGATGCGCGACCAGCAAAACCGCCAGCAGCAGCAGCGCGATGCCCAGGCGCAGCATCAACAACAACAACAGCAGCAGCAAGACCGCCAGCGCATGGAGCAAGCCCGCCCTGCGCCGCGGCCCCCGGTGCAGGAGGCCCCGCCCGGCGCACCCGAGGACCCGCGCCGCCGTCTGTATTTGCCGGGGCAGCGGCCCGATGCGGCCGATCGCCGCTAAAGCACCGGCGCTGCCACCCGTTGGGCATGCTATAGTTTTTTACATCGAAAAAGATAGCTGCTCGTGCTGATGGAATGAGCGCTAGGCGGCTATTGGAGGCCTGAAAAAAGCCGCCAAAACTGGATTCAGCTGCTGCCGCGCACCACCAGTTCAAAACCGAGGTCTACCGTGCTCTGCGGTACTGGTTCACCGCGCATCAGGGCCAGCAGCATGCGGGCGGCCTGGGTGCCAATCTCGGCGCGTGGCGTGCGGATGGTGGTCAGTGGCGGCAGCATCTGGTCGCTGCCCGCCAGGTCATTGAAGCCCACCACGGCTATTCGCTGCGGCACCGCCACCTGCAAGCGCAGCGCCGCCAGCAGGCCGCCCTGCGCCAGGTCGTCGTTGCAGAAAAACACCGCATCCACGTCAGGGTGGCGCGCCAGCAACGCTTCCAGCAAACGCCCGCCCTGCGCCATGGAGGTGGGCGCGGGGTCCAGCACTTCCAGCTGCGGGTCGTAGCAACCGGCCGAACGCAAGGCCGCGCGGTAACCCTCGGCCCGCTGCATCACCCGCGGATCGAGCTGGCCCGCCACGTAGGCAATCCGGCGGCGGCCCCGCTGCAGCAAATGCTCGGTGAGGGTGCGTGCCGCGTCCATTTGAGACAAGCCCACGCCGTACACCCCGGGGGTGGGCGCGATCTCCATCAAGTGCACGCAGGGCACCCCGCTGGCCGCAATCATCTGGCGGGCAGCATCGCTGCGGTCCAGCCCGGTGACCAGCAGGCCCGCCGGGCGGTGCGCCAGGTAGCTGCGCAGCAGGGCATCCTCTTCGGCGGGCTGGTAGTGGGTGACACCCATCAGGGTCTGGTAGCCCGCCGGGGCCAGGGTGTTCTGCACGGCCTCCAGCAGCTCCACGAACAGGGCGTTGGACAGCAACGGCACCAGCACCGCTACATGCGTGCTGCGGGCCGAAGCCAGTGCGCGGGCGGCGGGGTCGGGCACGTAGCCCAGCTGCTGCGCCGCCACCTGGACGCGGTCCACCAACAGCGGGTCTACCGCACGTGCGCCGCGCAGTGCCCGGGAGGCCGTGATGGCGCTGACACCCGCGGCGGCGGCCACATCGGCAAGGGTGGCGCGGCCCGTGGCGCGGCGGCGCAATGGGGGGGAGATGGGGCTGTCCATGGGATTTTGACGCGATTCTAACCACGCCCGTCACCGGGCTGGACGGCCTCCAACAGCCCCCAAAAAAGCGCCGGTAGCTGGTGAAAACCCTGAGCGCAAAAGCCCGGCATCGGATTTAGGATAGCGCTGTCCAAATTTGCAACTTGCAAAGCCGGATTTTCCGCAGGCCCTGCGTTCACGTGGTGGCCTGCATTTTTCAACCCTCTTGGGATAGCGCTGTCCAATATGGTTTCTTTGGTTGTCATGGGCGTTGCCGGTTGTGGCAAATCCAGCTTGGGCCACGCGGTTGCCCAGGCACTGGGCTGGCCGTTGGTGGAGGGAGACGACTTCCATCCCGCCGCCAACGTGGAAAAAATGCGCGCCGGCATCCCGCTGGTCGATGCCGACCGCGTGGGCTGGCTGGCCCTGCTGGGAACCGAGCTGCAACGCCACCCCGGTGGTGCAGTGTTGACCTGCTCGGCCTTGAAAAAGGCCTACCGCGACCAGCTGCGTGCGGCCCTGCCCGGCCTGCGCTTTGTGCACCTGGCCCTCCGCATCGATGCCGCCCGCACCCGCGTGGCGCAGCGCGCGGGCGGCCACTACTTCCAGGCGAATCTGGTCGATAGCCAGTTCGCCACGCTGGAAGACCCCCAGGGCGAGCCCGGCGTGCTGACGCTGGACGCCACCCAGACCCTGGCCACCCTCACCCCCCACGCCGTCCGCTGGACGCAGGAGACCCCCGATGCAAGCCTCTGAAACCCCTCCCGTCCCGCCCAAACTGGTGCGCCTGGCCAATGCGGCCATGGCCCTGTGCCTGGCCGTCATGGCCTCGTCGGTGTTCGTCAACGTGGTGCTGCGCTACGGCTTTGGCAGTGGCGTGGCCGCCAGCGAGGAACTCTCGCGCCTACTGTTTGTGTGGATGGTGTTCATCGGTGCCACCGCCGCCTACCCGATGGGCGAGCACATGGCCTTCACCAGCCTGCTGCTGGCCCTGCGCGACAAGCCCGCCATGCTCACCGCCATGGCGGTGCTGATCCGCGTGCTGGTGGTGCTGGGTTGCGGCTTTCTGGCCTGGGGCGCCTGGCTACAGGTGGTGGTGGGCCTGGGCAGCCATTCGGTGGTGCTGGGCTATTCCAGTGCCCTGCTGCCCCTGCCCGCCTTTTTGTGCTCTGCCGCCATCGGACTGATGGCGTTGTGGGAGCTGGTTCGCAACCAGACGCTGGACCTCGGTCACAGCGTCGAGATGGAGTAATCGCTATGTCCGCAGAAGGTCAAGCATTTGTCGTTTTCTCAGCGGGCATGTTGCTGCTGATGGGCATTGGCATGAACATGGCGCTGGCGCTGGTCCTTACCGGGGCCGGCATGGCCTGGGTCCTGGGGTTTTGGGACACCCAGCTGCTGGCGCAAAACCTGGTGGCCGGGGTGGACAGCTTTCCACTGCTGGCCGTGCCGTTTTTCATCCTGGCGGGTGAGCTGATGAACTCGGGTGGCATCAGCCGCCGCATCATCGCCATGGCGCAGGCCTGGGTGGGCCACATCCGCGGCGGGCTGGGCTATGTGGCGATTGGTGCTGCGGTGCTGATGGCCAGCATGAGCGGCTCGGCCCTGGCCGATACCGCCGCGCTCGCCACCATCCTTCTGCCCATGATGCGCAACAACGGCTACCCGCTGCCCGCATCGGCCGGGCTGCTGGCTGCGGGCGGCATCATCGCGCCCATCATCCCGCCGTCGATGCCGTTTGTGATCTACGGCGTGACCACCAACACCTCGATTTCGGCCCTGTTTGTCTCGGGCATCGTGCCCGGCCTGATCATGGGCCTGGGCCTGATCGTGGCCTGGAAACTGGTGCTGCGCAAGATCGACCTGCCCATGGGCCAGCCGCTACCCCTGGCCGAGCGCGTGCGCGCCACTGGCAAAGCCTTTTGGGCGCTGCTGATGCCCATCATCATCATCGGCGGCATGAAGACCGGCTTCTTCACTCCCACCGAAGCCGCCGTGGTGGCCGCCTTCTACGCCCTCATCGTGGCCCTGTTCATCCACCGCGAAATGCGTGTGCCCGAGCTGTATGCCGTGCTGGTGCGGGCCGCCAAGACCACCTCGGTGGTGATGTTCCTGTGCGCCGGGGCCGCCGTGGCCAGCTACATGATCACCCTGGCCGACCTGCCCAGCACCCTGTCGAACTGGCTCGGCCCGCTGGTGGACAGCCCGCGCCTGCTGATGGCGGTGATGATGGTGGTGCTGGTGCTGATCGGCACCGCGCTCGACCTGACCCCCACCATCCTGATCTTCGCCCCGGTGATGCTGCCCATCGCCGTGAAGGCCGGTATCGACCCGGTGTACTTCGGCCTGATGTTTGTGCTCAACGGCGCCATCGGCCTGATCACCCCGCCGGTGGGCACGGTGCTCAACGTGATTGCCGGGGTGGGCCGCCTGCCCATGCACACAGTGATCAAGGGCGTGAACCCCTTCCTCATCACCTACACGCTGATCCTGATTTTGTTCGTCATCTTCCCGCAGATCGTCATCGCGCCCGTGGCGTGGATGCGTTAATTTTTTACCCCCTCTAGGAGACACCATGCAAAACGTACTTCGCCGCACCGCCCTGGCCACTTTGGCCGCCCTCAGCCTGGGTGCCGCCACCCATGCCCTGGCCCAGGACATCAAACCCCGCCTGATCCGCTTTGGCTACGGCCTGAACGAGCAAAGCAACCAGGGCCGCGCGTCCAAGGTGTTTGCCGACGCGGTCGACAAAGCCTCGGGCGGCAAGATGAAGCTGCGCGCCATCGGTGCCGCCGCCCTTGGTCCGGACACCCAGATGCAGCAGGCCCTGGTGGGCGGCGCGCAGGAGATGATGGTTGGCTCCACCGCCACCCTGGTCGGCATCACCAAGGAAATGGCCCTGTGGGACACGCCCTTCCTGTTCAACAATGCCGCCGAAGCCGACGCGGTGCTGGACGGCCCCATCGGCCAGAAGGTCATGGCCAAGCTGCAGGAAAAAGGCCTGGTCGGCCTGGTCTACTTGGAAAACGGCTTTCGCAACCTGACCAACAACAAGCGCCCCATCACCAAGCTGGAAGACATGGACGGCGTGAAACTGCGGGTGATGCAGAACGAAGTGTTCCTCAACAGCTTCAAGTCGCTGGGTGCCAACGCCATCCCCCTGCCCTTCAGCGAACTCTTCAGCGCCCTGGAAACCAAGACCGTGGACGGCCAGGAAAACCCGTTCAACACCATCGTCTCCAGCAAGTTCTATGAAGTGCAAAAGTACCTCAGCGTGACCAACCACGTCTACAGCCCCTGGATCGTGCTGGCCAGCAAAAAGTGGTGGGAGACCTTAAGCAAGGACGAGCAAAAAGTGCTGCTCGATGCGGCCAAAGCCAGCCGCGACTTCGAGCGCAAGGACACCCGCGATGAAGCCGCCAAGGCCCTGGCCGACCTGAAAGCCAAGGGCATGCAGATCAACGAACTCGCCCCCGCCGAGACCGCCCGCATGCGCGACAAGCTCACCAAGATCAACGCCCAGGTTGCGACCAATGTGGGCATGGAGTTGTGGCAGGAAACGCAGGCCGAATTGGCCAAAAAGCGCGGCAAGTAAGCCGGATCCAGCCCCAAAGCAAAAAGCGCAACCAGCTCTATTATTTATAGCTGGTTGCGCTGAAGGAATAAGCGCCAGGGGCTTAAAAGCCTTAAAAACTAGCTGCCCGCCACCTTCATCTTGTTGATGAGGATGGACCCCACGGTTTTGGCGCCATAGTTGTAGGTATCGGCACCCACGGCCTGGATGCCCTTGAACATGTCTTTCAGGTTGCCGGCGATGGTGATTTCTTCTACGGGGAAGGCGATTTCGCCGTTTTCCACCCAGAAGCCGCTGGCACCGCGCGAGTAGTCGCCGGTCACGTAGTTCACGCCCTGGCCCATCAGCTCGATGACAAACAGGCCGGTACCCAGCTTCTTCAACATGGCATCCAGGTCGTCACCGGGGCGGGTGCGGCTGGAACTCAGCACCAGGTTGTGCGAGCCGCCTGCGTTGCCGGTGGTTTGCATGCCCAGCTTGCGGGCCGAATAGCTGCTGAGGAAATAGCCTTCGACGCGGCCTGCGTCCACCACGGTGCGGGCCTTGACGCGCACGCCCTCGTCGTCAAACGGCGAGCTGCCTTTGCCGCGCTTCACAAACGGGTCTTCCAGCAGCTGGATGTGCTTGGGAAATATCTGTTTGCCCATCGAATCCAGCAAAAAGGTGCTCTTGCGGTACAGCGCACCGCCGCTCACCGCCTGCACAAAGCCCCCCAGCAGCCCGGCCGCCAAGGGCGACTCGAACAGCACCGGGCATTGCACCGTGGGGATCTTGCGCGACTTCAGGCGGCTCAGGGCGCGCTGGGCGGCATAGCGGCCCACGGCCTGCGGCGAGGCCAGATCGTCGGCGCTGCGCATCGAGCTGTACCAGGAGTCGCGCTGCATGCCGCTGCCCTTGCCCGCGATGGGGGCCACCGACAAGGAGTGGCGCGAACTGGCGTAGCCGCCGCGAAAACCGTTGGTATGGGCGCTGAAGAAATGCGACTGCTGGGCCGACACGCCCGCGCCTTCGCTGTTGGTGATGAGCTTGCTGGTTTGCAGGGCCGCGGCCTCGCATTCCATGGCGATCTGGGCGGCGTCTTCGCTGGTGATGGCCCAGGGGTGGAACAGGTCTAGATCGACCTGGCGCTTGGCGATGTTCTTGGCATCGGGCAAACCGGCGAACGGGTCTTCGGCGGTGAAACGCGCAATGTCGTAGGCCGCCTTCACGGTTTGCTGGATGGCGGCCTTGGAGAAATCGGAGGTGCTGGCGTTGCCCCGGCGCTTGCCCACATAGACCGTGATACCGAGCGACTTGTCGCGGTTGCGCTCCACCGTTTCCAGCGCGCCCTTGCGCACCGAAACGCTCAGGCCGCAGCCCTCGGAAGCCTCGGCCCCGGCGTTGGTGGCGCCCAGCTTTTTGGCATGCGCCAGGGCGCTGTCGACCAGCTCTTCGAAGAAGGGGCGGCTGTAGGCGAAGCCGCTGGCAGGGCTGGTATGGGCGTGAGGGACGGTGGAATCAGGTTTTTTCATGTTGGCGGCTATGATACTTGCCACGCAGCCTCCCCTGCTGCACCCCCATCGGATACCCCGCGCACCGCGCGCACAACACACTCAAAGCATGTCACGCAAACTCACCAAAGGCTACTACGTCCACGGCAAATTCGTCGCCGAAGGTAGCGAACTGGATATCCAGCTCAAAGCCGAACTCAAGGGCACCGATGCCTCCAGCCGCACCGACCTCAAAAAGGAAAGTGACGAGCTGCAAGCCCTGGGCGAAAGCCTGCTGACACTGCGCCTGGACCTGCTCACCAAGCTGCAACTCACCGAGAAGCTGTTTGATGCCGTGCTGGAAGCCAAGCGCATCACCAACTTCGAAGGCAAGCGCCGCCAGATGCAGTTCATTGGCAAACTGATGCGCAAGCAAGAGCCCGAAAAGCTCGAAGAAATCCGCGGTGCGCTGAAGATCCAGCACTCGGGCTCGGCACAGGAAAACCTGGCCCTGCACAAGGCCGAAACCTGGCGCAACCGCCTGATTGCCGAAGACGATGCCGTCGGCGAGTGGATCGCCGAGTTCCCGCGCACCGACACCCAGCAGCTGCGCGCCCTGGTCCGCCAGGCCCGCAAAGACCTGGTGCCCGAAAAGCCCGGCGCTCTGCCCCGCCATGGCCGCGCCTACCGCGACATCTTCCAGCTGGTGCGCGAGCAACTGGCCGACACCGACGGCCCGCTCAACGACGGAACGATAGAAGAGACAGAAGAATGAGCACAGCGTTCGATCCCGTCAAGATCGGCATCGTCTCGGTCAGCGACCGGGCCAGCAGCGGTGTCTACGAAGACAAGGGCCTGCCCGCCCTGCAAGACTGGCTGGCGCGCGCACTCAAGAACCCGATTGAATTCCTCCCTCGCCTGATCCCCGACGAGCAGGCCGTCATCAGCGCCACGCTGGTCGAACTGATCGATGCCGGTTGCAGCCTGGTGCTGACCACCGGCGGCACCGGCCCGGCCCTGCGCGACGTGACCCCCGAGGCCACCCTGGCCGTGGCCCACAAAGAGCTGCCAGGCTTTGGCGAACAGATGCGCCAGATCAGCCTGCAGTTTGTGCCTACCGCCATCCTGTCGCGCCAAACCGCCGTGGTGCGCGACCAGGCCCTGGTGCTGAACCTGCCGGGCCAGCCCAAGGCCATTGCCGAGACGCTGGAGGGCCTGCCCGCGCGCGGCGTGCCCGGCATCTTTGCCGCCGTGCCCTACTGCATCGATTTGATCGGCGGGCCGTACCTGGAAACCGATGACGCGGTGTGCAAGGCGTTTCGGCCCAAGTCGGCAGTGCGGGCACCCAAAATATAACCAAAACAGGCCCTTGCGCTTATACCATCAGCACGAACAGCTCTCAAATTTATAGCTAACCCGCCATGCCAATTTACCGATGCAAGCAGTGCAGCTTGGTGGCGGAAGACACTTCCACCCCGGTAGGCGAAAAAGTCGGCTGCGCCCAATGCGGCACGCCCTCCATGGTCTACGGTACGGTGTTTTATGTGGAAAAGCTGCTGGAGCGCTACTTTGCCGCGCTGCGCGAAAACAAAGGCCGTAAGGCGCCCGAAGCGCCAGAGCCCCCGGCCCCGGCCACGCCGTACAAACCAACCCCACCCCTGGCCGCTGCGCGCATCGGCATGGACAACCGGCAGACCGCCCCGCTCACCGCCTGGTTTGCCGAACGGCAGATCGGGGTCCGCTTTGAGCCCGCCCACGTCGATATGCACGGCTTCTTTGACGGTGCGGCACGCCAGATCGGCGCACAGTTCAGCCTTTTCGCCGAGCTGATCGAGCGCATCGCCTATGCGTACCGCAACAGCCACACCTTGGTGCGCCTGGAGCTGGGTGGTCTACCCGCCCACGATGTACAGGCCATCACCGCCCTGTGCCAAAGGCTGTACGAGCGCAGCTTCTTTGCGCGCTACCACCTCCAAAAACCCGAGAAATGCATCGGCCTGACGCTGCGCCCCTCCCAGGCCATCCACCAGTTCTTTGACGGCGGCTGGCTGCAACGGCTGGTGTTTTTGAGGCTGCAGGACCTGTTCAAGGACCAGGCGCCAGGCCTCGCCTGCGCGCGCGGGGCCACGCTGGTGTGGGCCGACGGCGACTTGCACCCGCTGGACGTGCTCATCCTGCCGCAAGGCCGGGCCCCCATTTGCATCGCCTGCAAAACCGGCGAAGTCCGCAGCGACATCGAGCCCAGCCTGCGCCTGCGCCAACGCCTGGGCCTGGACCGCAACCGCGTTATCCTGTGTGCCGCCCAGCTCAGCGACGCGCACACCGCCGGGCTGTCGGCCCTGCACGAACTCAGCTTTGTAAACCTGGCATCGCTGGTCCCCCACGTGGCCAGCCTGCGGTAGAAAGGACCCCATGTCTATCCAGAAAATTGCTGCCTTCTCCGATGGCCCCACCGGTGGCAACCCGGCCGGTGTGGTGGTGGCCGACGCACTGCCGCCCGATGCCGACATGCAGCGCATCGCCGCCCAAGTGGGCTTTTCAGAAACCGTATTTGCCACGCCGGTGGCTGGCGGCTGGCGCGTGCGCTACTTCTCGCCCGAGAGCGAAGTCGCCTTCTGCGGCCACGCCACGGTTGCGCTCGGTGCGGCCCTGGCGCTGCAGCACGGCGACGGCGTGTTTGCATTGACGCTGAACCACGCCCAGATCACCGTCGAAGGCCACCAGGAAGGTGCCACCGTGGCAGCCGCGCTGCAGTCCCCACCCACCCATAGCCAGCCCGCCCCGGCGGCGCTGGTGGCGGCCGCACTGGCCTTGTTCGGCTACACGCCCCACCAGCTGGACCCACGCATTCCACCCGCCCTGGCCCATGGCGGCGCCGACCACCTGGTGCTGGCACTGAAAACCCGCTCGGCCCTGGCCGCCATGCACTACGACCTGGCCGCGGGCCGCCGCCTGATGCGCGGTGCAGGCCTGACCACCATCGTGCTGGTATTTGCCGAATCCGCCCAGCGCCTGCACACCCGCAACGCCTTTGCGTCCGGCGGCGTGCTGGAAGACCCGGCCACCGGCGCCGCCACCGCCGCCCTGGCCGGCTATCTGCGCGACATCGACTGGCCGCACGGCGGCCGTATCGACGTGGTGCAGGGCGAAGACATGGGCATGCGCTCGCTGCTGCGGGCCGAGCTGTCGGACACGCCGGGCAGCTCGGTGCGCGTGTCGGGCACGGCGCGGCTGATGGCGGACTAGTTTGCTATTGAAAAAAGAGCTGCTTGCGCTTATGGAATAAGCACAGGCGGCCTAAAAGGCTTGTAGTTTTCAGGCAGCGACTACATCAGTGGGTGGCTCCATCACCACGCCCTCAAACACATCCTCCAGCGGCCACTGCAGCCCCACGCTGGCGAACTCACAAGGCCCGGGGTTGCGGGCATCCCAGGCATAGAGCTCAAACCGCTGGGCCGCGTTGCGCCGGTACAGCTCCACCGTGCGGGCTTGCGGATCGATCAACACGTACTCTTGCAGGCTGGGCAGTTGCCGGTAGGCCGCGAACTTGCCGCCCCGGTCCCAGGTGGCGGTGCTGTCGGACAGCACCTCAACGACCAGCACGGGGGTACTGGCCAGCAAAGACCGCCCGTTTCGATGGTTGGGTGCGGTGCCGTCCACCATCACATCGGGGTACAGATACGCGTTCAGCGACGGAACATGCACGCGCAAATCGATCGCAAACACCCGGTGGTCCGAGCCTTCAAGCTGCTGGCGCAAAGCCACAACGAGGTTGCCGCACACCGTGTTGTGGTTAGCCGTGGCCCCTGGCCGCAAGCGAATCAAGCCCTGGTACAACTCGTGCCGTTCGGTCTGGCTCGCCTCCCACGCCAGGTAGGTCGCGGCATCACAGGGTTGGGGAAATGGGGTGTTCACCATGCCTTATCCTAGCCGCTCATCGCCTAATCTACGCGCCCATGCCCCCACCCCACATCCTCCTGCTAGAAGACGACCCGGCCATCGCCAAAACCGTGGTCTACGCCCTGGAGCGCGCGGGGCTGCGGGTGACGCATTGCCTGCTGGTGGCGGATGCGCTGCGGCAACTGGCCAAGGCAGCGCCGGAGGTCTTGGTGCTGGACATCGGCCTGCCCGACGGCTCGGGGCTGGACGTGTGCCGCCATGTGCGTGCCACCCCGGCGCTGCAGCACCTGCCGGTGTTGGTGCTGAGCGCGCACGGCGAAGAGATCGACCGCGTGGTCGGGCTGGAGCTGGGGGCGGATGACTATGTGACCAAACCGTTCAGCCCCCGCGAGCTGGTGGCGCGGGTGCGCGGGCTGCTGCGCCGCGCCGCAGCTCCGGCGGTGGCAGCGCCACCACCCACCGGCTTCACGCTGGACACCGACAGCCAGCATGCCACCTGGCAGGGGCAGCCGCTGGCGCTGACGCGGCGCGAACTGGGCCTGTTGGCCGAGCTGCTGCGCCAGCCGGGCCGGGTACGCAGCCGCGATACCTTGCTGGCCGCCGTGTGGGGCCATGACTCGGACAGCGCCGACCGCACCGTGGACACGCACATCAAAACCCTGCGCGCCAAGCTGCAGCAGATCACCCCCGAGCGCGACCCCATCTGCACACACCGGGGCATGGGCTACTCCATCTCGGCCCAAAGCTAGCCGTGCATCTGGGCATCCGCATCCTGTTCGGCTTTTTCCTGATCACCGGGCTGGCGGGGTTCTTTGTGCTGCGGATTTTCGTGGCCGAGGTCAAGCCCAGCGTGCGCGAGGTGATGGAAGACATGATGGTGGACACCGCCAACATCCTGGCCGAGCTGGCCGCCGACGACCTGCGCGCCGGACGCATGGCCCAGGGACAATTTGCCACCCAGGTGGCGGCCTACGCCCGGCGGCCCATCGATGCGCGCATCTGGGGGCTGGACAAGCAGTCGCTGGACTTCCGCGTCTACGTCACCGATGCCAAGGGCCTGGTGGTGTTTGATTCGGCCCACGCCGCCCTGGGGCAGGACTATTCGCAATGGCGCGACGTGGCCCGCACCCTGCGCGGCGAGTACGGCGCCCGCGCCACCCGCGAGGTGCAGCGCGACGACCGCAGCTCGGTGCTGTACGTGGCCGCGCCAGTCACCGACCAGGGCCGCGTGATCGGCGTGCTGACGGTGGCCAAACCGGTGGCCACCGTGCAGGCCTTCATCGACCGGGCCGAGCGCAAGATCCTGGTCAGCGGATTTTGGCTGCTGGGCCTGTCGGCCGCGGTGGGGGTGGCGGTGACGCTGTGGGTGGTGCACAGCATCCGCCAGCTGCGCCGCTACGCCAACGCCATGGAGGCGGGCAAAAAGCTGCCGCTGCCGCGCATGCAAGGCGAGCTGGGCGAGCTGGCCCAGGCCATGCAGGCCATGCGCCAGCGCGTCGAGGGGCGCGACTACATCGAAGCCTATGTGCGCGCCCTGACGCACGAGCTCAAAAGCCCGCTGGCCGCCATCCGCGGTGCGGGTGAGCTGCTGCAAGACCCGCTGCCCGAGGCTGACCGGCAAGAATTCACCGCCGACATCCTGGCGCAAACCCAGCGCCTGCAGTCGCTGGTCGACCGCCTGCTGGAACTCAGCCGGTTGGAGCAGCGCCAGGAACTGCACCAGCCACAGAACCTGGTGTTGGCTGATTTTTTGGCATCTTTTGTGGCCCTGGCGCTTACAGAAAGGGCGGCACTAGCTATTGACTTGGTAGCAAGCAAAAGCCAGGAGGTGGTGCGCATCGAACCCGCCCTGCTGTCCCTGGCGCTGGCCAACCTGCTGGACAACGCTGCGGCCTTCGCGCCACCCGGGGGACGCACCACCCTGGCCGCCGTGGGCCGCAGCATCGTGGTGCAGGACGACGGCCCCGGCGTGCCCGACTATGCCCTGCCTAAGCTGGGGCAAAAGTTCTTCTCCACCGTGCGCCCGGATGGCCACACCAAAGGCTCCGGCCTGGGCCTGGCCATCGTGGCGCAGACCATGGCGCTGCACGGCGGCACGCTGCACATCGCCAACACCCACCCCGGCCTGCGGGTGACGCTGCAGTTTCCGTAGCTTCTTCACACCCACTTCACAGACTTCACGCACCCCTCACCGTCGGGCCAGAAACTCGCCGCTTTCAACAAGGAGTGGGCAATGAAAACAATGATTTTTGGCAAATTTGCCGGGCTGCTGCTGGTGGCGGTCTTGCTGCTGCTGGGCCTGGCCCAGATTACCGACCTGGTGCACGAGCGCCAGGGGCGGCACCAGAGCGCGGTCGACAGCGTGGCCCGCAGCCTGGCGGGCAGCCAGACGGTGCTGGGGCCGCTGGTGCACCGCGCCTGTACCGAGGAATGGACCCGCACGGGCGACACCGGTGCGGTGCTGGAGCGGCGCAACTTCAACCTGGTGGCCGCACCGAGTAATTTGAACGTGGCCAGCACCAGCCAGGTGGAAGCCCGGGCGCGTGGCCTGCACGCTACCCAGGTGTTCACCCTGAAGGCCAAGCTGTCGGCCCAGTGGACGGATCTGCAGGGCCTGAGCAGCCAAGCGCGGCACGCGGGAGCCGCCGTGCGCTGCGGCCCGCCGGTGCTGATGGTGGCGGTCAGCGATGCCCGCGGCATCCGCCAGGCCGAAGTGCAGATCAACGGCCAGGCCCAGACCGTGCAGGCCGGTACCCAGCACAGCGCCTACCCGCGCGGAGTGCAGGCCAGCCTGCCCGCCAACACCGCGCTGGGCGCACCACTGCGCGCCGAGGTGGAGCTGGAACTGCTGGGCACCGAGGCACTGAACTTCGTGCCGCTGGGCAGCGCCACCCAGATCAGCCTGTCGTCGAACTGGCCGCACCCGCGGTTTGACGGGCAGTTCCTGCCGTCGGAGCGCAAGATCAGCGACGACGGTTTCGAAGCCAGCTGGCGCGTTTCGGCCCTGGCCAGCAGCGCCCAGCAGGCGGTGGTGGACGGGGGCTCACTGTGCAGCGGCGACATGGCCCCATCCAACGACCGTGCCGAATACGCCACTGCCGTCGCCACCGCCGTGGACGCCAGCCGCCACGGCTCGGCCTGCGTGGAAACCCTGGGCCTGGGCTTCATCGACCCGATCAACACCTATTCGCTGTCCGACCGGGCGACCAAATACGGCCTGCTGTTCATTGTGCTGACCTTCTGCGCGGTGGGCCTGTTTGAGTGCATGCGCGGGCTGCGGGTGCACCCCATCCAGTACTTTCTGGTGGGCGCGGCCATCAGCATCTTCTTTTTGCTGCTGGTGAGTCTGTCAGAACATTTGGCGTTTAACACCGCCTATGCGCTGGCCGCCAGTGCCTGCGTGCTGCTGCTGGCCTACTACGCCAGCCACATGCTGCACAGCTGGCGGCGCGGCCTGCCGTTTGGCGCAGGGATTGCGGCGCTGTATGGCCTGCTGTTTGTGCTGCTGCAACTGGAGCAAACCGCCATGGTGGTGGGTGCTTTGGCCTTGTTTGGGGTGCTGGCTGGCGTGATGGCGCTGACCCGCAAACTCGACTGGTACGCGCTGCTGCGGGTCACCCCGAGCGTGGTTACTTGCCCACCAGCTGGGTGAACTTCTCGGCCTCGAAACACTCGGTGCGGGCTGCGTCGCAGGGCACGCAGTCGGGGGTGGTCTGGGTGGCCGACAGCTTCTCGATGGCCTCCCACAGCAGGGTAATCTGGTGCTCCTGGCTGGAGGCGCTGTCGATCAGGCCGCGCATGGCCTCGCCGATGGGGTCGCCATCCGGGGTGATGCCGTAGGCCGAAAAGCGCGGTGTGGCCATGGCCGCATCGCCCGCCGGACCGTCCTTGGGCAGGATGATGCGGGCCGGGATGCCCACCGCCGTGGCGCCCGCAGGCACGGGCTTGATCACCACCGCGTTGGAGCCGATCTTGGCGCCGTCGCCCACGGTAAAGCCGCCCAGCACCTTGGCCCCGGCGCTGACCACCACGTCGCGGCCCAGCGTGGGGTGGCGCTTGGTGCCCTTGTACAGCGAGGTGCCGCCCAGGGTCACGCCCTGGTAGATGGTGCAGCCGTCGCCGATCTCGGCGGTTTCGCCCACCACCACACCCATGGCGTGGTCAAAGAACACCCGCTCGCCCAGCTTGGCGCCGGGGTGGATCTCGATACCCGTCAGCCCCCGCGCAATGTGCGAGATGAAACGCCCCAGCCACTTGAAGCCGTGGTGCCAGCACCAGTGGGCCGGGCGGTGCAACACCACCGCATGCAGGCCGGGGTAGCAGGTCAGCACCTCCCAGGTGCTGCGCGCAGCAGGGTCGCGGTCGAGGATGCAGTGGATGTCGGAGCGGAGGCGGGAGAACATGGTCGAAGTCTAGTCGTTCGTTTCAGGTTTCGCTTTGTCCGCAGCCTGGGTGATGGCTTTGGCGATGCCGCGCAGGATGTGGATTTCTTCCTGCAACGGCTGGGCACGGTTGAACAGCTGGTTCAGGCGCGGCATCAGCTTCTTGGGCGCGGCGGGGTCCAGGAAGCCCAGCGCGGTCAGCGCCTGCTCCCAGTGCGCCAGCATGCCGCCCACCTGGCGCGCGTCGGCCTGTGCGGACGGCTGCGTGGCGGCTTCCACCGCGTAGCCGCCCAGGGCCATGCGCCATTCGTAGGCGATGAGCTGCACGGCGGCGGCCAGGTTCAGCGAGCCGAACTGCGGGTTGGTGGGAATGCTTAAAGCGACGTGGCAGCGGTACACGTCTTCGTTGGCCATGCCGAAGCGCTCGCAGCCAAACAGGAAAGCGATGCCCTCGGGGCGTTTATGCGCTAAATTTAATGCCAAATCGGCCTCTGGTGCTGATTCCGTAAGCGTGGGCAGCTCTCTTTTCAATAGCGATTCGAAATGCGGGCGCGGCGTGGTGGTGGGCGGGCCGAAGTCGCGCGGGGTCATGGCGGTGGCGCACAGGTGGTCCATGCCATCCAGGGCTTCGTCCAGCGTGGCGACGATGCGGGCGTTGTTGAGCACGTCCAGGGCCCCACTGGCGCGCTGGATGGTTTCCAGCCGCCGCAGCACATTCGGCCAGCGCGGGTTGACCAGCACCAGGTCGTCAAAGCCCATGACTTTCATGGCGCGGGCAGTAGCACCCACATTGCCAGCGTGGCTGGGTTGGATCAGAATAAAACGGGTTTTCATCGAGAACGGGGCTAGCGGGTAAAATCTAACGATTGTCGCTGCCCGCATCGCCCGGCCGCTCTTCTTTTGCTCTTCTTAAAAATCTATGGCGCTACCCAACCTACACCCGATGCTGAACGTGGCCGTCAAGGCCGCCCGCGAAGCTGGCAAGCTCATCAACCGTGCGGCACTCGATGTCGAAGCGGTACGTATCAACCAGAAGCAGATCAACGATTTCGTCACCGAAGTCGACCAGGCGGCCGAGAAAGTGATCATCGAGACACTGACCACGGCCTACCCCGGCCACGGCATCCTGGCGGAAGAATCGGGTTCAGAGTTTGGCGCCAAAGATTCCGAATTTGTGTGGATCATCGACCCGCTCGACGGCACCACCAATTTCATCCACGGCTTTCCGTTCTACTGCGTCAGCATCGCGCTGGCCGTGCAGGGCAAGATTGAACAAGCCGTCGTATTCGACCCCACCCGCAACGACCTGTTCACCGCCACCAAAGGCCGTGGCGCCTACATGAACGAGCGCCGCATCCGCGTCTCCAAGCGCGTGCGCCTGAACGAATGCCTGGTCTCCACCGGCTTCCCGTTCCGCCCGGGTGACAATTTCAAGAACTACCTGGGCATGATGTCCGACCTGATGCCCAAGCTGGCCGGCATCCGCCGCCCCGGCGCTGCGGCGCTGGACATGGCCTATGTGGCCGCAGGCTTTACCGACGGCTTTTTTGAAACCGGCCTGAACCCCTGGGACGTGGCCGCGGGCTCGCTGCTGGTCACCGAAGCCGGTGGCCTGGTGGGCAACTTCACCGGCGAAGCCGACTTTCTGGAACAAAAAGAGTGCATGGCCGGCAATCCGCGCGTGTACGGCCAACTGGTGTCGGTGCTGGGCAAGTACAGCAAGTTTGCCAGCGCAGGCGAAAAAGCCACCTTGCGCCAGGCACCTTCCGCCGAAGCGGTTGAAGCAATTGAAGTGGCACAAGAAGCTGCGCCCGCCGCAGCCGAAGAACCCACCAAGAGCGAAGACGCGCCCTTCTAAAGGCCCAGTCGCCTTAGTCGTTGTCGCTATAGGCCAGGGCGATTTTCTGGAAATCGTCCGCTATGGCGACAAACGCATCCAGGATGTCGGGGTCAAAGTGGCTGCCCCGGCCCTGCACCACGATGCGGCAAGCCTCTTCGTGGCTGAAGGCGGGCTTGTAGACGCGCTTGCTGATCAGCGCGTCGTACACATCGGCCAGCGCCATCAGGCGGGCAGAAATCGGGATGGCATCGCCCGCACAGCCCTCGGGGTAGCCTGAACCGTCCCATTTCTCTTGGTGGCTGTAGGCGATTTCCTTGGCCAGCGTCAAAAAAGCCACCTGCATGCCCAGCCGCCGCTCGGCATCCTCGATCGAATCCCGGCCCAGGCGGCTGTGGGTCTTCATGATCTCGAACTCTTCCGGGGTCAGCTTGCCGGGCTTGAGCAAAATGTTGTCCGGAATGCCGATCTTGCCGATGTCGTGCAGCGGCGCCGACTTGAACAGCAGCTCGATCGTGGCATCCGTCAGAAAGCTGGCAAACCGGGGGTGGTCCTTGAGCTGCTCGGCCAGGCGCTTGACGTACATCTGGGTGCGGCGGATGTGGTTGCCGGTTTCGTTGTCGCGGGTTTCGGCCAGCGAGGCCATGGCCATGATGGTCACGTCCTGGATGGCATGCACTTCCTGCGTGCGCTTGACCACTTCCTGCTCCAGAAACTCGCTCTTGTCGCGCAAAAAGTCGGCCGAGGCCTTCAGCGCCAAATGTGCATGCACGCGCGCCAGAACGATGGATGGGCTGATGGGTTTGGTGATGTAGTCGGCTGCGCCCAGCTCCAGGCCCCTGGTTTCGTCCTCCACCTCGGACTTGGCGGTCAGAAAAATCACCGGGATGTTGCGGGTGCGCGGCTCGGCCTTCAGGCGGCGGCACACTTCGTAGCCGTCCATGTCGGGCATCATGATGTCGAGCAGGATCAGGTCGGGCGGGGCATCCGAATTGGCGATGCGCAAACCCTTTTCGCCATGGTTGGCCACCTTGACCTTGTAGTGGTCCTTGAGCAACGAACTCATCAGGGACAAATTGTCCGGCGTGTCATCCACGACCAACACGGTCACCACCGGCTTGTCAATGAAGGTGCTTGGAAGATCCATAGGTAGTGCCGAAGAGTATTTTTTGCCGAACGAACGTGAAAAAAAACCAAGCACCGTCAAGCCGCTTGCCCGCCGTATGGAAGCTCAGGATATCGATAGTTTATGGGACGCAGCATACCCTTGTTCTCGGTCTATGGCCAACCGAGGGGGATGCGGGGTTCTGCCGCGTCCCTCGCCCAATGCCGACGGGCGGTGTGCGAGCACTCGTCTCGCACCACCGCCCGTCGGCTGGCTGGAAACGATCAGACCGCTTCGGGCATGCCGCTGCGCAGCGAACGGGCAATCGCCAGCCCGATACGGGTGGCCTCCAGAGCATCCGACAAGGTCAGCGTCAGCGGCTGCACACCCCGGCAAGCGGCCACAAACGCGGCCATCTCGGCGGCAAAGGCGGCCTCGAAACGCTCGTAAAAGTCGCCCAGCACCGCGTGGCGCACACCCAGGCTGTCGCTGCGCACGATGCGGTCGCGCGCGGCGTGCTCGCCCACCAGCAGCTTGCCTGCGGTGCCGATGATCTCGGTGCTGGTTTCGTGGCCGTGGGCCATGGTGCGCGAGGCGTACAGCACGGCCTTGGCGCCGCCTTCAAACTCGACCACCGCCAGGCCGTTATCCACGTCGCCAAACTCGGCCAGCGCCGGGTGCAGCGCATTGGTGCCGGTGGCAAACGCACGCAGGGCCTTGGGGCGGCCCAGCATCCAGCGCGCCAGGTCGATGTCGTGCACGCTGCAGTCCATGAAGATGCCGCCCGAGGTGGGCGCAAAGCGCACGAAGAAGCCTTCGGGGTCGTTCTGGTCGCAGGTCTGGCTGCGCACCAGAAACGGCTTGCCGATCTCGCCCGCCGCCACGCTGGCCTGCGCGGCCAGGTAACTGGGGTCAAAACGCCGCACAAAGCCCACCATGGCCACCTGCTGGGGGTGCTTTTCGGCCACGGCCAGCACGCGCTCGCAGTCGGCCAGGTTCAGCGCCAGCGGTTTCTCGATGAACACATGCTTGCCCGCTTCCAGCGCGGCAATCGCCTGGTTGGCGTGCAGCGAAGTGGGGGTGACCAGCACCACCACATCGATCTCCGGGTCGGCAATGAAGGCGTCGAAGTCTTCATACAGGCGTCCGATGCCCAGCTGCTCACCCGCAAAGGCGCGCTCGCTGGCCACCGGGCTGCAGGCTGCCACCAGGCTGCAGTGGCGGGTGCGGAAAGCCAGTGCCTCGGCGTGCCGCTGGCCCAGGCGGCCCAGGCCGGCAATGCCAATACGTAAGTTCTGCAAAGGTTGTGCGGTAGCCATGGCTTAAAACACCACCGGTTGGCCGCTCTTGCAGCTTTCAGCGGCAGCATCGGCCAGCTTCTGGGCCGCCACGCCATCGGCCACCGTGGTTTTGAACGGTGCACCGGTCTGCAGGCACTCAAAGAAGTGCGCGATTTCCAGCTTGTAGGCGGCGGCGTAGCGTTGCAGGAAGAAGGCTTCTGGCTTGTCGGCGCGGATGCCATTGGCATCCCACTGCACTACGGCCGATGGGGTCTGGTTGCCGCATTGCAGCAGGCCGCCCGAGCCCAGCACTTCAAAGCGCTGGTCGTAGCCGTAGGCGGCGCGGCGGCTGGTGTTGATCTGGCACAGGCGGCCCGACTGGGTGCGGATGGTGACGGCGGTGCTGTCCACGTCGCCCAGGGCGGTAATGGCGGGGTCGGTCAGCACCGAGCCGGTGGCGCTTAGCCAGACGGCTTCGTCGCCGTCGGCGCACAGGATCCAGCGGAACACGTCCAGGTCGTGGATCAGCATGTCACGGAAGATGCCGCCAGAGGCCTTGATGTAGTCGGCCGGGGGCGCGCCGGGGTCGCGGCTGGTGATGATCAGCATCTCGGGCTTGCCGATGTCACCAGCGGCCAGGCGGCGGCTGGCATCATTGAAGGTGGGGTCGAAACGGCGCTGGAAGCCGATCATGCAGGCCACACCGGCGGCCTTGACCGCTTCGGCGCAGGCCACGGCGCGCGGCACCGACAAATCCACCGGCTTTTCGCAAAAAATGTGCTTGCCAGCGGCGGCAGCGCGGGTAATCAGGTCGCTGTGGGTGGCGGTGGACGAGCAGATCGCCACCGCGTCAATGCTCTTGTCGGCCAGCACGGCTTCGATGCTGGACACCTGGGCGCCCAGTTGCTGCGCCAGGTCGGCGGCGGCGGCGGGCACCGGGTCGCACACGGCCTGCAGCTTGACGCCAGGCAGTGCCGCGATATTGGAGGAGTGGATGCGGCCAATGCGACCGGCACCGAATACAGCAACGTTTTTCATAAGGTTTACCAGGGAAGACAACAGAAAAAATCCGCCTGAACAGGGCAACGGCGGGAACCAAGATGCCGGACTATACGGGGATTTTCGACAAACGAAAATTATTTTCCAAAAAAATATAAATTCGAATTTAACTTCAAGGTAAACCCTTAGAAATGACCATAAATGGTCAAAAAACCGGCTGCGAACCCGGTGCGGTTTGTCTACAGTGGCGGCCAGACAAGCCCACCGACAAGTCCCATTTCTTCCCGGAGACACCCCCCCATGACCACCACCACCGCCATCCCTTTTTCCATCAACCGCATCAGCGCACCGCGCATCCCCTTCGCCGCCTTTGCCGCCATGGCCCATCGCCTGGGCGTGGCTGCCATCGAAATCCGCAACGACCTGCCCGAGGCGGAAATGGTCAACGGTGCCAAGGCCGCCGACATCGGTGCCGCCGCCCAAGCGCAGGGCCTGACCATCCGCTCCATCAACGCGCTGCAGCGCTTCGAGCAGTTCGATGCCAAGCGCCTGCAGGAAGCCCAGGACATGATTGCCTACGCCGTGGCCTGCGGTGCCGAAGCCCTGGTGCTGTGCCCCACCAACGACCTGCGCGACCAGCGCACGCCGGACCAGCGCCACCTCGACCTGGTCAATGCCCTGACCCAACTCAAACCCCTGCTGGACAAGGCCGGTCTGGTCGGCCTGGTCGAACCGCTGGGTTTTGAAGAATGCGCCGTGCGCCGCAAGTCGCAGGCCGTGCGCGCCATCGACGAGATGGGCGGCGGCGGCACCTTCCAACTGGTGCACGACACCTTCCACCACCACCTGGCCGGCGAAGGGCTGTTCTTCCCCGAGCACACCGGCCTGGTCCATATTTCCGGCGTGGAAGACACCGCCCTCGCTCCCTCCCAAATGCGCGATAGCCACCGCGTGCTGGTCGGCCAGGCCGACCGCCTGGGCAACGCCGCCCAGCTCGGCACCCTGCTGGATGCGGGCTACACCGGCTTTGTGTCGTTCGAGCCCTTCGCCGAAGAAATCGCCGCCGCGTCTGAAGCCGAGATCGCGCAGCAACTGGCGTCCAGCATGGCCTACCTGGCGCAAGCGGTGGCCGCAGCGCGCCAGAAAGAAGCACAGCCCGCCTGACTTACAGTGGGGAATGGCCGATAGCTCCCCTCCCCGCAGAAAATCCAGCGCCCGCTTCATCGACATTGCCGCGCTGGCCCAGGTCAGCCCGGCCACCGTCAACCGGGTGCTGAACGACCGCGGCAGCGTCTCCACCGCCACCCGCGAGAAAGTCATCCGGGCGGCACAGCAACTCGCCGTGCCGCGCCTGATGCCCGAAGTGCACCGGGGCCTGACCCGGCTGGACGTGGTGCTGGCGCGCAGCCAGACCCCGTTCTTCCAGCGCATGGAACTGGCCCTGCAGCGCCTCATGCCGCTGCTGGACCGGCGCATCGTGGTGCACCGCCACAGCTTCGCGCCTGGCGACGACGAACACACGGCGCAGTTCATCCGCCAGCCCCCGCACCCGCGCCACGGCCTGCTGCTGGCCGTGCCCGACACCCCGGTGCTGCGCGCCGCCGTGCAACAGGTCAGCCAGCAGGGCGTGCCGGTGGTCACGCTCATGAGCGACATCAGCGATCCCAGCGGAAGCAACAACGCCCCCCGCCTGCACTACGCAGGCATCGACAACCTGCACGCAGGCCGCACCGCCGGGCACTTCATGGGGCGGCTAGCCCGGCCCGGTGGACGGCTGCTGCTGCTCACCAACGACCTGCACTTCCGCGCCCACCGCGACCGCACCGCCGGGTTTCTGGACGTGGTGCAAGAGAAGTTCGCCCAGTTCCCATGCGCCCCCGCCATCCCCTGCTTTGACGACCCCGACCAGACCTTCCAGGCCGTGGACGCCGCCTGCAAGCAAGGCCCGCTGGCTGGCATTTACCACAGCGGAGCAGGTTCGGTCGGCATCCACCAGGCCCTGCAGCGCCATGGCCTGACCGGCCAGGTGGTGTGGATCGGGCACGAACTCTCTGACGAACACCGCCGCTGGCTCCAGCAGGGCGCGATGGACCTGGTGATCGACCAGGACCCGGATGGCCAGGTGCTGTCGGGCATGCAACACCTGCTGTTCCAGAACAAATGGCTGGCCCAAAAGCCCATGTCCGGCCCCAACGAGTTCCGCCTGTTCTGCACCGAGAACCTGCCCAGCCAGCCGTATTTGCCGGGGAGTGGGTTGCTACAGAATAAGTAGCTGGTTACGCTGATGAAATAAGCGTGGGAGGCCTATTTCTTTAAGAAGCCGTCCCCTGCGGCGTGGTCGTCTGGTAGGGTAGCTCCAGCATGTAGGCCAGGGCGATGAACAGGCTTTGGGCCAGGCCCATGGTGCTGTTGAGCGATCTAAAGCCAAAGGTGGAGTTGTCTTGCACCACCAGCGTCACCTGGGCCAGCTTGGCCAGGGGGCTCATGCGGCTGTCGGTGATGGCGATCAGGCGGGCACCGCGCTCTACCGCCATTTTGGCCACGGCGATGGTCTCATCCGCGTAGGGCAGGAACGAGATGACCAGCATCACGTCGCCCTTGCGCACCGAGCGCATCTGCCCCAGGTGCATGCTGCCCATGGCCGACACCAGGCCGACGCGCTTGTCGGTGTGCTGCAAGGCGTAGTCGAGGTACACGGCGATGGGAAACGAGCGGCGCGAGGCGGCGATCCAGATGCTGTCGGCCTCGGCCAGCAGGTCCACGGCTTTCTTGAAGGTGGGGCCGTGCAGGCTGTTTTGCAGCTCTTGCATGCCGGCGATGCTGCCCGACAAAAATTCGTTGGCAATCTCCACGCTGGACAGGCTGCCCGCACCCGACTCGATCACGTCGCGGATGCGGGTTTTGTAGTTGCGTGCCGGGGCCAGCTGGCGCGACAGGCCTTCGCGGAAGATGGCCTGCATTTCCGAAAAACCCGAGAACCCGAAGTGCTTGGCAAAGCGCACCACGGCCGAGGGCTGCACGCTGCACTGCGAAGCCACCTGCTGGATGCCGTCCAAGCCGATGTGGTGGCGGTTGAGCTCCACGTGGCGGGCGATCACCTTGAGCTGTTTGCTCAGGGCATCGTATTCACCGGTGATGCGCTTGATCAACTGGTCCACGCTTTGGGCAGCGGGGGCCGGGGAGCCTGCGGGTTTGGGGGCCTTGTCAGCGGACATCATGGTTTCGGTTGCGTAAAGCAGTCATCTTAGTCTTGTCGAAGGAAATTATTTTCATATTTAAATAAAAATAGAAAATTTTTGTTATTTTGGGGCGCAACTTCTTATAATTAAATTCCATTTCCACCACGTCCCACACCCATGCACACCCCCGATAGTACGTCCAGCCCGGCCATGGTCATCGTCGGTGCAGGCCATTGCGGCGGCCGCGCGGCGCTGGCGCTGCGCACCGCGGGCTGGCAGGCCGCCATCCATCTGGTGGGCGATGAGCCGCACCATCCCTACGAGCGCCCGCCCCTGTCCAAAGACCTGCTCACCGGCGACAAAACCGCCGAGGCCTGCGCGCTTTTGTCGGATGCGGACCTGCGGGAAGCCCGCATCACCCGCCACGTCGCACGGGTGACATCCATCGATGCCACCGCGCGCAGCCTCACGCTGTCTGACGGCCAAACCCTGGCCTACCAGTCGCTGCTGCTGGCCACCGGTGGCAAGGTGCGCACGCTGCGCATCCCCGGCGGCGACCTGCCCGAGGTGATGACGCTGCGCAACTTGGGAGACGCCGCCGCGCTGGCCCAGCGCCTCACCCCGGGCCAGCGCCTGCTGGTGGTGGGCGGCGGCTTCATCGGCCTGGAAGTGGCGGCCTCGGCCCGCAAGCTGGGCTGCGAGGTCACCGTGGTCGAAGGTGCGCCGCGCCTGATGGGCCGCGCTGTGCCCGAGCCGGTGGCCGAGCGCGCCCTGGCCCTGCACCGGGCCCGTGGTGTGCGCGTGCTGCTGGGCGTGGGACCACTTGGCATCACCCGCACCGCCAATGGCGTGCGCATGGAGCTGGCCGACGGCAGCAGCATCGAAGCGGACACGGTTTTGGCGGGCATTGGCATCGAACCCGACCTGGCGCTGCCGCAGGCCGCCGGGCTGGCGGTGGGCCGCGGCGTAATGGTCAACGCGCACCTGCAAAGCAGCCTGCCGGGCATTTTTGCGGCGGGCGATGTGGCCGAGTTTCCCAGCGTGCTGTCGGGCCAGCTGGTACGGCAGGAAACCTGGCACAACGCCGAAACCCAGGCCGCCATTGCCGCGCAGAACATGCTGGAGGGCGTAAATAGCGCATTGGCCGCCTACACCGCCCTGCCCTGGTTCTGGTCCGACCAGTACGACCACCAGTTGCAGGTGATGGGCGAGCCCGCGCTGGCCGCCACCTCGGTGACCCGGACGCTGGACGACGCTGGCGGCATGGTGATCTTCTACCTGGATGCCGACAACCGCCTGGTGGGCGCCTGCGGCTGGGGCGAAACCAGCCGCGTGGCCAAAGAGCTGAAGTTGGCACGCACCCTGGTGGAACGGCGCATCAGCGCCAGCGCCGAGGTGCTGGCCGACCCGGCCACCAAACTCAAGGGATTGCTCAGCCATGCCCGCTAACGTGGCCCCATTGCCCATCGGCATCAACCTCGACGGCGTGCTCCACCACGACGGCCTGCCCACGCCCGATGCCTCCACCCGCTTTGCATGGGTGCGCGACAGCGGTGCATTTGCCTATATCGAGAAAAACCACAACCCCGCCGAAGACTTTGCGCCCTACTTCGACCTGGTGCAGGAATACGGCGTGCCCATCGGCGTGTTTGGCGGCATCTTCTGCGCCGGGCGGGATAAGGCGCGCATGCGCTGGTGCGTGGCCACCGGTGGCCAGCTCGGGGCCACAGTGTTCAACATGCAGCTGTTTGCCCGGCGGGCCGACGGTGCGGCCATCACCGACCAGGAGGTGGCCGACTTCTTCCTCGATGCCATGCAGGTGGGCGCCCCCGTAGGCTGCCTGCCCAGCCTGGAAGTGCACGTGGACATGTGGAGCGAGCAGTTCGCCCGGGTGGAGCGCGTGGCCGAGCTGCTGGCGCGCCGCCACGTGCCGCTGCGCATCACGCTGGACCACTCGCACCTGGTGTTCAAGATGGACCACCCCGAAGAGCTGGCCCTGAGCGGCCTGCCCGACGGCGGCAGCCGCGAGGTACTGCCCGCCTTCTACCGCCAGTGGCTGGCCGAGGGCTGGGTCGCCCACGCCCACACCCGCAGCGTAGCCCCCGGCATCCCCCACAACCATGCCATGGACCGCCAACCCGGCCAGCCCGGCCGCGCCATCCAGTACCCCTTCATCGCGCCCCCTGCGGGCACGTTCCACAGCCCCTGGGACGCGCAAAAACTGCAACCCTGGAAACAAGCCGTGCGCGAACTGCTGGCCGCCATGCACGCCCACCCCGCCAGCACCCCGCAGCGCATCAGCTGCGAGTTCATCCCGTTTGCCGACTACGGCGGCGGCGGGCGCTATTCGATCATGGACAACAACATCGCCTGCGCGGCGTGGCTGCAAGAGGAATGGCGGGCGCTGAAGGGGTGATGGGTGCTATTTTTTAAATAGCTGCTTATGCTGATTTGATAAGCACAAGAGGCCCATTTGGCATCTGAACCAACCCAAGCCAACCGCCACCCTCATCTCGCGACCGGCGCGATGCCCGGCACCGCCGGGCCGATCCCGCTCCCCGGGGTCCCCATCTGTGTGCGCCGAGGAGCACAGCTTTGGGCGGAAAAGGGCTGGCGTTGTTTGAGCCGCAGGCGAGTTTAGCCAGACCCCGCCCAAAGCGCGCACCGCAGGTTCCCCGTAGCGCCAGCGCAGGGGCGCAGACAGTTGGGGCGCCTTTCTTTTGGTGACTTTTCTTTTGCGCAAAAGAAAAGTTACTGCGCCGCCGGGCGCACTACCCGGCCGACGACGCTGGCAGACATCCAGAAAGCGCCAACGCCAACCCGCCAAAGGGGTCGGAGCACACGCGCGATATACGGCCTGGACGGCATCCAGCTTTTGGAGCGCGCGGATGATCCGACCCCATTGGCTACCGCCCGTACACCCCACAGATTGCTTCTCTTTTGATAGTAAAAAACAGGAGCACGTCACGCCCATTCCATCAGCACGGGCTGCCGATTGGAGCCCTGAAAAACGGCCCTAAAACCTCAATTTCCCTCCCCGTCCAGCAAGCCCTCCTTCACCGCCAGCCGCACCAGCCCGGTGATGTCGCTCACCCCCAGCTTGGCCATCACCCGGGAACGGTAGGTTTCCACGGTTTTGGCGGACAGGTTCAGGGTGTGGGCGATGCCGCTGCTGGGCTGGCCGCGCACCACCAGGTTGAGCACCTGGCGCTCGCGCTGCGACAGGGTGTGCAGCGGCTCGGGCGCGGCACCGGGGTCGGCGGGCAGCAGCGCTTCCTGGGCCACGCGCTCGATGGCGGCGCTCCAGTAGTGCTGGCCGCAGCAGGCCTGGCGCAGGGCGTTGATCACCTCGGCGCCCGACGCGCCCTTGAGCACATAGCCCATGGCCCCCATGCGCACGGCATCCATCACCTGGCGCGGCTGGGCCATCATGCTCAGCACGACCACGCGGCTGGGGATTTTGCGGCGCTGCAACTCGGCCAGCAGCTCGTGGCCCGAGCGCTCGCCCAGCGACAGATCCAGCAGCACGCAGTCGGGCGGGGCGCGCACGATGTCGTGCAAGGCAGTGGGCAGGTCGCCGCTTTCGCCCACCACGTTAAAGCCAGACGGCTCCAGCAGCGCCCGCAGGCCTTCGCGCAGGATGGCGTGGTCGTCGACCAGGTACACAGTGTCTGTCATGGGGAATAGCTCAGTTCGATGACGGTGCCGCGCTCGTTGTCGGCCGAGCGGGCGCTTAAATGGGCACCGATGGCCTGGGAGCGTTCGCGCATGCCCACCAGGCCCAGGTGGCCGGGCTTGACCGCCTGGCCGATGGGGCCCAGGCCGATGCCGTCGTCTTGCACCAGCAGGCGCAGGCCCAGCGTGCCCAGGGGTTCGATGCCCACGGTGAGGCTGTGGCAGCGGGCATGGCACAGGGCGTTGCCGATGGCTTCGCGGGCCACCATGAAGACGGCGTATTCAACCTCGGGGTTCCAGCGCCGGTCGGCCATGGCGGGGGGGATATGCAGGCGCAGCGCCACGCCGCTGTGGTTGGCGGCTTCGGCCTGGATTTCGTTGTCCAGCGCCACGCCCAGGCCCTGCTCTTGCAAGAGCGGCGGGCGCAGCTCGACCAGCACCTGGCGCACCTCGCGCATGCCGCGGTCGATCATGCCGGACACGCGCGTCCAGCTCTTGTCGATGGCGGGTGTGGCGGGCGGCGGCAGCTGGGCGCGCAGGGCATCGACCGAGATGCGCAGGGTGGTCAGCGTCTGGCCCAGCTGGTCGTGCAGCAGCTGCGCCAGGCGGCGGTTGGTTTGCTGCTCGGCCTCCATCAGCTGGCGCGACAGGGCCGAGAGCTGCTCGCGGTAGTGCAGCAGGGCCTGCTCGGATTCGACCCGCTCGGTCACGTCGCGGGCGGTCAGGGTGAACAGCACCTCGCCGTTGACGCGGGTTTCGCTGGCCGAGGCTTCCAGGTGCAGCGTGGCCCCGTCCGGGTGCCGGGCCGACAGGGTGCGCACCGCACCGATCAGGCTGGGCAGGTCCACATCGGGCATCACATCGGCCAGCGGCAGGCCCAGCAACTGCGCGGCGCTGCGGCCAAAGATGCGCTGGGCGGCGGGATTGCTGAAGACCACGCAGACCTGCCCATCCAGGCCCAGGATGGCGTCACTGGTGGTGGAGACGATGGCCGACAGCAGGGCTTCGCTGTCGCGGATTTTTTGCTCGGCCAGGCGGCGGTCGCTCAGGTCGCGGGCCACCAGCACCACGGCCACCACCGCGTGGTTTTCATCGCTCTTGGGGTAGAGCAGCAGGTTGCCCCAGAAGCGGCCACCGGGCTGGCGCGGCAGCCAGCCTTCGTACTCCATGCGGGCACCGCCCGCGGCACCGGCCAGCAGCGCGGGCCATTGGTCCGGCAGGGCCAGCACCTGGGCCATGTCCTGCCCCAGCACCTCCAGCGCAGGCAGGCCAAACAGGGCCTGCACATTGCGGTTCCAGCTTTGCGCCCGGCCCAGCGGTGAGAGCTGCAGCATGGCGATGTCCACCGCCGCGTCCACCAGCAGATCGACCTGCTGCTTGGCGGCGCGCACCGCGGTGTGGGCGCGCAGCTCTTCGCTGATGTCGGTGTGGGTGCCCAGGTAGCCGATGAAGGTGTCGCCTTCAAACAGCGGCGTGGTGTACCACTGCACCCAGGCCACATGGCCATCGCGGCGCAGCTGCACACCGCGCCCGTGCAGCGAGATGCGCTCGGTGCGCATGCGGCGCAGGGTGTTTTGCAGGTTGGCCACCTGGTCGGGCAGGATCCACAGGCCGATGGGGGAGCGGCCCACGGCTTCGTCGGCGCCAAAGCCGGTCATGTGCTCGCTGGCGCGGTTTTGGTAGACCACATTGAAGTCGGCGTCGTACAGCACCAGGCCCACCGGCATCTCGCGCAGCAGCTGCCACACGCGGTGGCTGTTGGACACCAGCACCGACTCGGCCTGGGCTTCGCCACGCTGGTCCAGCAGGTCGGCCTCGCTCAGCCAGCGCCACACCGCGCCCTGGCCGAAGCGGGGATCGTTCTTCTGCTTTTGCTCGCTGTAGCCAGGCACGCCGGGCAGGCCGTCGGCCCCCAGGCGGTCGGTCAATGGCAGCTTTTGCACGGACCTGCCGGAGATGCCCAAGGGGCCTTCGGCATCCGGGCGATCGGTGGAATGGGGGGGTTGGTGGTGCATTGCCAAACGAATTAGTTACCAAGTGTGCCGCAAGCCTGGGCACTAGAACAGGCACTCAGGGATACCCATAGTACGGGTATCAAACTTTCCCTACAGACTAGGCGATCCATCGTCCCTAACATCGCGGCACTTACCCACCTTGCACCCAACCTGCCGCCTTTTCTGGAACACCATGCCTGCTGTACCTGCCCTGAACATCCCCGCCACTTCGGCCATTGCCCAGCCTGAATTCCTGATGGGCGTGGCCACTGCCTCCTACCAGATCGAGGGCGCTGCCGACGAGGACGGCCGCCTGCAGTCCATCTGGGACACCTACTGCGACGAACCTGGCCGTGTGCTGCACGGTGACACCGGCGACGTGGCCTGCGACCACTACCACCGCTGGCAGGCCGATGTGGACATGATTGCCGGGCTGGGCGTAGATGCCTACCGCCTGTCTATCGCCTGGCCCCGCGTGATGGACGAGAAAGGCGTGCCCAACCCCAAAGGCATCGGCTTCTACAAGAACCTGCTGGACGCGCTCCAAGCCAAAGGCATCCAAACCTACGTCACCCTGTACCACTGGGACCTGCCCCAGCACTGGCAAGACAAGGGCGGCTGGGCCAACCGCGAAACCGCCTACGCCTTTGCCGAATACGCCGACCTGATGAGCCGCGAACTGGCGGGCAAGGTCACCGCCTGGGCCACGCTGAACGAGCCCTGGTGCTCGGCCTTCCTGGGCTACGGCATTGGCCGCCACGCCCCCGGCGTGACCGACCTGCGCCAGACCACCCAGGCCCTGCACCACCTGCTGCTGGGCCACGGCCTGGCGCTGGCCAAAATCAAAGCCAACGACCCCAAGGCGATGCGCGGCATCGTCTGCAACACCGGCGTGTTTGGCCCGCGCACCGACAGCGCCGCCGACCAGGATGCGGCCTACCTGGCCTACGTGCAGCAAAACCACTGGGTGTTCGACCCGCTGCTGCTGGGCACCTACCCGCAAGACCTTTTCCGGCTGTGGCCCGGCTGCGAGCCGCTGGTGCTGGCGGGCGACATGGAAATCATCTCCACCAAGATGGACTTCCTGGGCATCAACTACTACTTCCGCGCCGAGGTCGAGTCCGACGGCAAGGGCGGCTTCCAGGAAGCCCCCCACTCCGACAAGGTGGAACGCACCCAGATGGGCTGGGAGGTGTACCCCCAGGGCCTGACCGACTTGCTGGTGGACTTCAACGCCCGCTACCCCGACATGCCCCCGGTCTACATCACCGAAAACGGCATGGCCAGCGACGACAGCGTAGGGGCCGACGGCGGCGTGGCCGACCCCCAGCGTATCCGCTTCCTGGAGCGCCACCTGATGGCCGTGGACACCGCCATCAAGGCCGGGGTGGATGTGCGCGGCTATTTCATCTGGTCGCTGATGGACAACTTTGAATGGGCCTATGGCTACGAGCGCCGCTTCGGCATCACCCACGTGGACTACACCACCCAGGTGCGCACGCCCAAGCACAGTTCGCTCGCCGTGCAAGCCTTCTTGCAGCAGCGTAAGGAACGCCCCGTGCGCTGATTTTTTCCCTGGCAGAGCCGGTGGCAACATGCCGGCTCTGCCCTTTTTCCCTCTGGGCGGTGAGCCCTTTTCCCATAAAAACTGGAGACAACATGCAAGCACAAGTTCGTACCACCGTGGCCCTGGCCATTGCATCGCTGGCCATTTTGGCCGCCACGGGCGCGCAGGCGCAGACCAAGGCGGAAGTCATGCACTGGTGGACCTCGGGGGGCGAATCGGCGGCGGTGCAAGAGCTGGCCGCCGCGTTCAACAAATCCGGTGGCCAATGGGTCGACACGGCGGTGGCCGGTGGTGAGGCCGCCCGTGCCGCCGCCATCAACCGCATCGTGGGTGGCAACCCACCCACCGCGGCCATGTTCAACACCTCGCAGCAGTACCTGGACATCATCAAGGAGGGCATGCTCAACGACATCGACGCCGTAGCCGCCAAGGAAAAGTGGGACACCATGCTGCCCGCACCCGTGATCAGCAGCATCAAGGTCAACGGCCACTACTACGCCGCACCGGTCAACATCCACATGCCCAGCTGGTTCTGGTACTCCAAGCCCGCGTTTGCCAAGGCCGGTATCACCAGCGAACCCAAGACCCCCGACGAGCTGTTCGCCGCACTCGACAAGCTCAAGGCCGCCGGTCTGGTGCCACTGGCTCTGGGTGGCCAGGGCTGGCAGGAATACATCACCTTCTACAGCTGGGTGGCCCAGGTCGGCGGTACCGACCTGTACATGAAGTTCTTCAAGGACCACGATGCAGCCGTCATCAACACCCCTGCCTTCCGCAAGGTGCTGACCGATTTCAAGCGCCTGAAGAGCTACACCGACGCAGGCTCGCCCGGCCGCAACTGGAACGACGCCACCTCGATGCTGATCACCGGCAAGGCTGGCGTGCAGATCATGGGCGACTGGGCCAAGGGCGAATTCAACAACGCCAAGCAGGTGGCGGGCAAAGACTACGGCTGCTTCCCCGGCTTTGGCCCCAAGTCGCCCTACATCATTGCCGGTGACGTGTTTGTGTTTCCCCGCACCAAGGATGCCAACGCCATCAAGGCCCAGCAGATGCTGGCCACCTCGATGACCTCGGCCGCCACCCAGGTCGCGTTCAACAACAAAAAGGGATCGATCCCGATCCGCACCGACGTCGATGCATCGCAAATGGACCTGTGCGCACAAGCCGGCCTGACCATCATGAAGGACAAGACCCGCCAGATCGCCGTACCCGACATGCTGCTGGCTCCCGATGTGGGCGGTGCCGTGCAGGACATCATCTCCAAGTACTGGAACACTGCCCAGTCGGTGGACGATGTGGTCAAGGCGCTGCAGGGCGCCATCAAGGGCTGATCTGGCGCTCGCCCGCTAGCCACGCCCGTGCCGACGTGCCACCGCACGCCGGCACGGGCGTGTACCGCATCCCCGTTTCGCATTCCGCACTGCACAAAGGACACCTTAGATGGCCACACCCCCCAAACCCCCACCCCGGCGCGGCAAGCGCCAGAACTGGGCGGTCAACTTCGCCCTGCTGCCCATGGCGGTGACCGTATTGCTGTGCTACCTGGGCACGGTGCTGTGGTCCATCGTGGTGTCGCTGACCAGCTCCAAGACCTTCCCCAACACCAACTTCGTCGGGCTGGCGCAGTACGAAAAGCTCTTCACCACCGACCGCTGGTGGCTGTCGCTGCACAACATGGCGCTGTTTGGTGTGATCTTTGTGATTGCCTGCCTGGCGCTGGGCTTTTTTCTGGCGGTATTTATCGACCAGAAGGTGCGCGGCGAAGGCATATTGCGCACCATTTTTCTCTACCCCTATGCCATGAGCTTCGTGGCCACCGGCCTGGTCTGGCAGTGGATGCTCAACCCCGGCCTGGGCCTGCAAGAGGCGGTGCGCCAGCTAGGCTTTCCCAATTTTGAGTTCGACTGGATCATCAGCCAGGACAAGGTGATGTACGCCATCGCCCTGGCCGCGGTGTGGCAGTCGGCCGGGCTGGTCATGGCATTGCTGCTGGCAGGCCTGCGCGGCGTGGACGAAGAGATCTGGAAGGCCGCGCGCATCGACGGCATTCCGGTCTGGCGCGTCTACATGAGCATCGTGCTGCCCATGATTGCGCCCAGCATTGCCACCGCCACCGTGCTGCTGTCGCTGGGCGTGATCAAGGTGTTCGACGTGGTGGTCGCCATGACCGGTGGCGGCCCCGGCATTGCCAGCGAGGTGCCCGCCAAGTTCATCATGGACTACCTGTTCAACCGCGCCAACATCGGCCTGGCCTCGGCCGCCTCGGTGGTGCTGCTGCTGACCGTGCTGGCCCTGCTGCTGCCCTGGCTGTACGCCAAGAACCGCATGGAAAAAAACAACAACAAGGGCCATTGACCATGAACGCCACCACTCCCGTCAAGGTGCGCAACCAGCGCCCGGCCAAATCCTGGTTCACCCCGGCCCGCATCGGCATCTACGCCTTTTTGCTGATGAGCGCCCTATTCTTTCTGCTGCCACTGTATGTGATGGTGGTGACCTCGCTCAAGCCCATGGAAGAGATCCGCCTGGGCCAGATCTTCGCCCTGCCCAGCCGCCCCACCATCGAAGCCTGGGCGATTGCCTGGTCCAGTGCCTGCACCGGGCTGGAGTGCACCGGCATCCAGGTGGGCTTCTGGAACTCCTTGAAGATCGTGGTCCCCAGCGCGATGCTGTCGATCTTCATTGGTGCGCTCAACGGCTACGCACTGGCCTACTGGCGCAGGCCCTGGGCCGGGGTGTTCTTTGCCATTTTGCTGCTGGGCGCGTTCATTCCCTACCAGGTGCACCTGTATCCGCTGGTGCGCGGGCTGTCCATGCTGGGCCTATTCAGCACCTTGCCCGCCATCGTGCTGGTGCACACCATCTTCGGCATGCCGGTGATGACGCTGCTGTTCCGCAACTACTACGCAAGCCTGCCCGAAGAGCTGGTGAAGGCCGCGCGCATCGACGGCGGTGGCTTCTGGCGCATCTTCTTCCAGCTGATGATTCCCATGTCCACCCCCATCATCATCGTGGCGGTGATCATGCAGGTCACCGGCATCTGGAACGACTTCCTGCTGGGCCTGGTGTTTGCCGGGCGCGAGAACCTGCCCATGACGGTGCAGCTCAACAACATCATCAACACCACCACCGGCGAGCGTTTGTACAACGTCAACATGGCGGCCACCATCCTCACCTCCTCGGTGCCGCTGTTCATCTATCTCATCTCCGGTCGTTGGTTCGTACGCGGCATCGCTGCTGGCGCAGTGAAAGGTTGAACACCCCCAGGCTACAGCGCAAGCGCTTTTCGCCAACCCCCTTGCAGGGGGCAACACCAGCAGCCTGGCGGAGCCAGTTCTGCGGTGTTTCTGGAAGGATGGTCTACCACCTGCCTTGGCGGCTTTATAAAAATTAGAGGAATCCATATGTCTAGTGTCAGCATCCAACAACTCCACATCCGCCTGGGCAATGTGGACATCCTGCAAAACATGAACCTGGAGGTCGTCGATGGCGAATTCCTGGTGCTGCTGGGCCCCTCGGGCTGCGGCAAATCCACCCTGCTGCACACGATCGCCGGGCTGATCGACGTGCATGACGGCGTGATCGAAATCGGCGGCAACGACGTCACCTGGGCCGACCCCAAGGACCGCTCCATCGGCATGGTGTTCCAGAGCTACGCGCTCTACCCCACCATGACGGTGGAACGCAACATGTCGTTCGGCCCGCGCATCACCGGCATTCCGGCCGATGAAATCGCCCGCCGCGTGGAACGTGCATCCGCCATGCTGCACCTGGGGCCGCTGCTGCAGCGCAAGCCTTCGCAGCTCTCCGGCGGGCAGCGCCAGCGGGTGGCGATTGGCCGTGCCCTGGTGCGCGATGCCGGGGTGTATCTGTTTGACGAGCCGCTGTCGAATCTGGACGCCAAGTTGCGCAACGAGCTGCGCCGCGAGCTCAAGCAGCTGCACGTGGACATCGGCAAGACCATGGTGTATGTGACCCACGACCAGACCGAGGCTATGACCCTGGCCAGCCGCATCGCGGTGATGCTGGACGGCAAGATCCAGCAGATCGGCACCCCCGCCGAAGTCTACGACCGGCCCATCAACCGCTTCGTGGCGGGCTTTCTGGGCTCGCCCACCATGAACTTCTTCGAAGGCGTGATCGCCTCCGACAACGGCCAGTTGGTGTGGCGCGCCCCGGGCCTGACGGTCGACGTAGCCGCCTACCCCTTTGCCACGCCGCCGCACATGGGCCAAAAGGCGGTGCTGGGCGTGCGCCCGGAGCACGTGGACCTGGTGCCGCTGGACCAGCCCGCCCTGGGCAAAGCCACCGTCACCCTGGCCGAGCCCATGGGTGCCATGGTGGTGCTGTGGCTGGACCTGGGCGGCACGGCCATGTCGTGTATCGCCGACAGCCACACCCCGCACCAGCGCGGCCACACCCTGGGCGTGCGCTGCGACGTGCGGCGCATCTCGCTGTTTGGCGAGGACGGCCAGCGGCTGTAGCGGTCCGCCACAACCGGCCCCCTCCCCAGCCCTCCCCCGGTGGGGGAGGGAGCAATGCACAGCCCGTGTTTCCCCTCCCCGCCGGGGGCGGGCCGGGGTGGGGGCCACCCCCTTCACAATCCATCCATGCTCCCGAACGCCCGCCGTTTCCTGATCTTGATGCTGCTGCAGGCCTTTGCCGTCGGCCTGTCCAACATCTTCGTCAACCTCTACATCTGGAACATCGACCGCTCTCTGCTCACCCAGGCGCACTACAGCCTGAGCCAGTCGGCGGCGATCTTGCTGAGCTTTCCGCTGTGCAGCCTGCACGCGCGGCGCACTTCGCCCATGGCCAGCTCACGGGTCGGGCTGGTGCTGTTCATGCTGGCCTACGCGGTGATTCTGTGGCTGCAGGAAGACTGCGCCCGGCATGTGGGCCTGATCGGCGGCCTGCTGGGGCTGGCGGTGAGCTTCTTTGTCATCGGCCAGCACATGCAGTTTCTGGAAAACGCCCACGACGCGCAGCGCGACCGCTTTCTCTACGCCGCCAACTACATGACCAGCGGTGCCGCCATCGTGGCCCCGCTGCTGGCGGGCTGGCTGATCCGGCATATTGCGGGCCCGCGTGGCTACAGCGTGGTGTTCGGCCTGTCGCTGCTGACCTTTGCGGTAGCCGCCTGGTGGTCGACCCGCATCAGCGGCCAGCCGCTGGGCCGCGCCTCCAACCTGCTGGGCGCCTGGCGCAACAAGCAGCGCACCTGGCGCGGCATGTTCTGGGTCAGCACCGCCATGGCCACGGTGCAGGGCACCTACACCAGCTTTCTGGTCACCATCATGGCCTATGCCATCTTGCAAGACGAATTGGCCTTTGGCGCCTACAGCGCCATGGTGGCGCTGGTGGGCCTGGTGTCCAGCATTGCCCTGGCCCTGTGGTCGCAGGCCCGGCACCGGCTGCGCACCTACACCCTGGGCGCCCTGCTGCTGTGCGCCGCCTCCGTCGCCCTGGCCCTGGTGCAGGAGCCCGCCATGCTGGTGGTCTACGGCATCGCCAGCGCCATCGGCATGAACACCATCACCACCTGCGAAATGGCCTGGAGCTACGCCGCCATCGAGTCGGCGCCCGACTACGCGCAGCACAAGCTGGACTACATCGTGGTGCGCGAAATCCCGCTGGGCCTGGGCCGCATGGTGGGCGTGGGCCTTTTTGTGCTGCTCAACAGCCAGTTTGAAAGCCAGGTGCTGAGCCTGGGCTTTGTGCTGTTTGGCGCGGTGTATTTGGCGCTGGTGCCCGCGCTGCGACGCATCTGGCAGCCCACCGGGCCCATACTACAAAAAACGTAGCTGCTCACGCTGTAAGGGTAAGCACGGAGTGCCAAAAAGACACTATCAATAAGAGTTCAAAAATGTAACTAGATTCTTATACGATAGCGAGGTGCTCGCCACCACCCCACCCCCCCTGTCGTCCACCGGACCCGACCGCCCGCCCTGGTGGATCTACCTGCTGTTGCCGCTGCTGCATTTCGCCAGCGTCAAGCTCACCCTGTTGTGCGCCGTCACCCCGGAAACCGAGGCCGTGGTCTGGCTGCCCAACGCGGTGCTGCTGGCCGCCCTGCTGCGCTACCAGGGCCAGCGCGGCTGGGCCATGGCGGCGCTGACCACCAGCTCGGACGTGCTGGCCACCACGTCGGCTTTTCCGCTGGGGAGCTCGGTCATGCTGGGCCTGGTGAATCTGGCCGAGGTGCTGCTGGCCTACGGGCTGATGCGGCGCATGCATGTATCGCGGGGCCTGCAGCGGATTGAAGATTTCGGCAAATTCATTGCCGCCGGGCCCATCGTGGCGGCGCTGCTGGCCGCACTGCTGGCCTCGGCCATCCTGCTGCACATGGATGCCGGCATCACCACGCCGTACCTGGCGCTGGTCCGCGTGTGGTGGTTTGGCGATGCACTGGGCCTGCTGATCTACACGCCGCTGCTGCTCAGCTTCTCCGGGCCGGTGCACGCACCCCCCACCCGCTGCACCCTGCTCGACGGCACCATCGTGCTGCTGGGCGTGGCACTGGCCTGGCTGGTCTTCTCTGCCGAGCAGGGCGAAGTCGGCGGCGTGTCGGTGACACCGGACCTGCTGCTGCCCCCCGTGCTGTACCTGGCGGTGCGCTTCGGCATACGCTGGACGGCGCTGGCGGTGGCGCTGATCTCCCTGGCCACCGCCTGGGTCCTGACCACCGGCCACCAGCCCTTCGGGGCGGTCGACGTGCACCTGGAAATCGTGCGGGCGCAGGAGTTCATCTTCACGCTGTGCACCGTGGGCATCGGTTTCGCCATTTTGCTGACCGAGCTGAAAACCCACGAACGCGGGCTGGAAGACAAGGTGCGCGAGCGCACCCAGGCCCTGGAAGCCTCCAACGCCCGGCTGGCGGAACTGAGCGCCACCGACGGCCTGACCGGCATCGCCAACCGCCGCCGCTTCGACGAGGTGCTGGCCAGCGAATGGAGCCGGGCGACCCGCAGCGGCCAGCCCCTGGCGCTGGTGATGCTGGACGTGGACTTTTTCAAACCCTACAACGACCACTACGGCCACCTGGCGGGCGACGACTGCCTGCGCCACGTCGCCCGCGTACTGGCCGCGCAACTGCACCGCGGCGGCGACCTGGTGGCCCGCTACGGTGGTGAAGAATTTGTGCTACTGGCCTGGGTGCGCGATGCCGCCGATGCCCGGCACATCGCCGAAACCGCCCGCCTGGCCCTGGTCGCCCTGGCCCTGCCGCACGCGGCATCGCCCTTGGGCACGGTCACCGCCAGCCTGGGGGTAGCGCTGCACGTTCCCACCGTGGGCGAAACCTCCGACCTGCTGGTGCAGCAGGCCGACCTGGCGCTCTATCAGGCCAAGGCCGGTGGCCGCAACCAGACCGTGCTGTACGGCGCAGGCAGCAGGACACCCGCAGAGCCTGACCCCGGCCCAGGTGCCTAGCGGTTGCGCGTCCAGCGCGTCAGCTCGATGCTGACAATGCACACCACCAGCCAGGCCGTGCCCGACGCAAAGCCCGCCAGCACATCGCTGGCAAAGTGCACACGCAGAAACACCCGGCTCACCCCCACCGAAAACGCCAGCGCCACCGCCGCCAGCACCAGCGGCAGTTGCCAGCGCGGCGGCACAAAGCGGCACAGCACATAGGCCAGCATGCCGTACAGCACCACCGAACCCGAACTGTGGCCGCTGGGAAAGCTGAAGCCGTGGGCCAAGACCAGCCCGTCGTCGTGCACCGGCCGCACCCGCGCAAAAATCTGCTTCAGCGTGGTGTTGAGCACGCCGTTGCCCGCCACCGCCAGCACCCAGCCCAGCGCCAGCCAGCGGCGGCCGCGCCACACCAACACAGCGGCCACCAGGATGCACAGACCGACAACGGTGGGGGTATCGGCCAGGCGGGTCAGTAGCGCGAACATCTGCAGCGCGGCCGGCGGCAACTGGGTGCGCAGGCTGTCGGCCAGCGCCTGGTCGGCCCGACCCATGGCGCCGTCGGTGCCCAGCTTTTCGGCCAGCTCGGCAAACACCCAGGCCCCGGTGACGATCACCGCAAAGCCCGCCGCCAGCCGCAGGCCCAGGTACAGCGCAGGCGACAGGCTGCTTTGGTCGCGCGGCACGTCGATGCGCCGCACCAGCCACCAGCCGCCCGTGGTAGCCAGCAGCAGCAGCGCCAGCACACCCGCATAGATTTCCAAAGCCCACGGGGCCCAGGCTGCCACATCAAACGGCATGCAGCCCCCGGCCCACCTGGATCGGTGTCACTTTCACACACGCAAACGCGCCGGACGCGGCTGCAAAATCCCACTGCTCCACATTGCAACGCCGCTCGGCCGCCTGCCAGCGCAGCAGGTTCACCGAGTTCGGCGCGCCCGCGCGCACCCGGCTCGACAACGCCGTGCCCGCCTGCACCGCCCACAGGGGCCGCGCCAGGCCCGGCAGCGGCAGCACAAACGGCAGGTGGATATGCCCGCCCAGCACCACGTCGGCCCCGGCCAGTGCCCACGCCCGCTGCGCGTCGGCGTGGCCACGCAGCAGATTCTTCACGTCTTCGGCGCGCTGCACCGCAATCGGCTGGTGCACCACCACCACACGCAACTGCGCCGCCGTGGCCCCGGCCAGCAAGGTGGCCACGCGCTCGATCTGCGCGGGCGATACCTCGCCGTCTTCATGGCGGTAGGCCCGGGTGGTGTTCACGCCGACCACCAGCAGGTCGGCCGACCGGAACACCGGCTCCAGCACGGGCCCAAAGGCCGCGCAGTGCCCGGCGTAGGGGTGCCGCCAGCGCGCCCACAGGTTGAACAGCGGGATGTCGTGGTTGCCGGGCACCGCCAGCAGCGGCCCGCCCAGCCGGTCCATGCAGGCCCGCGCCGCCCGAAACTGGGCGCTGCGCGCGCGCTGGGTGATGTCGCCCGACAGCACCAGCAGATCGGGCTGCTGCTGCCGCGCCAGGGCCGCCAGGGCCGCCACCACCGGGGCCTGCTCGGTGCCGAAATGCGGGTCGGATATTTGCAGCAGCACGGTCATGAACGGCTGCCCTCGGCGGGTTTGAGCAGGAACAAGGGCTGCGCGGCCACCCTGAATTCCAGCGGGGTGCGCATGCGGGTCACCTCGCCGTCAAACGCTACCTTGATCTTGCGCCGGCGCGGCTGCACCACCATGCGCGAAAACGCAAAGCTCTCCACACTGTCGGCCTCGCCCAGCGTGCCCATGGCGCCACGCACCATCAAGCCCACCATGGCCAGGGTGCCCATGGGTTTGAGCATCACCGCGGCGATCTGGCCGTCGTCCAGCGGGCGCGCCGGGTGGTCGCTGAGGTTGACGCCCACCTGCTCCAACTGCAGGCGGTTGTTGCCCACAAACAGCGTGGGCGTGCGCACATTGCGCACCACGCCGCCCTGGTCGATCTGCAGATGCAACTGGCGGTGGAAGCGCAGCAGGGTCATCACCGCCGCGCCCAGGGCCACCCAGCGGCTGCGGCCAAAGCGGGCCTTGTAGGTTTCGCGGTCTTCCAGCAGCACCGGGTACAGGCCCAGGCTGGCGTTGACCAGAAACACCTGGCCGTTGACCGTGCCCACCTGCACCGGCGTGGGCACGGCCTGCATCAGCATCTGCGCGGCCTGCGCGGGCTCGGTGGAAATGCCGTGGGTGCGGGCAAAGTAGTTGAAGGTGCCCAGCGGCACCACGCCCAGGGCGCAGCCCGCCGCGTGCGCCGCCTGGGCCACGGCGTTGATGGTGCCGTCGCCGCCCACCGCCACCACCGCCGAGCGGGTGGCCAGGGCGGTGGCCGCGGCTTCGCGGGCCACGCGGGGCAGATCGGCAGGGCGGGTAAAAAGCAGTTCGCCGGTGCGTCCGGCAGCCTGCAAGGCCTGTTCGATCACCGCGCGCTTGGCATCGGCATCGCTGCGGCCCGAGGCCGCGTTGATGACGAAGATCAGCGGCGCGGCGGGGTCCTGTAGAGGGCTTGGGTTCATGGCCGCATCCTAGCAGCCCTGGTAGCGGTTACTACAAAATAAGTAGCTGCTCACGCTGATGGATAGAGCATGAAAGGCTTAAAAAGCTTACAAAATTCGGCGCCTGCACGAAATCGCCAATCCCCCTAGAATCCTGGTTTTCCCGTATTTCCACCTCCCCATGAACCTCCCTCTGCTGGCCCTGGCCGTTGCCGCTTTTGGCATTGGCACCACCGAATTCGTCATCATGGGCCTGCTGCCCGAAGTCGCCACCGACCTGGGCGTGACCATTCCCGCCGCGGGCATGCTGGTGTCGGCCTACGCCCTGGGCGTGGCAGTAGGCGGCCCGGTGCTGGCGGTGGCCACAGCCAAGATGCCACGCAAAACCACGCTGGCCTGGCTGATGGCCTTGTTTGTGGTGGGCAACATCGGCTGCGCGCTGGCCCCCACCTACGGCTGGCTGATGGTGGCGCGGGTGCTCACCTCGTTTTGCCACGCGGCCTTCTTCGGGATTGGCGCGGTGGTGGCCACCCAGGTGGTGGCACCGGAGAAGCGGGCCCAGGCCATGTCGATGATGTTTGCGGGGCTGACGCTGGCCAATGTGCTGGGTGTGCCGCTGGGCACGCTGCTGGGGCAGCAAACCGGCTGGCGCAGCACCTTCTGGGCGGTGTCGGTGATCGGCGTGCTGGCCATGGCCGCCGTGCTGCGCTGGGTGCCCGCGCTGCGCCAGACGCTGAGCGGCAGCGCCCTGGGCGAGTTCCGCGTGCTGCGCCACAAGCAGGTGTGGCTGGCGCTGGGCATGAGCATGTTGGCATCGGCCAGCATGTTCACCATGTTTACCTACATCACGCCCATCCTGCGCGACGTGACCGGCATCGCGCCGCAAAACGTCAGCTACGTGCTGCTGCTGTGCGGCGTGGGCCTGACCATCGGCAACCTGCTGGGCGGGCGGCTGGCCGACTGGCGGCTGATGCCGTCGCTGATGTGCATCTTTGCGGCCATCGCGGTGGTGCTGGCCGCGTTCTCGGTCACCAGCCAGTGGGTCTGGCCCGCCGTGGCCACCCTGGTGCTGTGGGGCGTGGTGTCGTTTGCCACCGGCGCGCCCCTGCAGGTGCGGGTGGTGTCCCAGGCCGGGGATGCGCCCAGCCTGGCCTCCACGCTGAACATCGGTGCGTTTAACCTGGGCAACGCCCTGGGGGCCTGGCTGGGTGGCAGCGCGATTGCCGCGGGCTGGTCGCTGCGCACCCTGCCGCTGCTGGCCGCCGGGGTGACGCTGGGTGCGCTGGCCCTGACGCTGTACAGCGCGCGGCTGGACCGGGGTGTGCCGGTGCGCGGGGCGATGGTCGGGGCCTGAACTAGGGCGCTTGCCACCCGCTGTAAGGGTGCGTGGCCAGGCGGGAGTTGTAGTAGCGCGCATCGTCCGTCACTTCCTGGCCCACCCAGGCGGGCCGGGCAAACACCTGGTCTTCGGACGCCAATTCGATCTCGGCTACCACCAGCCCGGCGTTCTGGCCCAAAAATTCGTCTACATCCCAGGCGAAGCCCTTGTGCAGGACGACGCGGCGGATTTTCTCGACGGTGGGCCCATCGCACAGCGCCAGCATCTGCGCTGCATCGGCCAGCGGAACCGGGTATTCGAACTCGGCCCGCGTGGCGCCCTGGTTCGGGCCCTTGATGGTCAAAAAAGCCTGCTCGCCCGCAATGCGCACTCGCACCGTGCGCTGCTTGTCGCGGTTCAGGTAACCCTGGCTGAGCAGAGTGCCAGGGCCTTGCCGCCAGGCGTCGCCGGTGACGAGAAACTTGCGTTCGATTTCAGTGGCCAAGGGGGTCTCCGGAAGTGGCATGGGATTGCGGTGGGGCTGGCCATTCTGCACGGTGTTATAACCAAGCCCCGCAATTCGCCACCCAGGTGGCGAGCCAAAGACCATATAGAAGGAAACCCACCATGGGCGCGCAGTGGAAAGCAAAAGGTAAGGAACTGGCAGCCAACGCCAGGGGCCGCGTATTTGGCAAATTGTCCAAAGACATCATGATCGCCGCACGCAGCGGGGCCGACCCGGCCGCCAACGCCCGGCTGCGGCTGCTGGTGGAGCAGGCGCGCAAGGTCTCCATGCCCAAGGACACGCTGGACCGGGCCATCAAGAAGGGCGCAGGCCTGACCGGCGAGGCCGTGCATTTCGACCACGTGATCTACGAAGGCTACGCCCCGCACCGCGTGCCGCTGATGGTCGAGTGCCTGACCGACAACGTCAACCGCACCGCCCCCGAGATGCGCGTGCTGTTCCGCAAGGGCCAGCTGGGCACCTCCGGCTCGGTGGCCTGGGACTTTGACCACGTGGGCATGATCGAAGCCGAACCCGCCGCCAAGGGCGCGGACGCCGAGCTGGCCGCCATCGAAGCCGGTGCGCAGGACTTTGAGCCCGGCGAGGAAGACGGCAGCACCACCTTCCTGACCGACCCCGCCGACCTCGACCTGGTCAGCCGCGCCTTGCCCACCCACGGCTTCACCGTGCTGTCGGCCAAGCTGGGCTACAAGGCCAAAAACCCCATCGCCGCCACCAGCCTGAGCGCCGAGGAGCTGGAAGAAGTCGAAGCCTTCCTGGCCGCCATCGACGCGAACGACGACGTGCAAAACATTTATGCAGGCTTGAACTAACCCTCCATGGACTTTCTCATCCTGGCGATCCTGATCGCCATCGGCAGCTACGCGCTGACCTCGCGCGACCAGCGCCAGCGCATTGCCACGCTGGGCAGCCACCTCAGCCAGTACCAGATCGAAAAGCTGATGGAGACTGTCACGCAGGGCTACCTGCGGGCGCTGGGCGAAAAAGACGCGGCACGGCAAGAGCAGATCTGGGCCCTGCTGAACACCAGCGAAGCCCAGCTGGCCGAACAGTTCAAGCGCTTTGCCAGCGAATTTGCCAAGGCCGCAGCCGAGCAGACCCGTGTGAGCAAGATTGCCATCGCCCTGCCCTATGCCGACACGCTGTTCCCCGGCGCTACCTTCGACCTGCGCAAGGCGTTTGCCATCCACGCCCAGGGCATCGCCCGCGCGGCGGACGCGGCCACCACCACCCCGGCCAAGGACAAGGCCTTCACCATGTCGGCCGAGCTGTTCTTGATGCAGCACACCTGCCACTGGTTCTGCAAATCCAAAACCGTGGCCTCGGCCCGCATGATGGCCCGCCACCAAACCACCTACGCCCAGCTGGTGGCCGCCGTGTCGCCCGAAACGCGCCGGGCGTATTGCAGTTTGGTGGAAGCCTGACTGCTATCTAAAAAGTAGCTGCTTGCGCTGATGGAATAAGCGCCAGAGGCCTAAAAGACCTACGTCTGGGCCTACATCTCGTCAATCGGCGTGGAGCGCTCCAGGGCCTGGGCTTCCAGCGCATAGCGCTCGCGGGTCTTGACGTAAAAGCTGGCACCGAAGCGGCCCACCGGGTGGTAGTTTTGCAGGCGCACGCGCCAGGTTTCGGTGTCGATGAGTTCGTCGCGGGCATGCATCCACAGCACCTTGCCGATGAAGATCTGGCGGCTGTCGGTTTCTATCAGCTCCCACAGCGTGCATTCAAACGCCACCGGGGCCTCGGCAATGCGCGGCGGGGCGATGGCGCGCGACGGCGCGGTGCTCAGGCCCACGGCCTCCAGCTCGCTCTGGTCGGGCGGCAGGCGCTCACCGCAGCGGTGCATCTGCTCGGCCAGGTCTTCGTCGCACATGTGCACCACAAACTCCTTGCTGCGCTTGATGTTGGCCGCCGTGTCCTTGAGTTGGCCGTCCTTGAGCCGGTTCAGGCTGATCATCACGATGGGCGGCTCCTCGCCCATCATGGCAAACATGCTGAACGGCGCGGCATTGACCACCCCGCCCTCGCTCAGCGTGGTGACCAGCGCAATCGGCCGCGGCACGATCAGGCTGGCCATCATTTTGTAGCGCTGGTACTCGGTGAGGGTGGCGAAGTCGACATTCATGGTGAAAGGTAGGAGTTAGAAAAAAAGCTGGCACCAGCGGCAGGCCCCCTGCGGGCCATGGGTTGTCGCTGCAATTCGCATGCCCACCCGCGTGGGGCCGGGCGCACCGGAACGGAGACCGGCATTGCAGGCCCCACCAGCGTCAAATAAATCACATTAGCGCAAAACAATGATACAAACGATTGCGCGAATCTATCGATTATTGATTATTGACATAAAATTGATACAAGAAATACATAAAATTTGATTTTTCAAAAACCTGGCGCACTGCAACAGGCAGTATCCCGCCAAAAGCCGTCCCATTTTTTGCAAGCCGCCACCATGCACCTACCCGCCACCCCCTCCGCCCGCTCTGCCAGCGTCCCGAGCCTGCCCAACGAATATTTGTCGTTCCGGCTGGGCAGCGTGGAGTACGGCATCGATATTTTGAAAGTGCAAGAGATTCGCGGCTATGAGCAGCCCACGCGGATTGCCAATGCGCCCGGCTATCTCAAGGGGGTGTTGCACTTGCGCGGCGTCATCGTGCCGGTGATGGACTTGCGGATAAAGCTGGCGCAGGAGCAAGCTACTTTTGACAGCTTCACCGTGACCGTGATCCTGAACCTGGAACAGGGCCCGGTCGGCGTGGTGGTGGACTCGGTCAGCGACGTGATCGGGCTGGCGCCCGAGCAGATACGCCCCACGCCCCATTTTGACGGCGACATCAACGCCGACCATATCCTTGGCCTGGGAACTCTGGGCGACCCCGGCGAGGAGCGTATGCTGATCCTGCTGGACATCGAAAAAATGCTGGCACACACCCCGGCCACCGTGCCGGAGGCCGAAGAAGCCCTGGCCTGATCCCACGCCGCATAACCTGGTAATTCACCATGAACAACCTCAAAATATCCACCCGCATGGTCCTGGGCTTTGCCGTGATGGGCATTCTGATCGCGCTGGTGGGCGGCATCTCCACACTGAGCCTGAACAGGCTGGGCAAAGAATTCACGCTGGTGGTGAAAGACCGCTACGCCAAAGTGGCGGTACTGAACGACATTGCCGACGCCAATTCGGCCAATGTGCGGGCGCTGCGCGACCTGATTCTGCAAGACGACGCAGCGAAACTGGCAGCGCTGTACAGCGAACTGGAAACCAACTCCAAAACCATCAACGGCTATTTTGAAACTTTGAAGGCCAGCGTGGCATCGCCGGAAGGACAGGCCGCTCTGGACAAGACCCTGGAGGCCCGCACGGCCTACTCGGCCAGCCGCAACAAGGTACAGGACCTGGTCAAGGCGGGCGACAAAGCCGCCGCCACTGCGGCCCTCTACAACGATTTGGCCCCGGTACAAAGACGCTACCAAGCCGCCTTGGCTGAATTCACCGAATTACAGGAAAAGCTGATGGACACGGCCAGCGCGTCGGTGGAAAGCACCCTCGGCACCGCCGAAGCCACCGTCTTGGGGCTGGTGTCTTTTGCGCTGCTGTTTGCCGCCGTCGTCGGCACCTGGATCACCCGCATCACCACCCGGCCTCTCGCCAAGGCGGTGGAAGTGGCCCGCGCCGTGGCTGCTGGCGACCTGACCCAGACGATCGACAGCCGTGGCACCAATGAAACTGCGCAACTCTTCCAGGCACTGTCGGACATGCAAACCCAGTTGGCCGGTATCGTGCAGAACGTGCGCCAGAATGCCGACGGCGTGGTCACCGCCAGCGCAGAAATCGCCCAGGGCAACAACGACCTGAGCGGCCGCACCGAGCAGCAAGCCAGCGCCCTGGAAGAAACCGCCGCCTCCATGGAAGAGCTGTCCAGCACCGTCAAGCACAACGCCGACAACGCCCGCCAGGCCAAGCAACTCGCCACCAGTGCCTCGACCGTGGCGGCGCGCGGCGGCCAGGTGGTCCACCAGGTGGTGGACACCATGAAGGGCATCAACGACAGCTCCAAGAAGATTGCCGACATCATCAGCGTGATCGACGGCATCGCCTTCCAGACCAACATCCTGGCGCTGAACGCCGCCGTGGAGGCCGCCCGTGCCGGCGAGCAAGGCCGGGGCTTTGCCGTGGTGGCCAGCGAGGTGCGCAACCTGGCCCAGCGCAGTGCGGGCGCCGCCAAGGAAATCAAGGGCCTGATCGACGCCAGCGTCACCCAGGTGGACCAGGGCACGGCCTTGGTGGCCACGGCGGGCAGCACCATGGCCGAAGTGGTGGAATCGATCCAGCGGGTGTCGGACATCATTGCCGAAGTCAGCGCCGCCAGCACCGAGCAGAGCGCAGGCGTGGCCCAGGTGGGCGAAGCCATCATCCAGATGGACCAGGTCACGCAGCAAAACGCGGCCCTGGTGGAAGAAAGTGCGGCCGCCGCCAACAGCCTGAGCCACCAGGCCGCAGAGTTGCTGCAATCGGTTTCCGTGTTCAAGCTGAACGCGACTAACGCCAGCACCGCCCAAAACCCGGCCAAACGCGCGGTCAAGCCGCCGCAAATCGAGCGCCGCGCCCCCGACCGTGCCAAGAACGTGGCGCGTCCCGCGTTTGGCAAGAAGCCTGCGCTGGCGGCCCCCAAGGCCAAGGAAGCGCAGACCACGGCAGTGCAGGCCCGCACGGGCAGCGACGACTGGACCAGCTTCTGAGCCAGCGGCAAAACGCTATAAATTAAAGAGCTGCTAGCGCTTATTCCATAAGCGCTAGCAGCTCTTTTTTTTTAAATTGAGCCCCGTCCTGGCTCAGCCTTCAAACTGCGGGTGCAGCTGCCGGATCTTGGTCATGGCCGCCCCGGCGGCGGCGGTGCGGGTCTCTACGCCCATCTTCACGTAGACGCGCTCCAGGTGCTTTTTCACGGTGGCGGGGCTGCTGCCCAGGATCTCGCCGATGTCGCGGTTGGTCTTGCCCTTGACCACCCAGTACAGCACCTCGGCCTCGCGGGTGGTGAGCTTGAAGCTCAGGCTCATGGCCTCGATCACCGCCGCGTCGGACACCTCGCGCATGACGATCAGCCAATCCCCCTCCCCCTCTCCGTCGCCGGTTTGCTGGTGCAGGCGAAAGCTCAGGCGGCGTGCGCCCTGCTCCACGCTGAGGCGCGGCGGTTCGATCTGCTGCCGGGCGGCAGGCAGGTGCTGCTGCAGCCAGTCGACCACGAGTGGTGGGGTCTGGGGCGCACTGGTGCCGAAGTAGTCGCGCAGCAGGTCGCGGGCCAGCGGGGTTTGCCACATCAGCTTGCCGTCGCTGGCGCGCACGGTGATGCTGGCGTAGCCGAACGCGTCCAGCGCGTTGCGGGCCTGGCCGGCCTGGTGGACCTGCTGGCGGGCGCGGCGGGCGCTTTGCAGGTGCACGTTCATGCGGGCCATCACCTCTTTGGGGTTGATGGGCTTGGTCACGTAGTCGACCCCGCCCGCGTCCAGCGCGGCCACCAGGTGCTCGGTCTCGGTCAGGCCGGTCATGAAGATGATGGGAATGTGGGCGGTGGCCGGGTGGGCCTTGAGGCGGCGGGCCACCTCGAAGCCGTCCATGCCGGGCATCATCGCGTCGAGCAGCACGATGTCGGGCAGGGCCTGGGCGGCGCGCTGCAAGGCGGTTTCGCCGCGGGTGGCTACCAGTACGGTGTACCCGGATTCGTCCAGCGCGTCGTGCAGCACGGCCAGGTTGTCGGGTACGTCGTCGACGATGAGCACCACGTCAGAGTTGCTGCGGTCGAGGATGGCTTCGGGTTCAGGGAGCATGGGTGGTATCGGGGCTGGCGGGTGCTTCAGCCAGCAAACGGCCTATGGCTTCAAACTGGAATTGTTGGGCCAGGGTGCGCACTTCCTGCGCCAGGCCCCGGCATGCGGGCTGCGCCTGTTCCAGCGCGGCCAACTGGTTGAGGATACCCCGGTAAAAGCCCAGCTCGGCCACCTGGCGCAGCGCCTGCAGGCGGGCCGGGTCGGGCCAGACACGCAGCACCGGCGCGGCGGGCACCACCTCGGCCACGGCGGGTGCTTCCACCCACTGCAGTTGCAGGCGGCGCTCCAGCCAGTCGAGCAGCTCGCTGTGGCGCACGGGTTTGGTGATGAAGTCGTCGGTGCGGATGCCTACATCGTTGTCCAGGCCTTTGTCGAAGGCGTTGGCGGAGACGATGGCCACGTGCGCCGTACTCAGCCCATCCGACTTGATGCGGCGTATGGTTTCCCAACCGTCAATGCCGGGCATGGCGAGGTCCATCAGCACGGCATCCGGGGCGTAGCCTGCGGCCAGCAGATCGAGCGCGTCGTGGCCGCTGGCGGCGGTGCGCACCTCGAAGCCCAGGGGCTGCAGCAGTTGCACCAGTAGCTCGCGGTCGGGTTCTTCGTTGTCCACCACCAGCAACTTGCGGCGCGGGCCCAGGTAGGCGCGGCGCAGGCGCGGGGCGCTGCGCTGCACGGTTTTGAGGTCGGCACCGTGGATTTCGGGCAGGAACAGCTTGACGCGGAACACCGAGCCGCTGCCGGGGGTGCTGACCACGGTCATCTCGCCGCCCATCAGGTCGGTGAGCATTTTGGCGATGGTCAGGCCCAGGCCCGCCCCGCCGCTGCCGGAGCTGGTGGTTTGGGAAGCCCCGCGCTCGAACGGCTCGAACACCTGGGCCAGTTCGTCGGCGTGCATGCCGGGGCCGGTGTCTTCGATCTCGATGAAGGCCATCTCCAGCGCGTAGCGGGCCCGCAGCCGCACGCGGCCGGTGGCGGTGAACTTGATGGCATTGCCCAGCAGGTTGATAAGGATCTGGCGCAGGCGCTTTTCGTCGGCGCGCACCTGCTCGGGCAGCACGCCCTGCGGGTCGAAGTGGAACTGCAGGCCCTTGGCGCGGGCCTGGGGCTCGAACATCTCGGCCATCTCGTGCAGCAGGTCGGCAAACGGCATGGGCCGGGTGGCCAGCGTCAATTTGCCGGATTCGATGCGGGCGATATCCAGCGTGCCTTCGATCAGCGACAGCAGGTGCTCGCCGCCGCGCTTGATCACGCCGATGGCCTGCTGGCGGTGCGGTGGCACGCCGGTGTCTTCGCCCATCAGTTGCGCGTAGCCCAGGATGCTGTTGAGCGGCGTGCGCAGCTCGTGGCTGATGGCGCTGATGTAGCGACTTTTGGCCTGGTTGGCCTGGTCAGCTTGCGCCCTTGCCTGCTCTGCCACCAAGGTAGCCGCTTGCAAGGCCTTGTCGGTTTGCGCGTGCGAGGCGATTTCGCGCTGCAGCAAATGGGTTTGGCGATTCGATTCTTCTTGTGCCACCTGGCGGCTTTTGTGCGCCAGCACAAACCACCAGGCCACGATGCAGGCCATCAGCACCAGGGCCATATAGGCTTTGACGAAGCCGGAGCGCAACGCCAGACTAGGATCAAAATCGGCATCTACCGCTGATTGGACCAGCGCTTGCAGCTCTTGAAAATATAGCAACCCAAACAATGCGGCCAAAATCGGCACCACCACCAGCATCAGCAAAATGAAGTGCGCCAAACCGGTTTCCAGGTAGGGCCAGGCGCGCTGGGGCAGCAGCCAGCGCAGAGCCGCGGCCCACTGCACCTTCAGGCTGGCCTGGGGTTTGCACACATCCCCACAGCGCGCGTCCAGCGTGCAGCACAGCGAGCAGATGGCGCCCTGGTAGGCGGGGCAATGGGCCATGTCGGGGGCCTCGTATTCGCGCTCGCAAATCACGCAGCGCTGCACGCGCAGGCGCTGGTAGCTGTCGTCCGCCATCGGCTGGGTAATGCCCCTCCAATCAGACTGCGGGCCCCGGGCGATGTAGTAGCGGCCCTGGGTCCACCAGGCCAGCAAGGGAGCGGCGACCATGGCCGTACCCAGGGCGATCAGCGCCGAAAACGCCTGCGCCATCGGCCCGAACAGGCCCAGGTAGGCCAGCATCGACAAGGTGGAGGCCAGCGCCATAGAGCCGACGCCCACCGGGTTGATGTCGTACAGATACGCGCGCTTGAACTCGATGCCCGGCGGCGACAGGCCCAGCGGCTTGTTGATGACCAGGTCGGCCACCACGGTCATGATCCAGGCGATGGCGAGGTTGGAGTACAGCCCCAGCACGTCGCCCAGCGCCTCGAACACGTTCATCTCCATCAGCATGAAGGCGATCAGCGTGTTGAACACCACCCACACCACCCGGCCCGGATGGCTGTGCGTGATGCGCGAGAAAAAGTTGGACCAGGCCAGCGACCCGGCGTAGGCATTGGTGACGTTGATCTTGAGCTGCGACAGCACCACAAACAAGGCCGTGGCCGCCACCGCCCAGCCGTACTGCGGGAACACGTACTCATAGGCCGCCAGGTACATCTGGTTGGGGTCGACCGCGCGCTCGGGTGGCACCATGTGGGTGATGGCCAGGTAGGCCAGCAGCGCGCCGCCCAGCATCTTCAACACCCCCAGCAGCACCCAGCCCGGCCCGCCCGCCAGCACACCCAGCCACCAGCGGCCGCGCGTGGCAGCCGTGTAGGCGGGCATGAAGCGCAGGTAGTCGGCCTGCTCGCCCATCTGGGTAATGAGCGCAATGCCTACGGTGAGCGCCGCACCGAACGACAGCAGGTTGAAGGTGTTGGCATGCCCCGCCACGCCACCAGAAACGCCACCATATTGCAGCACCCCGGCAAACGCGCCGGGTTCGCGCATCCACACGTAGGCAAACGGCACCACCAGCAGCACGAGCCACAGCGGCTGGGTCCAGACCTGCAGGCGGCTGATCATGGACACGCCGTGCGTGACCAGCGGAATCACCACCAGCGCGCAAATCAAATATCCCCAGCGCGGCGGTATGCCCAGCGACAAATCCAGCGCATAGGCCATCACCGCCGCCTCCAGCGCGAAAAAGATGAAGGTGAAGGACGCGTAGATCAGCGAGGTGAGCGTGGAGCCGATGTAGCCAAAACCCGCGCCGCGGGTGAGCAAATCCATGTCCACCCCGCAGCGGGCGGCGTAGATGCTGATGGGCAGCCCGGCCAGAAAAATGATCAGCCCGGTGGCCACAATCGCCCAGAAGGCGTTCACAAAACCGTGCTGCACCAGCAAGGTGGCACCCACCGCCTCCAGAATCAAAAACGATGCCGCGCCAAACGCCGTGTTGGCCACCCGCCACTCGGACCATTTGCGAAAGCGCTGCGGGGCAAACCGCAGGGCGTAGTCTTCCAGGGTCTCGCTGGCCACCCAGCTGTTGTAGTCGCGCCGGATCTTCACCACCTGCTGGGGGGCGTCGTTCAAAGGGGTCAGGTCGGAATCGGTCACTAGTGTGGTGTTGCGTGCTTGATGGAACAAATAAAACCGGTGGATTCTTGGTCAGGATTAGGCGCAAACCACAGCCATAGCACCGCTATGGCGCGGATTTGCAACGACAGCATGGGCGAGAAGGCGCGGTTTTATGTTCCAGATAGCGCGCAACACCACACCAAGGGATCTTCGCAGCTTTTGTGCCCAGCCATGCACCAAGCTTGTGCGCCATTTGGCGTAGGCCGAAGGCCCGTAGCTTGCTTAATAATGCGCAATAAGTCACCACTTTAAAGATCCTATGGAACTCACGCCCCGAGAGAAAGACAAGCTGCTGATCTTCACCGCCGCCCTGCTGGCCGAGCGGCGCAAAGCCCGGGGCCTGAAGCTGAACTACCCCGAAGCCATCGCCTTCATCAGCGCGGCAGTGATGGAAGGTGCGCGCGACGGCCAGAGCGTGGCCCAGCTGATGAGCGCAGGCCGCAACATCCTGACCCGCGCCGACGTGATGGAGGGCATCGCCGAGATGATCCCCGACATCCAGGTGGAGGCCACCTTTCCGGACGGCACCAAGCTCGTCACCGTGCACCAACCCATTCTGTGAGCCCGACATGCATACTCCTAAATTAATAGCTTCTCTCGCCCTATCTATAAGCACGGGAGCCGTATTTGGCCATGAAGTTCCTGGCCTGAGCAGCAGCCACTGGCACACGTCGGACGCCGTGGGCTATTGCGTGCTGGCAGCGTTGGCGGGGGTGTCGGCCTGGGCCGTGTGGCGCGACCGGGGCGGTAAATGACCCCCGGCGAACTGCTGGTAGACGACGGTGAGCACCCACTGAACACCGGGCGGCGCAGCGTCACCCTGGTGGTCAACAACACCGCAGACCGGCCCATCCAGGTGGGCAGCCACTACCACTTTGCCGAAACCAATGGCGCGCTGGGCTTTGACCGGGCTGCCGCCCAGGGCATGCGGCTGAACATTGCGTCGGGCAGCGCGGTGCGCTTCGAGCCCGGCCAGCAGCGCACGGTGGAGCTGGTGGATTACGCGGGCGACCGCACGGTGTATGGATTTCGCGGACTAGTGCAAGGAAAACTCTGATGGCAACGATTGGACGACGCGCGTACGCCGAAATATTTGGACCGACCACTGGTGACCGGGTCCGCCTGGCCGACACCGACCTGTTGATCGAGGTCGAAAAAGACTACACCCTGGCGGCAGGTGCTTACGGCGAAGAAGTCAAGTTCGGCGGCGGCAAGACCATCCGCGACGGCATGGCGCAGTCGCAAAAAATGCGCTCCGAGGGCGCAGTGGACTGCGTGATGACCAACGCACTGATCCTGGACCACTGGGGCATCGTCAAGGCAGACATTGGCCTGAAAGACGGCCGCATCGTGGCCATCGGCAAGGCGGGCAACCCCGACGTGCAGCCGGGGGTGGACATCATCATCGGCCCCGGCACCGAGATCATCAGCTGCGAGGGCAACATCGTTACCGCAGGCGGCATCGACAGCCACATCCACTTCATCTGCCCGCAGCAGATTGAGGAAGCCCTGGCCAGCGGTGTGACCACCATGCTGGGCGGCGGCACCGGCCCGGCCACTGGCACCTTTGCCACCACCTGCACGCCCGGCCCCTGGAACATCGAGCGCATGCTGCAGGCGGCCGATGCCTTCCCCATGAACCTGGGCTTTCTGGGCAAGGGCAACGCCAGCCTGCCCGCCGCGCTGCACGAGCAGATCGGCGCGGGCGTGATCGGCCTTAAATTACACGAAGACTGGGGCACCACCCCCGCCGCCATCAGCAACTGCCTGGACGTGGCCGAGCTGGAAGACGTGCAGGTGGCCATCCATTCCGACACGCTCAACGAGAGCGGCTTTGTAGAGAACACCATCGCCGCCACCAAGGGCCGCGGCCTGTGCGCCTTCCACACCGAAGGCGCAGGCGGCGGGCACGCGCCCGACATCTTGCGGGTGGTGGGCGAGGCCAACTTCTTGCCCAGCAGCACCAACCCCACCATGCCCTACACCGTGAACACGCTGGACGAGCACGTGGACATGCTGATGGTCTGCCACCACCTGGATGCCAGCATCCCCGAAGACCTGGCCTTCGCAGAAAGCCGCATCCGCAAGGAAACCATTGCCGCCGAAGACGTGCTGCACGACCTGGGCGCCATCAGCATGATGAGCAGCGACAGCCAGGCCATGGGCCGCGTGGGTGAGGTGATTCTGCGCACCTGGCAGACGGCGCACAAGATGAAGCAACAGCGCGGCAGCCTGCCCGAGGACAGCAGCCGCAACGACAACTTCCGCGCCAAGCGCTATGTGGCCAAGTACACCATCAACCCGGCGCTGGCCCACGGCATCAGCCACGAAGTGGGCAGTATCGAGGTGGGCAAATGGGCCGACCTGGTGGTGTGGAAACCGGCCTTCTTCGGCGTGAAACCCGCGCTCATCTTGAAAGGCGGCTTCATCGCCATGGCCGCCATGGGCGACCCCAACGCCAGCATCCCCACGCCCCAGCCGGTGCACTACCGCCCGATGTTTGGCGCCTACGGCACAGCCTTGGCGCGCGGCTCGCTGACCTTTGTGTCGCAAGCCGGGTTGACCGGCGGCATCAAGGAACGCTTTGGCCTGGCCAAGACCCTCAGCGCCGTCAAAGACATCCGGCCCGTGCGCAAGCAGCACATGGTGCACAACAGCTATCTGCCGAAGATGGAAATTGACGCGCAAACCTACAGCGTGCGGGCGGATGGGGTGCTGCTGACGTGTGAGGCGGCGGTAAGCTTGCCGATGGCGCAGCGGTACTTCTTGTTTTAGGTAGCGAATCAGCGAGTGGTTACGAATCCAATCCGCGAAAAGTGTCGCGGTAATCGTCCATAAACTCACGCCCTAGCGGAAGCTGTGCATTCGGTACCTGATCGTCCCGCGTGAGTAAAACCCCTTGAGCGGTTACCGACCACAGCAAGGCGTCGCCCTCTGCGCACTTAAGCAGATCCAACAACTCGGTAGGCAGAATGACCCCCACCGAGTCACCGATTTCAATTAATTTCAAAATTGGCATACCCGCATCCTCCAGTGACTGCACTCAACCGATTATCTACAGCCTACAGCCCGCCATGCTCCAAACCTCCAAACTCATCCCCCAAGGCAAAGGCCTGGCCCCTGCCCTGCTCAAACGTGGCAGTACCGTCGAACTGGACTGGGACGTGCGGCAAAAAAGCCGTTTCGATGCCACCGACTCCCTGGGCCGCCAGCTCGGCGTTTTCCTGCCGCGCGGCACCCTGGTGCGTGGCGGCGATGTGCTGGTGGTGGAAGACGGCTCCCTGGTCACGGTGGTGGCAGCCCCCCAGCCGGTGCTGGTCATCACCGTCCATGGGCACGGCACGCCGTTCGACCTGACCCGCGCCGCCTACCACCTGGGCAACCGCCATGTGCCGATCGAGCTGCAGCCCGACCACCTGAAGATCGAGCCCGACCACGTGCTGGCCGACATGCTGCGCGCCATGCATTTGACGGTGGCGGAAGCCACCGTGGCGTTTGAGCCCGAAGGCGGGGCCTATGCGGCGGGTGGCCACAGCCATGGCCACGACCATCCGGCACCCAAGCCAGTCTCCATTCCGGTCAAAGCCGCCCCGCACGTCCATGGCCCTGGCTGTGGACACGACCACGGGCACGGTCATTCCCACTGATCCCATGACCGTGCGCCGACTCCGCCCGCTGGTGCCGCCGGTCCGCCGCAGCCCTGCCCGAGTAAGCCACGCCGCCAGTCCACCAGAATCGGCCACGCCCGGTTTGCTGCAACTGATCTGGCTGGCATCGCCGGCCTTGCCGGTAGGCGGTTTTTCTTACTCCGAAGGGCTGGAAGCTGCCGTGGATAGGGCGGGAGTAGCTACAGAAAAAGCAGCATCCGACTGGCTGATCGACCAACTGCACCTAGCGCTGACCCGGGGCGACCTGGCCGCCATCGCCAAAGCCATCCCCGCCTGGCGGCGTGGCGACCTGGCCCACGTGGCCGAGCTCAACGCCTGGGTGCTGCAGACCCGCGAAACCAGCGAACTGCGCGCCCAGGCTGAGCAGATGGGCCGATCGCTATTGGAATGGCTGCGCAACCACCACACCGCTTCAACCCAACAGATCGCGGCCTGCGCCCAGCTGCAGCCCACCTACCCCATCGCCTACGCCCTGGCCGCCTCCGCCACGCAGGCCCCATTGCGCGACTGCCTGCTGGCCTACGCCTTTGGCTGGGCCGAAAACATGACCCAGTCGGCCATCAAATCGGTGCCGCTGGGCCAAAGCGCCGGGCAGCGCATCCTGGCGCGCCTGGCCGCCGACATTCCCGCCGCCGTGGACCATGCCACCCAGTTGCCTGACAGCCAGCGCCAGGCGTTTTCGCCCATGCTGGCCATTCTGAGCAGCCAGCACGAGGTGCAGTATTCAAGGCTTTTCAGGTCCTAGCGCTTATTCCATCAGCACAAGAAGCTCTTTATTTAATAGCAAATTACCATGTCCACTCTGCACCACATCGCCCACCGTACCAAGAAGCTCCCTCCCCTGCGCGTCGGCATCGGCGGCCCGGTGGGTTCCGGCAAAACCACGCTGCTGGAAATGCTGTGCAAAGCCATGCGCGAAAAATACGACCTGGTGGCCATCACCAACGACATCTACACCAAGGAAGACCAGCGCATCCTGACCGTCAGCGGCGCCCTGCCCGCCGAGCGCATCATGGGCGTGGAAACGGGCGGCTGCCCGCACACCGCCATCCGCGAAGACTGCTCCATCAACCTGGAGGCCATTGACCGCATGCTGGTCGAGCACCCCAATGCCGACATCGTGTTTATTGAGAGCGGCGGCGACAACCTGGCCGCTACCTTCAGCCCCGAGCTGAGCGACCTCACCATCTACGTAATCGACGTGGCCGCGGGCGAAAAGATCCCCCGCAAAGGCGGCCCCGGCATCACCAAGAGCGACCTGTTCGTCATCAACAAGACCGACCTGGCTCCGCACGTGGGCGCCAATCTGGACGTGATGGAATCCGACACGCGCCGCATGCGCGGAGTCAAACCGTTTGTCATGACCAACCTCAAGACGCTCAGTGGCTTGGCCGAAGTGGTGGCCTTCATCGAAACCAAGGGAATGTTGACTCCCCAGCACGCCCAGTAAAATCAAGGGCTTAGCCAGCTCCACGCCGCTTACAACGGCGTTCTCCCATGACCTATAGCGTCAAAGAAATTTTTTACACCCTGCAAGGCGAAGGCGGCCAGGCCGGCAGCCCGGCCGTATTCTGCCGCTTCGCCGGCTGCAACCTCTGGACTGGCCGCGAAAGCGACCGCGCCACCGCCGTCTGCCGTTTTTGCGATACCGACTTTGTGGGCACCGACGGCACCCTGGGCGGCAAATTTGCCGATGCCGATGCACTGGCCGACCAAATCGCCGCCCAATGGCCCGCAGGCAACACCCAGAACCGTCTCACCGTGCTCACGGGTGGCGAACCCCTGCTGCAGGTGGACGCCGCCCTGGTCGACGCCCTGCACGCGCGCGGTTTCCGCATCGCCGTGGAAAGCAATGGCACGGTGCGCGCGCCCGAGGGCATCGACTGGCTGTGTATCAGCCCCAAGGCCGGTGCGCCGTGGATTCAGCAGCAAGGGCAGGAACTCAAGGTCGTCTGGCCCCAACCCGGCCTGGACTTGCCCACGCTCGCCAGCACCGGGCAGTTCACCCACCGCTTTTTGCAGCCCATGGACGGCCCCGAGCAAGCGGCCAACATCGCCCTGTGCATAGATACATGCATGCAGCACCCCGCCTGGCGCTTAAGCCTGCAAACCCACAAGATCACCCAGATACGCTAAGCCATGCAGTTCACCATCAGCCAACGTTTTTACTTTGATGCGGCCCACACCCTGCAACGCGAGATCGAAGCCGCAGGCAGCCGCCGCATCCACGGCCACACCTACCACGCCGAAGTCAGCGTCAGCGGCCCCCGCGACCCCGCCAACGGAATGGTGTTGGACCTGGGCTTTTTACGCCTGCGTCTCGAAGCCGTACGTGAACAACTCGACCACCATCTGCTGGACGAGGTGCCCGACCTGGGTACCCCCACCCTCGAGAACCTGTGTACCTTCATCGCAACCCAGCTAGCCGACGTCCACCCCCCCGTGAACCGCGTGCGCGTCTGGCGCGATGCGCTAGGCGATTCTTGCGTTTTGGACGTCCTCTAAATGGTGTACGTTTTGTAACCTAGGTGTAAATACCGGGGTTAGAATGGAAGGTTAGGAAGCGTGGCAGAGTGGTCGATTGCACCGGTCTTGAAAACCGGCGATGGGAAACTATCCGTGAGTTCGAATCTCACCGCTTCCGCCAGTAGATATAAAACCTGCGCAATTTCAATTGTGTTTAGAAAGCCGTAAAGGGCTATTCAACGGCTTTGAAACGGCAATGTCAAAACCGCAAAGTGAATGAGCCGCAATCTGGTGCTTTGACCACGTTGGTAGCTCCCCCCTAGCCGCCATTTCGTTTTTCAGTCGAGCAAGGCCACTCCAGTTACTGAGCACTTAATCAGCTCGTGCAGTTCGCTGCCTTTAGCGATTTGCACCATCACCTGCTGACCCAGCGCCCCCAGGACGCGCTGCCCAACAAGTTTTCCCCCTTAGCGATTGGCGGTCCGTACGCTTTGACCCGACCCGGGCCCACCTCGCAGTGTTGTATCTCATATAGCGCACCTTTCCCGATCGATCATCTCCGTCATTGCTACTTGAACTACCTGTCGTACACAATGTGTAACCATTGAGATGTAATGTTTGATGCCCTATTGTCCCAGTCACAGCTCATATAGCTTCCTGATAGTCTGCTATTCACTATCGACACATCCACAGTAAGTAATATAGGTTATGCCTCGATGTTCAGTCTTTTGTGAGCCGCGCCAACCTGATTTTCTCAAAATCCGCTTCGGTTGCATTCCTTCTTCGCGAGCACGGCTCAAAATGGTGGAGCATGAAACATCGTCGGATGATGGAGCAAGGTGCAAGGCTGAATCGGCAAGAACAACACTATCAAGTGAGCTATGCTTCTGCGTACCAGCAGGCAGGCGGACTGCTGACGTATTGCTACGCGACAGACATCCAAATCCTCCTCGTAATGACCACTTACATTGTTGCTCGAGTCAGCCAGACGGTGAAGTAGACCTGCCTAAGCCGCCGCCCTACCTCACGGAATAGGCCAGCGATGGAATCCAAAGACTATGCAAGGCCGAATGGTCATCGTGACTTAAGGCATTTGTGCTACTTGGGGCCAGCGCTTGTACCCGTGTTGTGAGGACACCAGGCTTCCACACACATGACGCACGGAAACCTTGCCGCGCCAGGCAAACCACTGTCCTAGCATGGGGGGTAAACTCCCTGCTCCACCGTGCTGTCGCGGTCGAGTACATCTACCCCACGAGCGAACTACGCCCAACATCTTCATGCAATCAAATCCCATCAACTTCGAAAATTCCCGACCAATAAATTCCTCCGAAAATAAGTCTGGAATCGTCCTATGACCTCTAGCCTTCATCGCTCAGCGTGGGCAGACTGGTGGGATGGCACACGCCGGACAGACATCTGGTGGACACTCGCTTGGTTCGACATTGTTCTTCGTTATCGCCGCTCGATGTTGGGGCCACTCTGGTTGACGATCAGCATGGGAGCAATGATCGGCGGAATGGGGCCTCTATACAGTTCCCTATTTGGTACCGAACTCTCCAAATTCTTCCCACATTTAGCGCTAGGGATAATATTTTGGGGATTTTATTCATCTATAGTAATCGACTCATGCAATGTATTCATTATATCTAGCAACTATTTGAAGCAAGGTTATTTCCCCATAAGCCTCTTTGTTTGGAGAAGTATGGCCAGGAATATGATTCAACTTGGTCATCAGATAGTCCTCTACATTCCAGTTGCCATATGGGCGGGAATACCACTGTCATGGCAGATGACCCTTACTATTCCGGCCCTTATTATTGCGCTAATCAACGCACATGCACTTGGTATAGCTCTAGGGCTTATATGCACTCGTTTTCGCGATATGGCTCAAATCGTTATAAATATGATGCAAATGCTTATGTTTCTAACGCCAATTTTCTGGCTTCCTGAAAGCCTTCCAGAGAGAGCAAAATACATCTTGTGGAATCCATTCGCCCAAATGTTGGAGCTTATGCGATTACCATTGATGGATGGAGTTCCACATCTAAATACCTGGATTGGCATTTTAACTTGGACCGCACTCAATGTTTCACTAGCCATATTCCTTTTCAACAAATATCATCGCCGCGTAGTATATTGGTTATAAATAACATATGATTAGAATTTCACTTAATAATGTAGATGTTAGTTTTCCCATATATGGAGCTGGCGCCAGTTCATTTAAAAAAACCTTGGCGGCCTCAGTAACTGGGGGGCGATTTGGGCAAGAGACTGGAGTTACCGTTGTTCAGGCATTGAGTAAAATCAATTTAGAACTAAAGAGCGGTGATCGCCTTGGGCTAACTGGTCACAATGGGGCAGGGAAATCGACTTTGCTACGCACGCTAGCAGGAATTTATGAGCCCTCGTCTGGAACATTAATAAGGCAAGGAACGGTGGCAAGCCTAATTGATCCAACGCTTGGTATCGAATCAGACGCCACAGGGTTTGAAAATATTACACTGCGCGGCCTAGTAATGGGATTGAGTAAAAAAAGAATTGAGAATCTTACTCAAGAAATCGGCGAATTCAGTGGTCTTGGCAACTACCTTAACATGCCAGTTCGAACATATTCAACAGGTATGGCAATGAGACTTGCATTCGCAATATCGACCAGCGTGAAAGCAGATATCTTATTGATGGATGAATGGTTGTCAGTAGGTGATGCTGAATTCACTGCAAAAGCTGAGATCAGAATGCGTGAAGTGGTTGCCGGCTCCGGAATACTTGTATTGGCTTCCCATTCAGCTGAGCTAATTGCTAAAGAATGCAATATGATTGCACATCTAAGCCACGGCACTCTAACGATACAAAAGACTTAATCCTTTAACCTGAATATTATATTGTTTCACCGCAATCTCTCCGACTTAGTTCCAGATCATGACGTAGCCATCTTTCATTTTTCCAAATTTCTCTAGTTTACATTTTCCACATCGAGAACAAAAAATGAAAATATTGGCACTCAAAATATTTCGGAGACTAATTGGGCTTAACAAAATATTTGGCAACATTATTCCAAAGCCTCATCGCACCAAAAAAAATGCGTATTCAGAAGCGGTGCCAAAAAAAATAAATCAAACGCATGCCATCGACACAAATATCATGCGCGGCTGGCAAAAAATCAATGCATTGATGGAAAAGCAGGATTACAGTTCGGCAGTAGAGGAAGGCAGACAAGTTCTCCGTTGTGCTCCCAGCCCCAAAGACAAAGACACGCTAGCCAAACTAATGGCCGTCTGCGCCTACAGATCAGAGGTGGACAATAATTTAGAAGCGGCGTCCAATGCCTACTATGTAGCTTATATTGCATCCAACGATGAATCAACTATTCGATCCAAATATTATCAGATTGAATTATTTAAGTTATTGAGAGCAAAAAAATTCGCCGAGGCCAATACTTTTTATGAAAATAGGCCGCCACGTCTAGTAGCGGTTACCGGATCAGGCGAATTTGAAGCACCCTTTGTAGACGTCGCTATTGAATATGAATTAAAAGGCGATTTTCTTAACGCAATAATATGTTACGAATTGGCGTTAAAATTTGAATGCAAAGATTCTATAGTAATAAATTCCAAAAATTTACAACTAAAGTTATTTCTACTTCTTAGAAAACAAAAATTTACGGAGGTCGATGTTTTATTGTCAGAACTGCCAAAATCGTTTATCGCCAGTAGTGGATGCAGAAATCTTGAGATACCTTTTGTGACGGTAGCGTCCGAGTACGAAATAGAAGGAGACTTAGAAAACTCTATCAATTGTTACAAACTGGCGCTCAATTGCCAGATTGGCGATTTTAATATAATAAAAAATCGCATCGTAAATCTACAACAATCGCATTTGCGCAAATTAATAGACCGATTCGCATATTCAGAAGCTGTTGAATTCAATAATAGTATTGATAAAGAATTAAAAAAATTAGACTTAAAAGAGCTCCAAGTTTGCTCCGTTAAAGACTATTGTTCAATACATGCACAACCATATTTTGAACTTAAATCATCAAGAAATATTACCGAACCAATTATCCATTTCTTCGGCGAAGCCGTTCAGTTGGATTCAGAATGTGGTGATCTCGTTGCGCCTCCGCAATATTCCGCGTCAATTGAAAATTGCACAATTTTCCCTCGTGGAAATTTAATAGTTAAAGATAATTTCCTAATAAGTGATCTGGCATCCAACCCGAACTCCAAAGAAATTATTTATGGTGATGTAAATGTCGAATCAGGAAATTCCGCAATTTTTGGAATTAAGAATTCAATTGCAATTGTTGATACAACAAGCGTCAGTGATCATAAAATAGATAAGGGATTAATGCTATTTGGTGTTCAGTCCAAAAATTATGGCCACTGGGTTTGTGAATTTCTCCCGCGGATGCTAGCATTTGATACTTTATTTTTCGAAAAGAATATACCAATTTATATAGACGATAATATGCCAGACTCTCATTTAGAGAGTATAGAAATACTGAATTCTATTGGACGGCCAATTATTAAATTACCCAAACATTTGGTGAATTTTTCCGAACTCGGCATCGCATCAGTCCCCGCATTTTTTCCCTTAGAGACAAAAGCCGAAAGAAAAGTATACGATACAGTTTGGCCATCTGACATATTCAACGAATTAAAAGAAAAAATAATATCATCGATAAAATCAAAATACCATAAAAATGACGATATAGACAAACAACAAAGAAGACTTAGACTAGTTATCTCCAGGAAGAACTTTAATCTTCGGCAGCTTGTGAATGAGAAAGAAATTACTGACTTTCTTATTTTATATGGATTTGAGATTATTTATCCCGAAGAACTTACTTTTTCCGAGCAAGTACTGCTGTTTTCAAAAGCAGAAATAGTCGTCGGAAGTTGCAGTTCCGCGTTAACCAATTGCCTCTTCTGCCCGCCCGATTGCAAAATTATAGGACTTATTCATGAATTATCATCTTTCAATTTCCGTGGATACGCAAGTTTTATTCAATCAGGCGGCGCATCAATTTCGTTCTTGCGTGGCACAACAATAAATGTTGAAGGTTTAAACAATTTTCATAATAATTTTATTATTGAAATCGATAAACTCGTTTCGAATTTAGAGAATATTTTACCTGACATTTTTCTTCCCCAACAGTCCGGAGTGGAATTACAAGTCGATTTTTGGGAGGATAGGAACCACATATTTGATCGGGCATATGTCTTCCGCACTCAACCGCATTTAGGACGCGGATTTGGGGCCTGGATGTATCAAAATTTTCCTGATATTTCAGTAAATCCAAACCTATTATTCGATGATAAATTCTACAAGGCACAAGTCGGGTACAAAATAGAAAATATGACGGCCTTGGATCATTATTTGATTCATGGTGCAGATCTAGGGTTAGATCCATCACCGCTATTTAGTACAACGCATTACTTAACAACTTATGCTGATGTTGCTGCAGCAAAAATGAACCCACTCGTGCATTTCTTGAAACACGGGATGGCTGGTGGAAGATTACCTGTTCCAATGAATCATCCTCAGCTGCGCGAAAATGCGCTTCATACGCTGGCACAGGATTCTAAGAATTTCTATGCAAGAGCTTGGATCGTGTCGTTTGCGTTGCGCGACGGAAATCTCGACCATGCGTTAGACCATCTCCATCGAGTGACTGGTACCGCGGAAATAGACTATGTTGTTCGCGTAGCATTCTTCACCGTTCTACTTGAATTGGACAGAGTGGGTCGCCGATGCGAGGCATTAGTTGCCTACGAAAAATTACTTGAATTTTCACCTAGATCGACATTCCTTCGATACCAACTGGCAACGCTTTTGCGCAGTTGGGGTGATATCAACGGTGCGCACCGCCAACTTCAACTCGGCAAAGAATTTGCATTGGATGAACTTCCTGTCTATTATGTTAATAGCTTAGAGTGTCTGGAGAATGAGCAAAGTGTCGGCTTACGACTTGATCTGGATGCCGAGAAATTTACGCAAGTTGGTGCGATAGGCGAATCGGCACTGATTAGGGAGAAAATTCAAGCAGTTCGACCCGATTTAATTGATTCTGATGCGCGTAATATTCTAAAACTTAATAGCGATAATATTCCCTCCCGCTGTAACATTTCTGCGGGTATATCCCAAAAGAGACTTTTAATACTTGACACGATTTTCCCATCTAAATTATCAAGTTTTCGATACGGGGAGTTTCTGGCTTATCTGGAGAATATCCCAGAAGCGGAGGTCGTCTCTTCTATCTGGGATACGCCACAACTACACGGCAGCAGCACTTATTTTGATTTACTGGATAAATTTGGTCAAGAGCACCCATCCTTACGCAAAAGAGTTTCTGCGATGCACAAAAACTCAAATTTAAGTGCGAATCTTGTATATACCGTCTTCCTTAATAATGCCGCTCTTTTATGGCAAGAGCATCCTTCGATGGTCCGTAGCGAAGCTATATTCACTCTGTACCCCGGAGGGGGTTTTGATTTAAACGATCCGATCTCTGACATAAAATTGCGTCGACTTTGTGATGACAGAAGAGTACGCAAGATAATAACAACTCAGCATATTTCTAGAAGTTACCTGATAGACAATCAATTTTGTGAGGCCGATCGCATTCTGCCTATTTTTGGTGGGATTGTACCTAGTGCTTATAAGCCAAAAACTATCAGAAGGGAAATACACACAAAAGTAATTAATGTATGCTTCGTTGCACAGCGATACAGTGAGTCAGGGATAGAGAAAGGTAGTGACATATTTTCAAGTGTTGCGCGAATACTTTCACGAAATTCTATATTTAACTTTCATTTTGTTGGTGACTGGTCACCATCTATTCTTGGGGAGAAATTTTTAAATAATTGCTTTTTTCATGGTGTTCAACCCGCCAGCTTTTTTGCGAACTTTTATGGAAAAATGGACGTAATTATTTCCCCCAATATTTCAAACTATGAAATTACTAAGGCAAGTGGTTCATTCGATGGATTTCCAACTACGGCATGTGTCGAGGCCGGCCTTGCTGGCGTCGCAATGTTTCTATCTGATTCATTGGGACTAAACAAGGATGACTTGGGAAATCCGATATTTTTGCCAGGAGTAGAATTCGAGTTAATCGAACGAAATGTGGAGCAAATCTGCGAGCGCCTAGAATACTACTCCCTTAATAGAGACGCACTACTGAAACTTTCCCAGCTAGGACAGGCCGCGCTCCGGCGGGAATTTTCATTTGATCGTCAAATGAAACCTAGAATTGAGTTTCTGCAGTCAGAATTAAAGGCTTGCCAATAGATTTGAAGCGTCGTATATAGAATTTAATCGGCTAAGTGCGACGAGTTCAGGCAAATTGACTTGCGAATTTTTTATATCGAATCATTAACTTAGTACACCGTCGTAGTTAGTAGAAATTTATTAAAACTAATCTCAATTAGTATATGAAACAAAAATCCAAAATATTCGTAACGCAACCGCAACTTCCGCCATTAGCCGAATTTATCCCCTACCTAGAGGAGATATGGGAGAGTAAAATCTTAACCAATGGTGGCCCATTTCACCAACAACTTGAAAAAGCGCTTTGCGAGTATCTTGGCGTCGAACATATTGCCCTATTTACAAATGCGACTATCGCGTTGGTAACTGCATTGCAAGCATTGCGCATAACTGGCGAAGTAATAACAACTCCATACTCATTTGTCGCAACAGCACATTCGCTACTTTGGAACGGAATAAAACCAGTTTTTGTTGATATCGACAAAAACTCATTGAATATTGATCCAAGTAAAATAGAAGCAGCGATAACACCACAAACGACTGCCATCATGCCAGTCCATTGTTATGGACATCCTTGTGACGTAGAAGCAATTCAAAAAATTGCAGATATGTACAACCTGAAAGTAATTTATGATGCCGCTCACGCATTTGGGGTCAGTGACTCACGTGGGAGTATATTAAATCATGGCGATTTATCTGTATTGAGCTTTCATGCCACTAAAGTATTTAATACATTTGAGGGTGGAGCCATTATTTGCCCAGACAAGAAAACAAAATTACGGATCGATAATCTTAAAAATTTTGGGATTGTCGATGAAGTAACTGTAGTCGCACCGGGAATAAATGGAAAGATGAGTGAGCTAAATGCAGCATTCGGCATGCTTCAACTAAAACATGTAGATGAGGCCATATTACTTCGCAAATCTATTGACGCTTTATATAGAAAAGAGCTTGCTGATATTCCCGGCATTACTTGCGTAGAAAATACTGAAGAAACAACGTCTAATTACTCATACTTCCCCATTCTAGTTCAGTCAGATTTTCCCATATCACGAGACGATTTGTATCAAAATTTAAAGAATGAGAATATTTATGCAAGAAGATATTTTTATCCATTGATATCAGATTTTCCGATGTATAGAAGCATGCCCTCTGCACAACATGCAGGGTTGCCAGTAGCGTTAAATGCAGCATCCAGAATATTATGTTTACCCATTTATCCAAATTTAACTTTTGACGAAGTAAAGAGAATAACAAATTTCATAAAAAGCGTCACCGCGTAATCGCACTTTGCATCTGATAAATTAGAGAGACTATTATGAAGAATAAAATTAGTTTTGGATTAATTGGAGCCGGTGGATTTGGACGGGAAGTAATGCCCTATTCAAAAGAAAGTATCAGCAAAAGTCTTAACATTCCTGCCGAAGATATCAATTTATATTTTGTTGAAACCGAAGACCCAATAGAAAATCGTAGAAATGGATATTCTGTTATAAGTCTTCGTGATTTTCAGTCATTGACTGGTACTTTGCTCTATAACGTTGCGATCGGTAGCGGCGTTGCTCGAGCAGACATTTCAAAGAGGGTCGGAAATTCTGCGAAAGTTTTATCTATTCAAGGGCCTCAAGTGATTATTTTAGAGAATAATGTCATTGGTGAAGGTGCCATATTTTGTCCAAACACTATGATTACATCAAATGTAAAAATTGGATCCTTCTTTCATGCGAATATTTATTCATATGTTGCGCACGATTGCGTTATAGGGGACTTTGTTACTTTTGCACCCGGTGTTTGCTGTAATGGCAATGTTCATATTGATGATTTTGCCTACATTGGTACTAAGGCAGTAATCAAACAAGGATCCGCTGACAAGCCGTTACGAATTGGAAAAGGCGCTGTAGTTGGGATGGGCGCTGTAGTTACCAAAGATGTACCGCCTGGAGTGACGGTTATTGGAAATCCGGCACGGATAATTTAATTAAAAATTAAGCTATTACTTGCATGGACAATCCCAAAATTCTTGAGCTAAAGTTATCTGTTCTTCTCGTAACATATAACCATGAAAATTATATTGAACGAGCTCTTGATAGTCTATTTCGGCAAAAACTGTCTCATCGGATTGAACTGGTCATTGCAGATGATTTTTCATCCGATAAAACCATTGAAATAATAAAGAGTTTCGAAGGGCGAGATGATAGATTTATTTTTAAATACCTAGATAACGACAAAAATTACGGTATCACACGAAATTATCAACGTGGCTTTTTGGCTTCTGATGGTCTATATGTCGCTGTTCTTGAAGGTGATGACTATTGGATATCACCCACAAAGCTCGAAAAGCAAATATTATTTCTCGATGAACATTGGGAATGTGATTTATGCTCTGTAAATTACTGGGTTTTTGAAGAAAATAGAAACTTTTTTTACCCGCGTGCACCAATTGGAAATGATCACAAAATTATAGCGGCCCGAGATCTTATTAATGATAATTTAGTTGGAAATTTTTCGACCTGCATGTATCGAAAGTCTGCTCTTCGAAAAATTCCTCAGTCCGTCTTTGAAATAAAATCTTATGATTGGATCATCAACATATGCATATCCGGAAAGAATTTGATTGGATTTTTGAATGAGCCCCTATCCGTTTATCGAATCCATTCAAAAGGGTCTTGGTCCAAAGCTAGCCATCTAGAAAAACTCAAGGCACAATTAGAGATAATTCCGGCTTACAACGACTTAACAGATGGAATTTATAACGCTGAGTTCAATGAACTTTCTGCGCGAATTAAAAATTCTATCGCAATTGAAACAATAGACAAAAATCTATCTAATATAAAATTACCAGCAAGTCGACTTTTTAGATTGGCGAGAAATTTTTTACCTCCATTTTTGTTTCCACTCTTCCATTTAATCACACCGCCAATTTTTTCACGCGTTCTATTAAAAATTATTCGGCGAGGGGGGAAATGAACAAGCCTACAGTCTCCGTGATTATGCCAACTTATAATCACTCAAAATATGTAAAACAAGCAATTGAAAGTGTCTTATCTCAAACGGATGTTGATTTTGAATTAATTATCTCCGACGACGGATCAACTGATAACACACGAGACGTCATTACCTCTATCTCTGATGATAGGATTTTATTCTTTCCGAACACAGTTAACCGTGGTGCATGCATCGTCACCAACGAATTGATAGGCCGTTCTCGCGGTGAGTTCATTGCATTGATCAATTCAGATGACTACTGGAACTCTCCCGACAAATTAATATACCAGGTGGGTATCTTACGGACGAATCCAAACATTGGTGCATGTTTTGGACGTGCTCAGTTTGTTGATAAGGATGGTGTCGTTATTACGAAAGGGTCGCTTCCCTTCGGAACTGTTTTTGATCAAGAGAATCGTAGTCAAGGGCTTTGGTTAAGGCGTTTTTTTGATCTAAGTAATTGTATATGTCACCCAACAATGTTAATCAGAAGATCTTGTTACATTGAGATAGGATTGTACAATAATAGATTCCGGCAACTGCCAGATTTTGAGATGTGGATCCGGCTTGTAAAGCGCTATCCCATTTTTATTTCTGATCGAGATTTAATTAATTTTCGAATATTGCCAGGTGAGAGTGCCAGCAGCCACACATCGGCAAATTCAATCAGAACTATAAATGAGCATCTTTTAATAACGGATATTTTCTTTGATGATGTATCTCGTGATCAGTTAATAGACGGATTTGCGGATTTACTAGTGTGCAAAGATATCCCTACTGAAGATCATCTTCTGATAGAAAAGGCTCGCCTTTTGCTTGTTGAGAATCAATGGCTTGGCAGACCATATAAGATAATAGCGATGCTGAAGATATTTTCATGCCTCAATAACTCGACGAGGCGAAAGATTATGAGTGAAACATATGGCATGGATGATAGATGGTTTCAAAACAAGATGGGAGAGATTGATATTTTGAAACCAAAAATAGTGGAAGATATAAAAGAAAAAACTCAGGGAATAAGAAGGATACTAAAGAGGCTTCTCCAACTCGTCGGTAAATAGCTAATTTTTAACCCAATTAAATAATGACCATTTATGCATAAATTTAATGAAAAATTGAGTAATTCGAAAATCGCCCTGATAACAGGTATCACCGGCCAAGACGGTGCCTACCTCGCCGAGTTGCTGTTAAAAAAAGGCTATGAGGTGCATGGCATCAAGCGCCGCTCCTCCTTGTTCAACACGGACCGTATCGACCATCTGTACCAGGATCCGCATGTCGATAACGCCAGATTCAAGTTGCACTACGGTGACTTGACCGATTCCACCAATCTGATTCGTATCATTCAGCTCGTGCAGCCAGACGAGATTTACAACTTGGCAGCCATGAGCCATGTGGCCGTGTCGTTTGAAACGCCTGAGTACACCGCTAACGCAGATGGTATTGGTACGCTTCGTATTCTGGAAGCCATTCGCATCCTGGGCCTGGAAAAGAAGACCCGTTTTTACCAAGCCTCTACCTCGGAGCTCTACGGCTTGGTGCAAGAGACTCCGCAGAAGGAGACGACGCCTTTCTACCCGCGCAGCCCCTATGCCGTTGCCAAGATGTATGCCTTCTGGATCACGGTGAATTACCGCGAGGCCTATGGCATTTATGCCTGCAATGGCATCTTGTTTAACCACGAGAGTCCGATCCGCGGCGAGACGTTCGTTACCCGCAAGATTACACGCGCCTTGGCGCGCATCAAGTTGGATCTGCAGGACTGCCTCTACCTCGGCAACATGGATTCATTGCGTGATTGGGGCCATGCCAAAGACTACGTCGAAATGCAGTGGCTGATGCTGCAGCAAGAGCAAGCAGAAGACTTTGTGATCGCCACTGGCGTGCAATACAGCGTGCGTGACTTCGTGAACACTGCGGCTTTGGAACTGGGTATCCAGATGCGTTGGGAAGGCCAGGGCGTGGATGAAAAGGGCTATGACACCGCAACAGGTAAGTGCATAGTGCAGGTAGATCCGCGCTACTTCCGTCCCACGGAAGTGGAGACGCTTCTTGGCGACGCGAGTAAGGCCAGGCAAAAGCTGGGCTGGACGCCGCAAATTAGCTTCCAGCAACTGGTGGCGGAAATGGTGCAATCCGATCTGCAAAGTGCGCAGCGCGATGAACTGGTCAAGAAGCATGGTTTCGCCACCTACGATTACCACGAGTAGCCCTTACCGTTATGGAAAAAACTAGCAAAATCTATGTGGCAGGCCATCGCGGTCTAGCGGGCAGCGCGATCCTGCGCGCCTTGGAGGCCCGTGGCTACAACAATGTAGTGGTTCGCACGCATGCCGAACTAGACTTGGAAGATGGGGCCGCCACACAGCAATTTTTTGCACAAGAACGCCCTGAGGTGGTATTCCTGGCGGCGGCCAAGGTTGGTGGAATCCATGCGAACAACACCTATCCCGTTGATTTTCTAATGAGCAATTTGCTCATTGAGGCAAATATCTTCCGTGCGGCGCATGCCTGCAAAGTAGAACGTTTGGTGTTCCTGGGTAGCTCTTGCATTTATCCGCGCGACTGTCCGCAACCGATCAAAGAAGAGTATTTGCTCACAGGCTTGCTGGAGTCTACCAACCGCCCTTACGCTTTGGCAAAAATCGCTGGCGTTGAAATGTGCTGGTCTTACAACCGCCAGTACGGCACGAAGTGGTTGGCGGCGATGCCCACCAATCTGTATGGCCCGGGCGACAACTACGACCTCAACAATTCACACGTCCTACCGGCCTTGGTGCGCAAGATGCACGATGCCAAAGTATCTGGAGCAGAGGAAGTCGTTTTGTGGGGTAGCGGTACGCCCAAGCGCGAATTCCTTTATGTGGATGACCTTGCAGACGCGCTGGTATTCCTGGCATCCCTGGACGACACGCGTTACAGCGAACTCACCAATCCGGTGCGCTGCCCTCTGATCAACGTCGGTTCGGGCCAAGACCTGACCATTCGGGCATTGGCAGAAACGATAGCGGACGTGGTTGGCTACAAAGGCACCTTTGTGCAAGACACCAGCAAGCCGGATGGCACGATGCGAAAGGTGATGGACACCAGCAAGATCCAGCAATTGGGTTGGGCCCCCACCACCGGGCTGGCCGAAGGCATCCAGCGGGCCTATGACAGTTACCTGCGCCTCTGACCCCGGTAGCACGCCCCATTTGCACCCGAAACTGTCGATTTCTGTAGCCCTGTGTACCCATAACGGGGCCCGCTTCATACGCGATCAAGTCCAAAGCATTTGTGGGCAAAGCCTGCTGCCAGAGCAGATTGTGGTGTCAGACGATGCATCTGCCGACCACTGCGTCGAACTGATCGAGTCGACTATGGCCGAATGGCAACAGCATTCGCAGAAATCAGTGCAGTTGAAGATTCTGCGCAATGAAATTCCCCTCAAAGTGACAAAAAACTTTGAACAAGCAGTCATGGCATGCACCGGCGACCTCATCGCACTGTGCGACCAAGACGACATTTGGCATGCTGATCGGTTGGCACGGATGGCTGCTGAATTTGAACAACGTCCCGACTTGCTCTTGCTGCACAGCAACGCCAGGCTCGTCGACGAGCAGGGACTCGGCTTGCCGGGATCGTTGTTCTATGCCCTGGAGGTACGACCATTTGAACTTGAATGGATCCATAGCCAACGTGCCTTGGACGTTTTCTTGCGCCGCAATCTGGTGACTGGTGCCACCACGATTTTTCGCCGGTCGTTGCTCAAACACGCCTTGCCTTTCCCCAAAGAGTGGGTGCACGACGAGTGGCTCGCGATGGTAGCGGCGGCCATAGGAGGGGTTGATGTACTAGAGCAGCCATGGATTGACTACCGGCAACATACATCCAACCAAATTGGCGCGCGCCGAGAGACGCTCACCGCTAAATTCCATAAAGCGTTTGCCCTGCGCGACAACACCCTGGGTCATCGCGCCTTCAGGATTGAGGTCCTATTGGCGCGCCTAAGCCAGTGCGGGGATACCGTACCCGCCCACGTGCTTGCAAAACTGCAGCAGAAACTGACGCACCAACGCTTTCGTGCCGCGCTACCCAAGCAACGCCTTGCGCGTTGCCTGCCGGTATTGCGTGAAGCGTTGACGGGGCGCTACAACCAGTTTGGACGCGGGCTGCACAATATCGCCCGCGACTTACTTGAATCCGCTTAGCCAAAAAATATCCATAGTGCAATGCACAAAGTAGCCTGTCGACCCACGGAAATGGGGATACTAGGCAAAAACCTATAAAAAAAAGGCGTATTTTGATTTCTGTGGTGATCGTTAATTACAACGCGGGTAGCCTTCTCGCAGAATGCGTAGGTTCCGCCCTGCCGCAAGTGGACGAAGTGTTGGTGGTTGACAATGCGTCGCGCGATACAAGCATGGACGAATGCGCCCAGCTATATTCGGCCGACCGCCGACTGGCTCTTACACGCAACAGTGCCAATCTAGGATTTGCGGCGGCCTGCAACATCGGTTACTTGCAGGCCAAGGGCGACTACATCTTGTTTTTGAACCCTGATTGCTTCCTGGAGCCCACGGCCGTTGCCAATTTGCTGGCGGCTTTACAGGGGGACAGCTCGGTAGGCATGGTGGGTGGCCTGTTGATGAATCTGGACGGCACAGAACAGGGCGGCGGGCGCCGTGCCATTCCTACGCCTTGGCGTTCTTTTGTACGGGCTTTTGGCCTAAACCGTTTTGAAAAACGCTGGCCCAAATTGTTTTTTGATTTCCATCTGCATAAACAGGCGCTACCGCAGCATCCTATCGACGTTGAGGCCATTTCAGGTGCGTGCATGCTCGTGAAACGACAAGCGGTAGACGCGGTGGGCCTATGGGATGACGGTTACTTCCTGCACTGCGAAGACTTGGACTGGTGCATGCGCTTTCGGCTAGCGGGCTGGAAAATCCTTTTCGTACCGTCAGCGCACATCCTGCACGCCTTGGGCGTCAGCAGCCGCAGTAGACCGATCTTTGTAGAGTGGCACAAGCACAAAGGGATGATGCGCTTTTACCGTAAATTCTTCCGCCACCAGTACCCGGGGGTGGTGATGGGATTGGTGGCCGCTGGCGTGTGGATGCGCTTTGGCATGGTGGCGGCGTATTACCTGGCAAAGCGTGCCGGGCAAACGCTGGGTCTGATCCATGGATAGCCCGGCAAATCCCCCACCGCACGCTATCGGCGTGTTGGGTGCCAGCAGCATGGTTGGCGCATGTGTGTTGTCGCAATTGGTAAAAGCCAACATGCGTGTCCGCGCATTTTCACGCAAAGCCTCCTTACCCGGTGGCAGCCAAGGAGTGGATTGGCAGACCATCCCCGCGGCGCCAGCGCGCCCATCGCTCGATGTTGCGCCCATTCCCTGGTGGATCTGTATTGTCCCCATCGCTGCGTTGCCAGCGCATTTCGACTGGCTAGAAGCACAGGGGATACAGCGCATTGTGGTGTTGTCATCCACCAGCCGATTCACCAAAGATACATCGTCCGACCCGCTGGAGCAGGCCATCGCCCAACGACTCGCCGACGCAGAAAGCCAGTTGCAAACCTGGGCCGAGAGCCGAGGGATCGAATGGGTGGTGTTGCGCCCTACCCTTATTTACCAGCCGGGACAAGACAAGAACGTGTCTGAAATTGCCCGTTTCGTCCGGCGTTTCGGGTTCTTTCCGGTGCTGGGCAAAGCCCAAGGTTTAAGACAACCTATCCATGCCGCAGATGTAGCCGGTGCATGTATTGCAGCGCTGCGGTCTCCCACCGTCGCGAACCGCGCTTACAACATCTCCGGGGGCGAGACTTTGCCGTACCGCAGCATGGTGGGCCGCATATTTGCAGCCCAAGGGCGGGTGACGCGCGTGTTGAGTGTGCCGCTATGGATGTTCAAGCTGGCCGTGACGCTGCTGCGTTGCCTGCCACGCTACCGCCAGTGGTCGGCGGCCATGGCCGAGCGGATGAACCGCAACCTGGTGTTCGACCACACCGAAGCGGCACAAGATTTTGGCTTCCAGCCCCGGGCGTTCACGCTGGAGCCGGAAAACAGGCCTCTCTCCAGCCCCCATCTGCTATCTAATAAATAGCTGCTCACGCTCACCAATAGGGCAGCAGAGCCCTATTGAGCCCAATTGAGCCCTATTTCACATGGATCAGCCTGCCGATGCCGCAATCGGCCCCACCGCCTGCACCACGTCGGCATTCTGCGCACGCTGACGCAAGGCGTGCTCCATGACCACCAAGGCCAGCAACGCTTCCACGATGGGGGTGGCGCGGATGCCTACGCAGGGGTCGTGGCGGCCTTTGGTGATGACTTCGGTGTAGTGGCCTGCCGTGTCGATGGTCTCGCGCGGCGTGGTGATGGAGCTGGTGGGTTTGATGGCGATGGAGACTTCCAGGTCCTGGCCGGTGCTGATGCCGCCGAGCACACCGCCCGCGTTGTTGGTTCGGAAGCCCTGCGGCGACAGCGAGTCGCCGTGCATGCTGCCACGCTGGGCCACGCTGGCAAAACCGGCCCCAATCTCCACGCCCTTGACGGCGTTCAGGCCCATCATGGCGAAGGCGATGTCGGCGTCGAGCTTGTCAAACAGCGGCTCGCCCAGGCCCACGGGCATGCCGGTGGCGGTGACGCGGATGCGCGCGCCGCAGGAATCCTGGGCGTGGCGCAGGGCATCCATGTAGTCTTCCAGCGCCGACACGTCGGCCACCGGGGCAAAAAACGGGTTCTTGGGCACGTGGTCCCAGCTCTCGAACGGCACCACCAGGTCGCCGACCTGGGTCATGCAGCCGCGAAACACCATGCCGTATTTCTCGGCCAGCCATTTCTTGGCCACGGCACCGGCGGCCACGGTGGGCGCGGTCAGGCGGGCGGACGAACGGCCACCGCCACGCGGGTCGCGGATGCCGAACTTATGCCAGTAGGTGTAGTCGGCGTGGCCGGGACGAAAGCTTTGGGCGATGGCGCTGTAGTCTTTGCTGCGCTGGTCGGCATTGCGGATCAACAGGGCGATGGGGGTGCCGGTGGTTTTGCCCTCGTACACGCCGCTCAAAATCTCTACCGCGTCGGGCTCGTTGCGCTGGGTGACGTGGCGGCTGGTGCCGGGGCGGCGGCGGTCCAGGTCAGCCTGGATGTCGGCCTCGCACAAGGCCATGCCGGGGGGGCAGCCGTCGATCACGCAGCCAATGGCCGGGCCGTGGGATTCACCGAAGTTGGTGACTGCGAATAGGGTTCCGAAGGTATTTCCGCTCATAGCCGCTGATTATCCCCGACCTAGACTGCAGCGCCCAAAGTTGGGAACAGTTCATGCTTATAGCGTCGCACCCCACGCGGGTTTTCACTTACATCCACCCAGGAGAGGCCCATGCTGCAAGCAACCACCACCGAGTTTTCCCACGTCAAACCCGGCGATACCGATTTTGTCCCGGGAGGTCTGCGCGACTTTTTCCTGTACCGCGACCTCGGGATTGCCGAAGCCACGCACGGAAAAGTGATTGCGCACCTTGTGAAGGCAAACATGGCTCCAGAAAAGGGCACGGGCTGGCACCGCCATGAGGCAGACTTTCAGATCGTGATCATGGTCAAGGGCTGGGCGCGCTTCATGTACGAAGACAAGGAGACCCTGGTACAGGCCGGCGACTGTGTGCACCAGCGCCCGGGCATCCGCCACTACCTGTTCGACTACTCGCCGGACATGGAGTACCTGGAGATCGTGTCGCCTGCGGATTTCAAGTCGGTGGATGTGGAGCCGGTGTGTGATGTCCCGGAATCCACCCCCTGGAAATAAGGCAATAGCAGGGACGGCAGGCAGGGGACCCACAATCCCCCGCCCTGGTCAGAATTCAGCGTCGAGTTCGTCGATTTCCTCGGGCTCTTTCATGGCCTCGGCCACCCATTCCTGCATGGCAGGCAAGGCCATGATGCGCTGGCAGTAGGCGGCGCACACCGGGTCCAGCGCCACGTTGTAGGTCAAAAAGCGGGTCACCACCGGGGCGTACATGGCATCGGCCATGCCGACGTGCTCGCCAAACAAATAGGGGCCGCCGTAGTTGGCCAGGCACTCTTTCCAGATTTCCACGATGCGGTCGATATCGCTTTGGGCGCGCGACCAGATTTTGAATTCGGAGAAGTGGGCCTTGATGTTCATCGGCAGCGCCGTGCGCAGCGCAGAGAAGCCGGAATGCATCTCGCCGCAGATGGCGCGGCAGTGGGCGCGGGCGGCCTGGTCGTCGGGCAGCAAACCGGCTTTGGGCTTGATTTCGTTGAGGTATTCGCCAATGGCCAGCGTGTCCCAGACCTTGATCTTGTTGTGCTGCAAGGAGGGCACCAGCATGGAGGACGACAGCAACATCATCTCGGCCTTCATGGCCGGATCATCGGGCGAGACCACGTTTTCGGTGAACTCTAGCCCCGCAAACTTCGCGGCGAGCCAGCCGCGCAGAGCCCAGGCACCGTAGTTTTTGCTGCTGATCGTCAACTCTGCTTTGCGCATGGGTAGCTCCTTGTGTTGTGGGGCTTTCAGCAAGGGTTGTGCCAGAGCCTGCGCCCATGCAAATCCGTATTTCTACGTACGCCCCACCAAATGGAGGATCGCCTCTAGGCCGCGCACAGTAACTGGCCCGTAACTTGCCTGTCGTTGGTGCAACCTCTGCACCAAGTCAGGAACCACACACATGCTCTACCAGGCCTATCAACTCCAGTCCGACTTGATGTCTCCGCTGCGCCTGATGGCACAAAGCTTGGGCGCGTCGCTCTGGTTCAAAGACACGGAGAACAGCCCGGTGCGCAAGATCGCCGCCGCCTGCGATGTGTTTTCACGCCTGCGGCTCACCCATTCACGGCCCGGCTACGGCATCACATCGGTCAAGGTGGGCCAGGTCGATGTAGACGTGACCGAAGAAGTCACCCTCACCCTGCCCTTTGGCAGCCTGCTGCATTTCAAACGCACGGCAGACGCAGTGGACATCGAAGGCCAGCCCCCGGTGCTGCTGGTCGCCCCGCTGTCGGGCCACTTTGCCACGCTGCTGCGCGAGACCCTGCGCACCCTGCTGCAAGACCACGATGTCTACATTACCGACTGGCACAACGCCCGCGATGTGCCGCTGACCGAAGGCGGCTTTGCGCTGGACGACTATGCCGAGCACATGATCCGCTTCATCGAAACCATCGGTCCGGGCACCCATGTGGTGGCCGTGTGCCAGCCCTGCGTGGCCGCACTGGCCGCCGCGGCCATCATGGCCGAAGACGACAACCCCTGCCAGCCGCGCAGCCTGACGCTGATGGCCGGCCCGGTGGACTGCCGCATCAACCCCACCGGGGTCAACACCCTGGCCGTGAGCAAGCCCATCGAATGGTTTGAGAAAAACCTGATCACCCACGTGCCACTGCCACACAAGGGCTTCATGCGCCGGGTGTACCCCGGTTTCATCCAGCTCAGCGCCTTCTTGAGCATGAACCCGGCCCGCCACAAGGCCCAGTTCAAAGACATGTACAAATACCTGCTGGAAGGCGATATCGAAAAGGCCGACACCATCCGCAACTTCTACGACGAGTACCTGGCCGTCAACGACCTGCCCGCCGAGTTCTACCTGGAAACCGTGGCCAAAGTGTTCCAGACCTACGACCTGCCCCGGGGCGTGCTCACCTACAAGGACCGCATCGTCAATCCTGCCGCCATCCGCCGCACCGCGCTGATGACGGTGGAAGGCGAGCGCGACGACATCTGCTCTGTCGGCCAGACCATGGCCGCCCAGGACCTGGCCAGCAGCGTGCGCCCCAGCCAGCGCACCCACCACATCCAGACCGGCGTGGGCCACTACGGCGTGTTCAGCGGCAAGAAGTGGAACCAGCAGATCTACCCCCGCGTGCGCGACATGATCTACGCCAACCAGCTCTGAACCGCATCGCACCACAAGCAAAAAGCCCGGCTGAACCAGCCGGGCTTTTTGTTGATGTCAACCGTCAATCGCTATATATTTAGTAGCTACTCACGCCCTAGACATAAGCACTAGCGCCCTAAAAGACCCCTAACCCATCAGCGGACCAGGGGGACTGCAGCCTTCAGCTGCCTTCTTCATCGCCCGCGGGCCAGTCGCGGATGTAGGCCTTGAGCATCTTGTTTTCGAAATTCTGGCTGTCCACCACGGCCTTGGCCACGTCGTAGAAGCTGATCACACCCATCAGCATTTTCTGGTCCATCACCGGCATGTAGCGGGCGTGGCGCTCCAGCATCATGCGGCGCACATCGTCCAGCTCGGTATTGGGGGTGCAGGTCAGGGGGTGGTCGTCCATGGCCGTGCGGACCAGGGTGGTGCCGATGCTGCCGCCATTCTTCACCACCAACTGGATGACCTCGCGAAAGGTCAGCATGCCAACCAGCTCACCATGGGACATGATGACCAGGGAACCCATGTCCTTCTCAGCCATCGTGGCCAAGGCGGTCGCAAGCGGCTCGTCGGGGCTGGCGGTATAGAGCGTATTGCCTTTCACACGCAGAATGTCGCTGACTTTCATGGGGTTCTCCTGGTAACGCAGAGCGCAATGGATGGATAGGTGACAGATGTGCTTGCAATATAGCCCACAAAAGCCTATGGCACGGCAGGAAATGCGTATCTGCGGCCCTGCTGGCGCCATGTTGCACTGCAATAAAATCCATCCATGGACTTCTTCATCGCCAAAGCCCCCTATTGGATCACCCGTTTTGGCGAGATGGGCATCGTGGTGCCCCTGGCCGCTGCACTCTCGCTGTGGATGCTGGCCAGCACCCGCGCCATCCGCCCGCTGATGCTGTGGCTGGTGCCGCTGGGGTTGGCGGTGGGCATTACCACGCTGTCCAAGGTGGCTTTTATCGGCTGGGGCTGGGGTATTGCGGCCCTCGACTTCACCGGGTTTTCGGGCCACGCGATGTTTTCGGCCGCCATCTATCCGGTGCTGGGCTACAGCCTGGCCGCGCAGTCGAGCCGCAAGCCCGGAACCCCTTTGTGGGCGATGCTGGCGGGCTACGCCCTGGCGCTGGTGATTGGCTGGAGCCGGGTCCACATCCAGGTGCACTCGGTGTCCGAAGTGCTGGCCGGCCTGGCCCTGGGTGGCAGCGCCAGCGGCTGGACGGTGTGGCGTATGTCGCGCACGCTGGCTCCGCCCCACCCGCGGCGCACCCACCGCTGGGTGCTGCTGGCGCTGCTGGGCTGGCTGGCGGTGATGCCGGTGCAGGCCGCCCCGTCGCGGTCGCACGACATGGTGACGCAGCTGGCGCTGCGCCTGTCTGGCCACGACATGCCGTTTCGGCGGGCCGACCTGCATGCGGAACCCACGCCGCCCGGGGCCTGATTACTCCTTTTTTTATAGCTGCTTGTGCCGATGGAATCAGCGCAGAAGGCCGATTTCTCACAAATTACCAGCACGCTGCAAAGGGATTACTACAACTTGTTACAAACTTGCAGGGATGCGGTAAGCTGCCGATTTTTGAGCGCTCCACCCCATGCACACCGACCCCTTAGTCTTTAAGACCCTGCTCGAATCCACCAAGGCCATTCCCTGGCGGATCGACTGGAAGACCCTGAAGTTCACCTACGTCGGGCCCCAAATCGAAGCGCTGCTGGGCTGGAGCCCCGAGAGCTGGGCCAGCGCGCAGGACTGGGCCGACCGCATGCACCCCGAGGACCGCGAGGAAACCTTCAACTTCTGCGTCAGCCAGTCACAGGCCGGGGTGGACCACGAGGCCGACTACCGCGCCCTGACCCAGGACGGTGGCTACGTATGGATCCGCGACGTGGTGCACGTGGTGCGCAAAGACGGCGAGGTGGAGGCGCTGGTGGGCTTCATGTTCGACATCAGCGAACGCAAGAAGACCGAAGAAAAGCTCATCACCCTGCAAAAAGAGCTGGAAGAGCTGTCCTTCAAAGACGGCCTGACCGGCATTGCCAACCGGCGCTTGTTCGACTCCATCATGGAAATCGAATGGGGCAACGCCCGGCGCAACCACCAGCCGCTGTCGGTGATCATGCTCGACATCGACTTCTTCAAACCCTACAACGACCACTACGGCCACTTGAAGGGCGACGACACCTTGAAGCTGGTCGCCCAGTCCCTGGCCTCGGCCGCCACCCGGTCGCGCGACTTTGTGGGCCGCTACGGCGGGGAAGAATTTGTGCTGGTGCTGACCGAAACCGATGCCGCGGCCGCCCTGAAAATTGCCGAGCGCTGCCGCAACCTGCTGGCCCAGCTGCAGATACCCCACCAGGGCTCGCCCCTCGGCCACCTCACCGCCAGCCTGGGCGTGGGCACCTGCATTCCGGGCGTCGATTCCAGCATGGCGGACTTTCTGGATGCGGTAGACAAGCAGCTCTACCGTGCCAAACACCTGGGCCGCAACCGGGTGGAAGCTGTGCCCACCAGCCTGGCTGCTGCCACGGTATCCCGTGCGGGGTTGATACGCTAGGTTTTTTAGAGCACCTCACGCAGATACATACTGCGCCGGCCACTGTTTTTCCATAAATTTTCCAGCGCCGGGGCCGGGGTCAGCAGCAGCTGGTCGACCAACGGCAGCAACAGCGTGGTATCGGGGTTGACCAGCAGCACCAAGCGCGGCTCGCGGGGCTTGGCCGTGGTGTCCAGCGGGTCGGCTTCGTCCAGCCGCCCCACCCAGTCCAGCCCGCCCAGGGCCGCCAGCACCGGCTCCAGCTGCAGGGTGTCGACCTGCATCGAGTGGGCTAGCTGCGCCATGCTCAGGCCCTTGTCGCCGCGGGCCTGCACCGCATGCAGGTGCTGCAGCACCTCGATGGCCAGCAAAAACGACCAGCCGTGCGGCGTGGAACGGCGCGGCACACCTTCCAGCAGGCTGGGCATGTAGGCCGCAATCACCGCGCCCAGCAGCACGATGACCCAAGCCAGGTAGATCCAGATCAGCATGATGGGCAGCGTGGCAAACGCGCCGTACACCACCGAATACGTAGGCACTGCCGCCAGGTAGTAGGTCAGCAGGCGCTTGGCCAGCTCGATGCTGACGGCCACAAACACCCCGCCCGACCAGGCATGCGCCCAGCGCACCCGCGTATTGGGCACATAGCGGTAGAGCGCCGCCATGCCGCCCGACAGCAGCACCACCTGCAACAGGCTGAACAGCAGCCGCACCCCGCCGGGCAGGCTATCGACCACGCCTTGCGAGCTGGAGATCAGGTAGGAGGTCAGCGCCAGGCTGGCCCCCAGCAGCACCGGCCCCAGGGTGATACCGGCCCAGTAGATCAGCACCCGCTGGCCCAGGGGCCGGGGCCGGCGCACGCGCCAGATGGCGTTGAGCGTGCGGTCGATGGTCAAGATCAGCGCCAGTGCGGTAAACAGCACCAGGGCCAGGCCCACCGCCCCCAGCTTGCTGGCCTGGCTGGCAAACTGGGTCAGGTAGCCCAGCACCTGGCGGGAAATGCTCTCGGGGATCAGGCTCTGCACCAGCCACTTTTGCAGCACCACCTGCACTTTGCTGAACATCGGAAAGGCGGTGAAGATAGCCAGCGCCACGGTAAAAAACGGCACCAGCGCCAGCGAGGTGGTGAAGGTCAGGCTGCTGGCCGTCAGACCCAGCTGGTCCTCGCGAAACCGCTCGCGCAGGGTGTGGGCGGTGGTTTTCCAGGGGAAGCGGGACAAGTCTTTCAGGAACTGGTCGAAGCGTTGGGACAGGGCGGCAAGGGACAAAGACATGGCCGCTATGATGCCATCGCTATGAACACCACTGAACACTCCGTCTCCTGGACCCGCAACCTGGCCGTGGGCAGCCTTTTGGGCCTGATCGCCCTGAGCCTGGCCTGGGAGTTGGTACTGGCCCCCCTGCGCCCCGGCAGCGTGGTGCTGGCGCTGAAAGCCGTGCCGCTGTGCTTCCCGCTCATCGGCCTGCTGAAAAACCGCATGTACACCTACCGCTGGGTCAGCCTGATGGTCTGGCTGTACTTTACCGAAGGCGTAGTGCGCGCCTACAGCGATGCCGCGCCCAGCCGCTGGTACGCGCTGGCCGAGGCCCTGCTGTGCGTGGCCCTGTTTGTCGCCTGCGCCATGCATGTGCGGCTGCGCTTCAAAAACGCCAAGGCGGCAGCCGTACCGGCTTAAATCTGGAGATTTACCATGCAAGACCTGATCGACAGCCTGCGCCAGACCGTGGGCGCCGCCCATGTGCTCACCGAGGGCGACCTCAGCGCCTACGAGCTGGACTGGCGCAAACGCAGCCGCGGCAAATCGCTGGCCGTGGTGCGCCCCGGCAGCACCTTGGAAGTGGCCGCCGTGGTCAAAACCTGCGCAGCGGCCGGTGTCAGCATCGTGCCGCAGGGCGGCAACACCGGGCTGGTGGTGGGCAGCACGCCGGACGATTCGGGCACGCAAATCGTGCTCAGCCTGCAGCGCATGCAGGCCGTGCGCGCTGTAGACGCCGCCAACCTGACCATGACGGTGGAGGCGGGCTGCATCCTGCAAAACCTGCAGAACGTGGCCGACCAAGCCGGTTTTTTGTTCCCCCTGAGCCTGGGGGCCGAAGGCAGTTGCACCATTGGCGGCAACCTGGCCACCAATGCGGGCGGCACCCAGGTGCTGCGCTATGGCAATACCCGCGAGCTCTGCCTGGGCCTGGAAGTGGTCACAGCCCACGGCGAAATCTGGAACGGCCTGAGCGGCCTGCGCAAGGACAACACCGGCTACGACCTGCGCAACCTGTTTGTCGGCAGCGAGGGCACGCTGGGCATCATCACCGCCGCCACCATGAAGCTGGCACCCCGGCCCGCCGCCACCCTCACCGCCTGGGCGGCCGTGCCCAGCCTGGACCACGCCGTCACCCTGCTCGGCCTGGCCCACCAGCACCTGGGCGCGGGGCTCACCGGCTTTGAAGTGATGGGCCAGTTTGCCCTGAGCCTGGTGGCCAAGCACTACCCGCAGCAGCGTGTGCCGCTGTACCTCGATACACCCTGGTGCGTGCTGCTGGAAAACTCCGACAGCGAGTCCGAAACCCATGCCCGTGAACGCTTCGAGCACCTGCTGGAGCTGGCCATGGAGCAAGGCTGTGTGAGCGATGCCGTGGTGGCCGAAAACCTCGCCCAGGCCCATGCCCTGTGGCATGTGCGCGAAAGCATCTCCATGGCCCAGGCCGAAGAGGGGCTGAACATCAAGCACGACATTTCCATTCCCGTGTCGCGCATCCCCGAGTTCGTGCGCCACACCGATGCCCTACTCACCCAGCAGATCCCCGGCGTGCGCCTGGTCAACTTCGGCCACCTGGGCGACGGCAACCTGCACTACAACGTGCAAGCCCCCGCCGCGGGCGATGCCGCCGAATTTCTGCGCACGCAGGAAGACCGCGTCAACACCCTGGTGTTCGATGCCGTGGTGGCACATGGTGGCTCCATCTCGGCCGAGCACGGCGTGGGCAGCCTGAAAGTGGGCCACCTGGAGCACTACAAATCCCCCGTGGCGATGGCGCTGATGCGCAGCATCAAGGAAGCCCTGGACCCGCAGAACCTGATGAACCCGGGCCGGGTGGTGCAGGTGGCCAACGCGGGTTTTTAGCGAGGTTTTAAAATGATGCGCACCCGCCATTCCCCGGCCTCCCGCAATAACACCCAAACGCTGGCAATGGCCCACGATCTGGCCATTGACGCGGCGCATGCAAATGAGCCCATGCAGGGCACCGAGGCCAAGTGCATCGGCCGGGAAGGCTGGAGCGCCGAGAACAAGAATGCCATCGACCACTACAACGCTCGCATCGCGACTGAAGGTCTTCCCTTGGCGCAGTACCGCACCTTTTAAACATACTCCGATTTGACGTTTACCCGCCCCTCCGAAATGAATCGCCCTGTCCGCTCCCAGTATGAAGACTTCATGCGCCTGGTGCACACCACCGGCACCGCCAAAACCGACCGCACCGGCACCGGCACGCGCAGCGTTTTTGGCCACCAGATGCGCTTTGATCTGAACGAAGGCTTTCCGCTGGTCACCACCAAGAAAGTGCACCTGCGCAGCATCATCCAGGAACTGCTGTGGTTCCTGACCGGCAGCAGCGACAACAACTGGCTCAAAGAGCGCGGCGTGAGCATCTGGGACGAATGGGCCCGTGAAGACGGCAGCCTGGGCCCGGTGTACGGCGTGCAGTGGCGCAGCTGGCCCACGCCCGACGGCGGTCACATCGACCAGATCGCAGAAGTCATCAAGACCCTGAAGACCAACCCCGACAGCCGCCGCATCATCGTCAGCGCCTGGAACGTGGCCGAGCTGGACAAGATGGCGCTGATGCCCTGCCACGCGTTTTTCCAGTTCTATGTGGCCGACGGCAAACTGAGCTGCCAGCTCTACCAGCGCAGCGCCGACATCTTTTTGGGCGTGCCCTTCAACATCGCCAGCTACGCCCTGCTCACCCACATGGTGGCGCAGCAGTGCGACCTGGCCGTGGGCGACTTCATCTGGACCGGTGGCGACTGCCACATCTACAGCAACCACGTGGACCAGGTGAACGAGCAGCTCAGCCGCACGCCCTTCCCCTACCCCACGCTGCACATCAAGCGCCGCCCGGCGGACATCTTCAGCTACGCATTCGAAGACTTCGAGGTGCTGGACTACCAATGCCACCCGGCCATCAAAGCCCCGGTCGCGGTATGACGCGCCTGCACCTCATCTTCGCCCGCGCCGCAAACGGGGTGATTGGCGTGCGCGGCACCCTGCCCTGGCATCTGCCCGAAGACATGGCGCACTTCAAGCGGACCACGCTGGGCTGCCCGGTCATCATGGGGCGCAAGACCTGGGATTCGCTGCCCGCACGGTTTCGGCCCCTGCCAGGGCGGATGAACATCGTGGTGACGCGGCAGGCCGGCTGGCAGGCCGAGGGCGCCGTGCGCGCCGGGTCGATCGCCGAAGCCAGCGCCTTGTGCCCGGCAGACAGCGATGTCTGGGTGATCGGCGGGGCCGAAATCTACGCCCAGGCCCTGCCGCTGGCGCAGTCGGCGGTGGTCACCGAGATCGACAGCGCGTTTGACGGCGATGCCTTCGCCCCCCGCTTCGACGCCGCCTGGACCGAGGCCAGCCGCGAGGCACACACCAGCAGCACCGGGCTGGGCTTCAGTTTTGTGCGCTACCTGCGCCAAAGCTAGATACTACGCTTTTTATAGCTGCTTGCGCTTATGGAATATGCGCTAGAGCCTTAAAACGCCCATAAAAAAGCCGTCCCTGGATAGACCCGGGACGGCAAAGATTGGGGTCGCCGCAACGCCCCCCAAGCCTACTTCTTGATACTCATCTCGTTGCTCACGGCCTTCACGTCTTCGGTGGCTTTGGCGACTTGCAGGGCTTTGTCGATCTGGCCCTGGTTGTCCACAAAACCACTGAGCTGCACCTCGCCCTTGCGGGTCACCACGGCGATGTCCAGGCTTTTGATACTGGCATCGTTGAGCAGTGCGGCCTTGACGCGGGCGGTCACGATGCTGTCGTCCACCTTGTTGCCGACGGTGGTGTCGGCGGTTTTCAGGGCCATTTTGTTGTCGATGCTTTTCACACCGGCCACGGCCTGGGCCACAGCGGTGGCGCGCTCGATCTGGGCCAGGTTGTCCACGAAGCCGCTGAGCATGACCTCGCCCTTGCGGGTTTCGACCTTCACGTCCACGCTCTTCACGTCCGCATCGGCCAGCAGGGCCGACTTGACGCTGGCGGTGACCACGGTGTCGTCGATCTCGGTGCCCACGGTGGTGCTGGCTGCCGGTGCCGCGGGCGTGCTGGAGGCGGTTTCCACCGGCTTGCTGCAGCCCACGATGGACAGGGACAGGGCGCTCACCAGGGCGATGGCGGCGAAATATTCAAAAGGTGTCTTTTGCATATGGCTCTCCTAGCGTTGCACGGTCTTGCCGTTTTCATCGGACAACACAATCTCGACGCGGCGGTTCATCTGGCGGCTCTGGGCGGTGTCGTTGCCTGCCACGGGGTAGGCTTCGCCATAGCCCCGGGTGGCAATACGGTCGCTGGCAATGCCCATGCTGGCCAGGGCGGTGCGCACGGCAGCCGCGCGGCGGTCTGACAGCTCCTGGTTGTGGGCGCTGCCGCCGGTGCTGTCGGTAAAGCCTTCGACCAGCACCTTGCGCAGCGGGTTTTGCTGCAACACGTCGGCCAGCTTCTGGGCGGTGCGCAGGCCTTCCGGGGTCAGGCGGGCCTGGTCGGTGCCAAACAGCACGTCGCCCAGGGTAATGACCATGCCGCGCTCGGTCTTCTTGGCGGCCAGGTCGGCCAACTGGGCTTCGAGCTGGGCGTTACGGGCCTGTGCTTCTTGCGCAATCCGGCGCGCTTCGTCGTTGCTACGCTGTGCTTCGGCGGCTTTGCGCTGGGCATCGGCGGCATCGCCCTGGGCGACCATGGCCTCCTGCTGGGCGGCCACGGCCTTGGCCTTGGCCATGTCGGCCTCGTTCGAGCGCTGCTGCAGGCGCAACTGGTCGGATTCCTTGCCGGTGCGCAGCACTTCGGCTTCGGCGAACTTTTGCTGGGCAACTTCTTGCGTCAGGGCAATTTTTTGCCGGGCCAGGTAGGCCAGCTCATCCACCTTGGCGGGCTTGTCCTTGTCGTTGGCCGAGGCATCGGCGCGGGCCAAAGCTTCACCGGCCTGCTTGAGTTCCAGCGGGGCGTAGCGGTTCACGTTGGGGCTGGCCTGGGCCATGCGGTAGTCGCTGTGGGTTTGGTCCAGCAGCGTGGTGCTGGTGGGCAGGGAGCTGCAAGCGCCCAGCAAGACGGCTACGGCGAGTGCGAGGGGGGTGTAGAGATTTTTCATTTTTTATAAGCCTGGATTAATTGGTTTTGCTGGCGCGGTCGAGCTCTTCGCGCAGTACCCGCAGGTTGTCCTGCAGCGCATCGGCGGCGGCCTGGGCTTTGGCGCTGTTGGCCTTGCCCTGGGCCAGCTTGGCATCGGCCTCGGCTTCATTGGCCAGGGTGGCGGCCAGTTTGTAATTCTTGTTGGCCAAAGCCTTGTTGGCGGCGGCCATCTTGGTGCGGGCCGAGTCCATCTCCAGTGGGGCAAATTCCGCGCCGCCTGCGCCCACGGCGCTGTCGACCGCGGCCTTGGACACGGCCACGTTGGCGGTGGCGGGGGTTTTCATGCTGCTGCAACCTACCAGCAAGCCCAGTGCGGTAGCGCTCAAGGCCAAAGCCCAAGTGTTTTTATTCATAAAAGTCTCCTGTGGAAAAGTAAAAAGCCTGCGCGCTTCGCCGGCCCTGAAAATCAAAAAGCCTGGGTCTGCCCGTCGGTGGACAGGCCATGCGCTACCGGCACCGGTTGCACCAGTACGCCCTCGGCATTGGGAATCGCCTCGATCTGCACCACCGGCGCAGAGCCGGTCACGCCGCCAAACATGGTGGCGAAGGCCGCATCGGCTGCATCGCGGCCCGTGCCCAGGCGCACAAAGCCCATGGGAATGGCCAGCCCCGAGGCATCAAAGATGTACCAGCGGTCGCCCAGGAACACCTCCACGTAGGCATGGAAGTCGGAGGGGCCCAGCGACGGATCGGCGCCAAAGTCGATACCGGACGCAAAGCGGGCGGGAATATTCACGGCGCGGCACAGCGAAATCATCAGGTGCGCAAAGTCGCGGCACACGCCCACCCGGTCGACCAGGGTGTCGATGGCGGTGGTGTTGCCATTGGAGGTATTGGACTGGAACGACACCCGCGCGGTCACCCAGTCGCGGATGGCCTGCACCCGGCTGTAGCCCTGCGGCAGATGGCCAAACTCTTTCACCGCCAGGCGGTGCAGGCGGTCCGACGGGCAGTACCGGCTGGGGACCAGGTAAGGCAGCACGGCACCGGGCAGATTGGCCACCAGTACTTCGGGAATGGTCTCGGGCAATGCGGTGAAGTGCGCCAGGTCGACGATTGCGCCGTAGTGCACGGCCAGCGGGCCTGCCGCCGCATGGAAGCGCAGAAAGCGGGTGTGGGTGAAGGGGTCGGTGTAGATGTTGGACTGCACCGGCTGGCTGATCTGCAGCAGTTCGTTCACCACGGTCTGGTGCGGCGTTTGCGCGGCGTGGATGCTGAAGATGAAGTCGCAGCCGGGGGCGGCGATTGCATAGTTCAGTCCTATCGAAAATTTCAATCTAACCATAGCGGGTCCTGGGGTGAAGCGGAGGCTCCAAGGTGAATCTGTAACTGGGTTCAGTGTAGAAATACCCCCCCATCCGGCCCAGCAGACACCCGCGCAATCGGCAGTAGGACGGAACAGCGCCGTGGCAATCGGCATCCTCCTACATGCCCGGGGGCCGCAGCAGGCTCAGCCGCCCCGGTTTCGGTGTTGGGGGCCTGCGACACACCGGGCGGGCGGCCTCCCCGCGCGGGGCCCGTTGCGCTCGTATACAGGCCCGTCATTCCGCACTATGTTTTTGATAGCTGCACCAGCGCACCCAAGCTGCGCTGGGTGCCAAAAAGTATCCAACTGAAAAAAACCGGCACATTGGCCGCCGGGGCCGTTCTCTTAAAAGCTCGTTGGTATACAAGATTTTTGTTACAAAAACCTATGCCTCGTTTCCGGTTCGTGTGCTATCCAAGTGGGGGCCGTTGGCGCAGAATATTTCGTATACCGCGCAAATATCACGATTTATTCGCAAACAAAATACACTTTGTATGCCGTTATTTTTGGTTCCACCGCCCAGCTCGGCCCTGCTTTTGCAGGGCAGCCAAGACCTTTGGCACACAGCGCTGGCGGTGGGTATTGCCATCGTTACCGCCTGCATGGCGATGCACATTGCCGGCATTGCACGCACCTGGACAGAGCCCATGCACCGCCGCCTGGCGCTGCTGTCGGGTTCGGTGGCGCTGGGGGGTGGCCTCTGGGCCCTGCACTTCGTCGGCATGCTGGGCTTTGACTTGCACACCCCGGTGCAATACCACCTCGGCTATTCCCTGTTGGCGCTGTTACCCGCCCTGTTGGCCGCGTGGCGCACCCTGGACCTGGTCGCCCGTGCCCACACGGGCACCCGGCAGATCGGGCGGGCGGGCGTGTGGATGGGCTGTGGCATGGCGGCCATGCACTACGGCGCCATGGCCGCCATGCAAATGGAGCCCCAGCAGCACTACACCCTGGGTGGAGTGCTGCTGCCGCTGGCCGTGGCCACCGCGTTGTCGATCGCGGGGCTATGGGTCCGGTTTGGATCGCACCGCGGCCCGTACGCCAGGGGCCATACCGTGGTGCTCAGCGGCAGCCTGCTGGGCATGGCCGCCGTGGCCATGCATTACCTGGGCATCGCGGCGACACAGTTCAGCGTGGCGCAGGGCTTTGTGCCAAGGCCCACCGTTCCGGGCGCGCACTCCCACGCGCTGGAAATCACCCTGGCCACCGTACTGGGCACCATCGCGGTGGCCGCCATCAGCAACCTGCTGCTGCGCTACCGCACCCTCTACCAGCAGCTGGCGGCCAGCGAGTCCCAGTACGCGTCGCTGCTGCTCAACATCCCCGGCCTGGCCTACCGGCGGCGGCTCCATTCGCGTGCGCTGGTGTTTGTCAGCGACGGTGCGCTGGCCATTACCGGCTGGTCGGCGCAGGAGTGCCTGGCCGATGGGCACGACTTCTGGGACCAGATCCACCCGGAAGACGCAGCCAGGGTCCAAAAAGTCATCCGCCAGGCCCAGGTCACGCACAAGCCCTACCAAATGGAATACCGGCTGGTGCACCGCGACGGCAGTGTGCGCTGGGTAATGTCGCGCGGTGGCGTGGTGCTCGACACCCACGGCACACCCCTGTGGCTGGACGGCCTGATGACCGACATCACCGCGCGCAAGACGATAGAGAACGCCCTGGATGCCAGCCAGGCGCAGATCACCTCGCTGGTCCGCAGCCTCCCCGGCATCGCCTTGCGGGTCATCATCCGAGACGCATGGAGCACCCAGTTCGTCAGCGATGCGGTGGAAACCTTTACCGGCTATGCGGCCGCAGACTTTGTGTCTGGCAGCGTCGACCTGGCCAGCCTGGTCCACCCCGATGACCTGCCCACGCTGCTGCCCATCATGACCCAGGCCATTGCCGACCACACCACCTACTCCATCGAATTCCGCTTGCGCTACCACGATGGCAGCTACCGCTGGGTATGGAGTTGTGGCAGCGCCACCTACAACCCGCAAGGCCAGGCGCTGTGGGTGGATGCCTTCATCATGGACATCCACGAACGCCACACCATGGAAGCCGAGCTGCGCGAAGCCCACCACAGTGCCGAAATCGCGGTGCAGGCCAAAACCAGCTTCCTGGCCAATATGAGCCATGAGATCCGCACGCCAATGAACGCCATCATCGGCTTCACCGAGCTGCTGCTGGGCACCGACCTGGACCAATTGCAGCGCCGCCACATGACCACGGTGCGGCAATCGGCCCGCTCGCTGCTGCGATTGCTCAATGACATCCTCGACACCGCCAAGCTGGAGAAAGGCGCGGTGGAGCTGGAGCACAAGGACTTCTCCCTCAAGGCCCTGGTCTGCGAGGCCGCCGATGCCCAGCGCCTGACCGCCGAAAACAAGGGCCTGGACCTGGAGGTGCACTACGCGCCCACCCTGCCCGAGTTCTTCCGGGGCGACGCCATGCGGGTGCTGCAGGTGCTGAACAACCTGCTGGGCAATGCCGTCAAGTTCACCCAGGTGGGGTCGGTGCATGTCACGGTGCAACAGGATCTGGGCATGGTGCACATCGCCGTGGCCGACACCGGCATTGGCATCGCCAAGGACCGGATCGACAAGATCTTCGACCCGTTCTCGCAGGCCGATGCCTCCATGAGCCGCCGTTTTGGCGGCACCGGCCTGGGCACCACGATTGCGCGGCAGCTGGTGGAGCTGATGGACGGACAGCTGCAGGTCGAAAGCACCCTGGGGGCGGGCAGCACCTTCCACGTGCGCCTGCCTTTGCCGCCGGGGCAGCCGGTGGAGCCGGTGCACGACATGCTGCTGTACGAGCTGCCCGCTCTGCACATTCTGGCGGTGGACGACGTACCGCAAAACCTGGAGCTGCTGTCGCTGTCGCTGGGCCGTATCGGGCACCGGGTGACCACCGCTACCGGCGGCGTCGAGGCGGTGCAGGCCTTCTTGGCGCACACCTTTGACGTGGTGCTGATGGACGTGCAAATGCCCGGTGTGGACGGGCTGGAGGCCACCCGCCGCATGCGCGCGCTGGAACAAGCCCGCAAGCTGCGCCCCACCCCCATCGTGGCGCTGACGGCCAGCGTGATGGAAGAAGACCGCCGTGCCACCCAGGTGGCGGGAATGAACGGCTTTGCCAGCAAGCCCATCGATCTGCCACAGCTGGTGGCCGAGATCGCCCGCGTCATGGGCATCCAGCTGCCCGAGGCCGAGGGTGCCACCACCCAGGCGATCCGGCAGGCCCAAAGCCCGGGCAGCGCCATCGATTGGGAGCGCGGCACCGACCTGTGGGGCAATGGCGCCACGCTGGCCCAGGCCATCCGCCGCTTTCTGGACGAAAACCAGTCGGTACCCGCCCAATTGGCGGCCCTGCTACAGCACCAAGACCCGGAAGCCGCGCGCCACCTGGCCCACCGCCTGCGTGGCGCAGCGGGCAACCTGTGTCTGCACACCCTGCTGCACAGCGCCCGCATGCTGGAAGAGGCGCTGGCATCCGGCCACACGGAGCAGGCCCGGCGGGCGCTGGAAGGCGTATCGGCCGCCATGGCCGCCATCGACCGGGACCTGAACGACGGCGACACCGAACCCGCCCCCTTGCCAGGCACCTGGGCCGCCCCGGCCAAGTCCTTCCAGCCGCTGGCCCGCACCCTGCTGCAGGCCACCCGGCGCAACACCCTGGACGAAGCCACCCTGGCGCAGCTGGGCCAGGCCCTGCGCGGTGCCGGACAGGGAGCGCACCTGGCCGCACTGGAGTCGGCCTTGATGGCCTTTGAATTTGACACTGCGCAGCAGCTTCTGGCCACCCTGCTGCAGGAACCAGCCCCCTACGCCGAGGAACCCACGCCATGACCCCGCCCGCAGACAACCGCGCCAAAATACTGGTGGTGGACGACGAAGCCACCAATCTGCAAATGCTGCGCCACGTGCTGCAGGACGACTACCGCCTGGTGTTTGCCAAAAACGGCCCCAAGGCCCTGGAGCTGGCCCATAGCGAGCGCCCCGACCTGGTGCTGCTGGACATCATGATGCCCGGCATGACCGGCTACGAGGTCTGCGAAGCCCTGAAACGCGAGCCCTCCCTGCGCCACATCCCGGTGATCTTCGTCAGCACGCTGACCGACACCGAGGACGAAGCCAAGGGCTTTGCCGTGGGCGCGGTGGACTACCTCACCAAACCGGCCAGCCCGGCCATCGTCAAAGCCCGTGTGCGCGCCCACCTGTCGCTGGTGCAGATCGACGCGCTGCGCGACACCCGGCTGGAGATCATCCGCCGCCTGGGCCTGGCCGCAGAATTCAAAGACAACGAAACCGGCATGCACGTGATCCGCATGAGCTACTTTTCGCGCATCCTCGGGGAAGCCGCAGGCCTGGGCCCGGCCGATGTGGAAAACCTGTTCAACGCCGCGCCCATGCACGACGTCGGCAAGATCGGCATCCCCGACGCGGTGCTGCTGAAAAAAGGCGCGTTGACCGCCGAGGAATGGGCCGTCATGCGCACCCACAGCCAGATCGGGGCCGACATTCTGGGCACCCACCCGCCCGGCCTGATGCAGGTGGCCCACGAAGTCGCCATCTCCCACCACGAAAAGTGGGACGGCAGCGGCTACCCGCACGGGCTGGCCGGCACCGCCATCCCGATCGCCGGGCGCATTGCCGCCATCGCCGATGTGTTTGACGCCCTCACCAGCGCGCGCCCTTACAAAGCCTCCTGGACGGTAGAGGCCGCGCTGGACCTGCTGCGCGCCCAAAGCGGCAAGCACTTCGACCCCGCCCTGGTGGCGCTGTTCCTGGAACACCTGCCCGAGATCCTGGAGGTGAAAGACCGCTGGGCCGAAACCACCGCGCCCGAACACCATGTTGCGGCCACCGCGTAGGCCGCATCCGACACCCAAAAGGCATGGCATCTGCCAGACCGGCCGCACCCGCTGGGCGATGATGCAGGCATGCCTTTGAACTCTCTCGCCCCGTATTGGAAACTGGTCAAACAAGTCGCCAACTCCTGGGTCGACGACTACGCCCTCAGCATGGGGGCCGCACTGGCCTACTACACCACTTTCTCCGTGGCCCCGCTGCTGCTGATCGCCATCTCGGTGGCCGGGCTGGTGTTTGGCGAGGAGGCCGCCCGCGGCGAGATCGCCGAGCAGTTGCGCTCCTTGATGGGCGAGCAGGGGGCCGGTGCGGTACAGGAGCTGTTGGCCAGCGTGCGCCAGCCCGGCGAAGGCATCGCCGCCACCCTGCTCGGGGTGGCGCTGCTCTTCATCGGCGCAGCCACCGTGTTTGGGGAACTGCAAGACGCACTGAACCGCATCTGGCGCGTACCCGCCCACAGCAAGCAGGCGGGCTGGGTCGGCCTGTTGCGCGCACGGCTGCTGTCGTTTGGCATGATCCTGGCCATCGGCTTCATGCTGATGGTGTCGCTGGTGGTGAGCGCCGTCCTGGCGGTCACCGAGCGCTGGCTGCAGCCCATTTTTGGCAGCTGGCTGGCGGTGGCGTCGATTGCCAACGCCGTGGGCGGCTTCGTGCTGATCTCCACCATGTTTGCGCTGATCTACAAAATCATGCCCCGCGCCCGGGTGGAGTGGAAGGACGTGTGGATTGGCTCGGTTTTCACCGCGCTGCTGTTCACCATGGGCAAGTCGCTGATCGGCCTGTACGTGGGCCGCAGCGGCGTGGCCTCGGCCTTCGGCGCGGCGGGTTCGCTGGTGGTGATGCTGGTGTGGGTGTACTACTCGGCGCAAATCTTCCTGGTCGGGGCCGAATTCACCTGGTGCTACGCCAATGCCTTCGGTTCGCGCAAAGACTGCGCCGCACCGCCGGGCACCGCCCTGGAAGAGCCACCACAGCGCCCGTAGTTATTGCTCCGCAGGCACTGGCTTTTTAGCGGCGTAGGTTGAGAATAGGGTGGCCACTTGCCGCGTGGCCATTCTGAAAGGACGGTCGCCATGCACACGCTCTCCCATTTGCATTCCCCCTTCCACGTCCACAGTGCCGCCCTCTGGCGCCGGATCACCACCGCCCTGGCGGCTCTGCTGCTGTCGCTGTCGGCCCTGGCCGCGCCGATGGGCGCGCAAGATGTCAAGAACGTGCGCGGTGTCATCCAGGCCCAGTTGGCCGCCTTTGCCGCCGACGATGCCGCCAAAGCCTTCTCGTACGCCGCCCCCAATGTGCGCAAATCGGTGGCCTCGGCCGAGGTCTTCATGGCCATGGTGCGCGGCCACTACGCCGTGGTCTACCGCCCGGCCTCGGTGGCCTTCATGCAGCCCGAACGCGACGGCGACCTGGTGGTGCAGCCGGTGCAGATGTCCGATGCCGACGGCGTGGCGTGGCTGGCCGTCTACACCCTGCAACAGCAGAAAAACAAGCAGTGGCGCATCACCGGCTGCTTCGTCAAAGGCACCAACGGGCGCATGGCCTGAAACCACCTGTACTACGGTTTTTATAGCTGCTCATGCTGATGGAATAAGCGCAGGCGGCGTATTTGGCATGTAATATCCGGGAAACCGAATTCGGAGCCTGCCATGCCTTCCCTGCTGATCCACAACGCCGACTGCATCGCCACCCTGGACGCCACCCGCCGCGAGCTGCGCCAGGGCTGGGTGTTCATCCGCGACGGCACCATCGAATCACTGGGCAGCGCCGCCGACCTGCCCCCGGCCCTGCTGCACAGCGCCGACGAGGTGATCGATGCCACCGGCCACGTCGCCATCCCCGGCCTGGTCAACACCCACCACCACATGTACCAGAGCCTCACGCGGGCTATTTCCCAGGTGCAAAACGCCGAGCTGTTCGGCTGGCTGCGCGGCCTGTACCCGATCTGGGCCGGGCTCACGCCCGAGATGGTCCACGTCTCCACCCAGGTCGCCATGGCCGAGCTGCTGCTCTCGGGCTGCACCACCAGCAGCGACCACCTCTACATCTACCCCAACGGCGTGCAGCTCGACGACAGCATCGCCGCCGCGCTGGACATCGGCATGCGCTTCACCGCCACCCGGGGCAGCATGAGCGTGGGCGCCAGCCAGGGCGGCCTGCCGCCCGACAGCGTGGTCGAACGCGAAGACGCCATCCTGCGCGATAGCCAGCGCCTCATCACCCGCTACCACGACACCCGCCATGGCGCGATGACCCAGGTGGCCCTGGCCCCCTGCTCCCCCTTCAGCGTCAGCCGCGACCTGATGCGCGAATCCGCCAGCCTGGCGCGCAGCCTGGGGGCCCGCCTGCACACCCACCTGGCCGAGAACGACCACGACATCGCCTACACCCGCGAAAAATTCAACTGCACCCCCACCGAATACGCCCAGGACCTGGGCTGGCTCGGTCCGGACGTGTGGCACGCCCACTGCGTCAAGCTCGACACCGCAGGCATCGGCCTGTTTGCCGCCACCCGCACCGGCGTGGCCCACTGCCCCTGCAGCAATATGCGCCTGGCCAGCGGCATCGCCCCCATCCGCAAAATGCTGGACGCCGGTGTGCCCGTGGGCCTGGGCGTGGACGGCAGCGCCAGCAACGATGCCGGCCACATGCTCAACGAAGCCCGCCAGGCGCTGCTGCTGGCGCGTGTGGGTAGATCCTTAGAACCCTTCGGCTGCGACCACGGCCCGGCTGAAATGACCGTGCGCAACGCACTAGAGATCGCCACCCGCGGCGGCGCCGACGTGCTGGGCCGCAGCGACATCGGCCACCTCGCCCCCGGCATGTGCGCCGACCTGGCCCTGTTCGACCAGCGCACCCTGCCCTTCGCGGGCGGCGCCGTGCACGACCCCGTCGGCAGCCTGCTCCTGTGCGCCAGCGCGCAGGCGGCCTACACCGTGGTCAACGGGCGGGTGGTGGTACGGCAGGGGCAGCTGGTGACGGTGGCGCTGGGGCCGCTGGTAGAGCGGCACAACCGGCTGGCGCTGACGTTGGCGGGCTGAAACGGGGTTTTACGCCTTTTCGCATTTTCAGGCCATTTTTTGGGTACCCAAATGGCCCTCTGCGCTTATGGAATGGGCGTGAGCAGCTCCTGTTTTTTACTCTTAAAACAGGAGCATTCAGCACCCCAGCGGTCAGGAATCGCCCTCAGGCGCATGGCAGACGGCCTCGAAGTTGTGCCCGTCCGGCCCGATCACAAAAGCGCCGTAGTAGTGGGGGTGGTACTGCGGCCGCAGCCCCGGGCCGCCGTTGTCCTGGCCCCCGGCGGCCAGGGCCGCTGCGTAAAACTGCCGCACCTGCTCGCGATTCTTCGCCGCAAAAGCCAGGTGTATCGGCCCCGGGCTGGCACCGAAAGCGCCGAACCAGAAATTGCCCTCGCCTTGGCGCCCCACCATGGCCCAGCCCTCGCCTTCCATGGTGATCGCTATGCCCAAAGGCTGCAGCGCCCGCAGCAGGAATTCTCGCGCCTTGGGGAAATCCGAAACGTTGAATCCGATGTGATCAAAGACCATGGGGAACCTCGTGCAGAAGTGGGTGGATGGTGGGGCCTACAGCTTACCCGGCCTGCGCCCGAACCAGGCCCAGGCTGCGCAGTTGGCGCTCCAAACCAAACGAACCGGTTAAGTCGCACTTTCCGCACTCGGCTTGCTCCCCGCGAGTTCGTAGGTGGTCAACTCATACGGATTGCCGTCAGGGTCCCGGAAATACAGGGACATGGATGCCTCGTGGTCCTGCTCGCTCACCGCTCCCGGCATGGCCTCTTCCAGGTACGCCTTCCAAGCCAGGTACTGGGCCCCACCCACCCGAATGGCCACCACGGAGCGGCAAGGCTGCGCCGGACGCTCGAACAACGCAATCTGGACCGTGCCTGTGTCGTTCTGGACCGTCAGCGGTCCGCCGCCGGTGGCCCAGAATTCCAGCCCCGGGCTCCGATGCAGCCCCAGCACCCGGCGGTACCAGGCCTCGGCCTGGGCCCGGTCGGTCACGTACACGTGGATGTGGTCAAAAGCCTGTAGTTCGGGTGGCATGGGGAGGGCTCCCAGGTGTTTTTGTGGATGCTTCAGCCCCGTTGAACGCCATACCCGGAATCAATGGCACCACATCGACCAGTTCCAGCGATGTGACCATGTCTTGTGTGGCGTTCTTGTACGTGAGGAAGTGCGGTGTCTTCAGGTGCGCCTCGTACGCCGCCTGGTCTGCGTAGACCTCCAGGATGGTGAAGCGTGCCGGGTCTTCTATCGATGAAACGGCATGCAGGCCCAGAACACCGGGTTCAAGCCTGATGGCGGCCTCGATCCCCTCCTGGAGGGCGGCCCTGTACCGTTCCAGGTAACGGGCATCGACGACGATGTTGGCAATGCGCATCATGCTTGCACCCTCCAGTGATGCCACGACAGGTTTCTGTACAGCCCTGGTTTCGCTTCCATCGACCCGGATACCCCACCAGGTGCCCGAGCGGATTCTTGCTTTGCACTATAGCCTTGGCACCGAAAAAGTTGGTCTGCACTGGAGTCGATTTTTTATGCGTAGGTCTGGCCGGGGTGGGCAGTTGCAGCGCCGGAGATCAAAGGCTTTCTCGAGGTGCATGGAACAGAGCGCTGCAAAACCGCCTTACACTGTTTAAATGCACAGCCCCCGCCGTATCGCCCACCTCGACATGGACGCGTTTTACGCCTCCGTGGAGCTGCTGCGCTATCCGCAGCTCAAGGGCCTGCCGGTGGTGATTGGTGGGGGGCGGCGCAAGGAGGACGAAGCGCTGGCGGGGCAGGTGCTGGCGGAGATTGCCGTGGACGCATTTCCCAAGCTCAAGGACTACGTGGGGCGCGGGGTGATCACCACGGCCACCTATGCGGCGCGGCAGTTTGGGGTGGGGTCGGCGATGGGGCTGATGAAGGCGGCCAAGCTGTGCCCGCAGGCGATTTTGCTGCCCGTCGATTTTGAGGAAATCCGCCGCTATTCGCGCCAGTTCAAGGCCATCGCGCAGGAGATCGTGCCGCAGATGGAAGACCGGGGGGTGGACGAGATCTACCTGGACTTTACCGAGGTGCCCGGCGGGCAGCGCGAGGGCGGGCGGGTGCTGGCGCGGCTGATCCAGAAGGCGGTGCTGGACGCGACCGGGCTGACCTGTTCGGTGGGCGTGGCCCCCAACAAGTTGATCGCCAAGATGGCCAGCGAATTCAACAAGCCCAATGGCATTTCCATCGTTGGGCCGGACGACCTGCAAACCCTGGTCTGGCCGCTGTCCTGCCGCAAGATCAACGGCATTGGCCCCAAAGCCGGTGAGAAGCTGACGGCACTGGGCATCCACACCATTGGCGACCTGGCCGCGGCCGACCCGCAGTGGCTGGTGGCGCACTTTGGCAAGGCCACGGGGGCGTGGATGCATGCCTCGGCCCACGGGCGCGACGACCGCCCGGTGGTCACCGAGAGCGAACCCGTGTCCATGAGCCGCGAAACCACTTTTGAGCGCGACCTGCACGCGGTGCACGACCGGGCCGAGCTGGGCGCGGTGTTTACCCGGCTGTGCGAGCAGGTGGCCGCTGATCTGCAGCGCAAGGGCTATGTGGGCAAAACCATCGGCATCAAGCTGCGCTATGACGACTTCAAGGCCGCCACCCGCGACCACACGATCATCCACCCCACGGCCGATGCCAAAACCATCCGCCAGGCCGCCGGGCAGTGCCTGAAGCGCGCGCCGCTGGACAAACGCCTGCGGCTGCTGGGCGTACGGGTGGGTTCGCTGGCGAAAGCCGGCTCAGAAGGAAATACAGCCTCTGCGCTCATTCCATCAGCACAAGCAGCTATGTATTTAGAAGCGCAGACGGGCTGGCTTTTCTAGATCGTCCGCAGCTCGCGGCGTAAGACCTTGCCCAGCGCGGACTTGGGTAGCACGTCGAGAAATTCCACGCTGCGCGGGCGCTTGTAGGCGGTGAACTGCTCGGCACAAAAGGCCAGCACATCGGCCTCAGAAAGCGCCGGGTCTTTGCGCACCACAAACGCCCGCACCGCCTCGCCGGTGGCCGCATCGTGCACGCCCACCACCGCGCACTCCAGCACCCCGGGGTGGCGGGCCAGCACGGCTTCGATCTCGGCGGGGTAGACCTTGAAGCCGCTGACCAGCACCATGTCCTTTTTGCGGTCGATGATGCGGATGCGGCCCTGGGCATCCATCACCCCGACGTCGCCGCTCAGGAAATAGCCGTCGGCGGTGAAGGCGGCGGCGGTGTCCCCGGGACGTCGCCAGTACCCGGCCATCACCTGCGGGCCGCGGATGGCAATTTCACCGGGCTGGCCCGGGGGCACGTCCTGGCCAGCATCGTCCAGCATGCGCACGTGCACGCCGGGCATGGGCAGCCCGATGTCGCCGGTAAACACCTCGGAATCGGTGCGGTTGCAGACCACGGCGGCGGCGGTTTCCGACAGGCCATAGCCCTCGGTGATGGGGCAGCCGGTCACCTCCAGCCAGCGCCGGGCCACGGCGGCCTGCACCGGGCTGCCGCCGCCGTTGCTGATGCACAGCTCGCTGAAGTCCAGCTGCGCAAAGTCGGGGTGCTGCAGCAGTGCGCCAAACAAGGTGTTGACCGCCGGGAACATATGCAGCTTGTAGGGCTTCAGAAGCGCAATCATGGCCGTCTGGTCGCGCGGATTCGGGATGAGGATGTTGCGCGCCCCGGCCCGCATGCCCAGCAGGCTGCAGACCACAAACGCAAACACGTGGTACAGCGGCAGCGCGCAGACGATGGTGAACGGGGTGCTGCGGGCATGGCGCTGCAGGCCCGGCGCCATCCAGGCCTCGGAGGCCAGCACATTGGCCACCAGCGTGCGGTGCAGCAGCGTGGCCCCCTTGCTCACCCCGGTGGTGCCGCCGGTGTACTGCAGCACCGCCGGGTCGCTGGGCTGCAGCACGGGGCGGAGGTAGGGCAGGCTGCGGCCTTGCACCAGGGCATCGACAAAGCTGCTGCCGCCCTCGGCCAGCGCGGGCAGCACGGCTCCGGCGGGCAGGCCCAGCAGGTCGGTGCCTGCGGCCACCAGCACGGTGGCCACATCGGTGTGGGCGACGATGGCATCCAGCGTGGGCACAAAGCGGTCCAGGATGACGATGGCCTTGGCGCCAGAGTCCTGCAGCTGGTGCTGCAGCTCGCGCGGGGTGTACAGCGGGTTGATGTTGACCGCCACAAACCCGGCGCGCAGCACCGCCGCCATGGCCACGGGGAAGCTCAGCAGGTTGGGCAGCATGATGGCCACGCAGTCGCCCTGGGCCAGCGGTTGGTCTTGCAGCCAGGCGGCCAGCGCCCTGGACAAGGCATCTACGTCGCCGTAGCGCAGCGCGTGGCCCATGAACACGTAGGCATCGCTGTCCCGGTGGGCGGCAAAGCTGTGTTCCAGCAGGGCTACCACCGTGGGCAGGCCCGTGGTGTCGATGGCGGTGGGCATACCTGGGGGGTAATGGGCTTGCCAGGGGTAGTGCATGGAGAGTGTCCTGGTTGAAATTATCGAAAAGCCGAATCGCGAAGCACCCTGTTTTTAAGGTATTTTCGGCGTATCTGAATGTGTAGATTTAGACTTTTGCGTTACATATCCATGTGTACGCCCTTGCCCCATCCCCGAGGAGTTTTTATGCGTGTATCCGCCTCTGCACTTGCCGCCGCAACCTTGGCCTTGTGCAGCCCCTGGACGCTGGCCGACACCGGCAAACTGCTGCTGACCGGCGGTGTCAGCAGCATCGACGGCGCCGCCGGTGGCGGGCTGACCCCGTGGGCGGTGGTGGGCAGCAATGCCACCGCGCATGAGATCGGGGCCAGCGCCGCCCTCACCCGCGTGCACACCCGCGACTACGCCTTGAACGTGGCGGGCGCAGTGCTGGGCATCCACGACCGGTTCGAGCTGTCACTGGCCCAGCAGGACTTCAACGCCGGGCCCACCTCGGCGCTGGCCGGTTTTGGCGTTACCCCCGGACAGCACATCAAGATGGACATCTTCGGTGCCAAGCTGCGGGTGGCAGGCGATGCCGTGCTCAACAGCGATACCTGGGTGCCGCAAATTGCCGTGGGCCTGCAGCACAAGCGCGTGCATGCCGGCAGCATGGAGCCGGTGCTATCGGCCCTGGGGGCCAAAACCACCGGTACCGACGTGTATCTGAGCGCCACCAAGCTGCTTCTGGGCCAGGGCCTGCTGGTCAACGGCACCCTGCGCGCCACCCAGGCCAACCAGAACGGCCTGCTGGGTTTTGGCGGAGCGCTGGGCCAGAACAAGACCCGGCTGGTGCCGGAATTTTCGGTGGCCTACCTGCTGCGCAAGGACCTCGCCATCGGCGCGGAAGTGCGCTTCAAACCCAACAACCTGGAGCCGGTGGGCAACGCCGTGTTCGGTGCCAATTCGGGCGCGCTGCGCGAAGACAGCTGGAAGGACCTGTTTGTGGCCTGGGCCCCCAGCAAGCATTTATCGCTGACCCTGGCCTACGTGGACCTGGGCCGCATCGCCCCCGCCCTGGTGGCGGGCCGCAAACAGACCGGTGGCTATGTGTCTGCCCAAATCGCATTTTGAGGAGCTGCACCATGAAATCTTGCAAACCATGGATCGCCGCCGCGCTGCTGCTGGTGTGGTCCGCTGCCAGCCACGCCCAAACCTCCCCGCTCTACGAGTCCCTGGGCGAGAAGCCCGGCATCGCCGCCCTGGCCAGCGACTTTGTGGACCGCATGAAAGCCCACCCCCGCATCGGCACCATGTTTGACAAGATCAAGCCCGCGTACCTGAAGGAGCAGATTGCCGACCAGTTCTGCGAAGTCAGCGGCGGGCCGTGCAAGTACGATGGTGAGACCATGAAAAACTCGCACGCCGATCTCGGCATCGACAAAGCCCAGTTCAATCTGGTGGTGGAGATCTTGCAAGCCGCCATGGACGCGCGGGGCATCCCGTTTACCGCCCAAAACCAGTTGCTGGCCCAACTGGCGCCGATGCACCGCGACATCATTACCAAATAAAAAGCCCCTCGCGTGCCGATGGAACCAGCGCGAGCAGCTACTTTTTACATAGCAAATCGGCGAATGTACCTTTTTGCTACTTAATGAATAGCTGCTTACGCTGACAGAATAAGCGCGAGAGGCATAAAAGACTCCGAACTCAGCCCGGTTCGGTTTTCAACACCGTCGTGCCAGCCCGGTCGAAACGCAGGGAGACTTCGTGCAGGCTGCTGCGCAATTCGGCGCTGGCATTGGGTGGCAGGATGACGAAGCCGTCTTGCTGGTCGGCGCGGGCCAGGCCCAGTTTGAGCTTGAGTTCACCCTCGGCCAGCCGCAAGGTGGGCATGCCGGTTTCCAGCTGCTGCAGGAACCCGCCCATCAGGTGCCCGACCTGGTCCGGGGCCAGCACCTCCAGCTTGCCCGCGCCGCCCAGCTGGGCCGTCAGGGTCTTGATGCGCTCTGTGGCCAGGCGCAGGCTCTCTACATTGGCCTTGGTGGCGGCCTCTTGCTCGGCTACCTTGGCCTGTACGGCGGCGGCAATGGCGGCTTTTTCGCGCTCGGCGCTGCCGTCCAGGCGCTGGAACAGGGTTTGGTTGTCGGCCTGGGCCGCGTCGCGCTGCTCGGCCAGGCGCCGGTTTTCCGCCAGCAGGCCGTCGATCTGGGTTTTCAGCAGGCTGATCTGGGCGGTCTGGTCGTCGGCTGGATCGGGCGCACGCAACTGCACTTGCACGGCTGCCAACTGTTGGCGCAGCGCGTCGGCCTCGGCGGTGGCCTTGAGCTCACGGTCGCTGGCGGCAGTGGCGGCCAGTTTCAGGCGTGACATGGTGTCCGCCGCTTCGGCCAGGCTGGTACGGGCAGCCGCCTCGGTGGCCGCGGTCTGGGCCTGGGCGGCCTTCAAAGCGGCCTGTAGTTGGGCCAGCGTGGGGGGTTTGGTCACCATCTTGGGTTCCTCGGTTGCGCACAGGATGGGCGGGTCAGTCGGCCACCAACTGCTCACGCACCATACGGCCCTCGGCATCCACGGCATTCACCAGCCAGCGGCTGCTGCCCGGCACAAAGGTGGCGTGCACCTGGAGCGGGCCGATCACCCGCTCCAGGGCCTGCAGGTCGTCGCGCTGCCGAAAGCCTTTGATGATCTCGTCCTTGGACTTGACGGGCACGGTGGTGCCGCCCGGGTTGCTGGCTACGGCCGGTGTGGCGGCGGTGGCCACAAAGTTGACGCGGATGGTGGATACGGCCGATGCATTGAGCGCGCCCGCCAGGTGGGCGGACGACAGCGGCTCGATCTCCAGCTCGCCGGTGCTGTTGCGGGACACCGCGGCCTTGATCTCCAGCATGGCCTCGGACATCACCATGCCGCTAGCCAGGCCGACCCCCAGGCCCAGGTCGGTCTGGGCGCCGGTCAAAGCGGCGCCGGCATTGCCCAGCAAGGCCCCCAGAGGGGCACGCGGCAAGGCGGAAGGGTTGGTGGCAAGGGCCATGGCGGAAATGCTCCAGCTGTCGGTACAACGGGTGGGTTAGCTGGTGACCGTGCGGCGCGGAATCTCCAGACGCAGCGGCGCGGGCACGGGTACCAGGGTGGCGGTTATTTTGGAATGCACCGACACGTCGCGGTTGAGCTTGCGCTCGAAGCGGATGTTGGCTGTCTCCGCAAACAGGCCCAGCCCGCCTTTCTTGACCGTGCCGTCTTCGTTGGTCTGCTCGACCAGTTTCAGGTCCATGGCCACCTCCACCGTGGCCTGCGAGAACTGGTAGAAGGTGGGCTTCACCCCCAGCGCCAGCAGCGAGACGGTTTGCGGTGCCCCCTGGGTGAAGCTGACGGTGCCGTCGGCCGCCACCGTTTCGGTGATGCTGGGGACCATCTGCACCGTGGTTTCGGCCAGCTCGGTAACCATCTCGGCGGCACTGCGGTCCAGGGCCATTTGCGCATCGGCAATGCCCTCGGCCATCAGGCGCACCAGGTCGGCAAACGAGGTGGATGCCGTTTCCTGCACCGCCACATCGGCCGCCACGATGGGCGTGCGGAAGACCTTGGCCTTGTCCAGGGTGGCCATGGTCAGGCGGGGACTTTAGGTGGACGGTTGTCTACCACGTTGAGCTGCGGGGCAATGCGCGGCGGCGGGGGTACCGGCACCATGCGGGTCAGCAGGCGGCTGGTGCCATGCACTTCCTTGCCAAACTTGCGGTTGTGCGACACGTCCACCGACACCGACGCGCTCCAGCAGGCAAACCCGGCCTTGGCTTTGACGCCGACCTTGAGGCTGGTTTCCACCGAGGTGGTGGTTTTGATGTCCATCGTGACTTCGATGGTGGCCTCGGCAAACTGGTAGAACGTGGGCATCAGCCCGATCTGGATCAGCGACACGTTGACCGGGGCAGAGTTCACAAAAGTCACATCGCCATTGGCGGCAATGGTCTGGGTCACCGCCATCACCAGCGGCAGCTCGGTCTCGGCCAGGGCCTTGGCGGTCTCTACCGAGTTCTCGTCCAGCGCCTTTTGCGCCTCGGCAATGCCCAGGGCCAGTTTCAGCACCATATCGGGAAGGGGTACGTCGAGTAATTCTTGTCCAACACTACCGGCCATAGCTGTCTCCTTGGAATGGGCCGCTGGTCACGCAGCAGCAGTTACGAAACCCGCGACGCAGGCACCGTTTTGGAGAGGTTCAATGCCCCCAGAACCGATGCCAGACGTTGCTGGTCCACGTTGACCGGGCCGATAAAACGCACCGCCCGAGATCCCCGTAAACCCATGTACGCAGTCACTCCCATCACTACCAAGGCCTTGGCCGTATCGAACCGGGCCACCACCTGGCCGCCCACACTGCGCACCAGCGCATCGATACCGCCCGGCTCCGCCGCCTCCAGCAAAAACATGCCACGCCCCGGCAAACCAATGGATACCTTGGCCCCAAAGCGCTCTGCTATTTGCATTGACTGTCCTCGCAATGGAATTGATTTCATGATGGTCGATGCGACCCAATCCTGCATCCACAAGTTTGATGAAACCAGCTGTAACGATGCCCCAACGCAAAAAGGCACCGAAACTCGGTGCCTTTTGAGGGATGGCCGCAAGCGGCCCGGAATCGAAGAACTCAGGCGGCCAAAGCAGCCGTCTTGCCCTTGGACTTGCGGCGGCTGGCCAGGAAGCCCAGCAAGCCTGCACCCACCAGAGCCAGCGAGCCGGGTTCCGGCACCTTGCTGGTACTGGGCGTCGCAACACCGGCAACAGCCAGCAGCTTGAAGTAGTCGTTGCCGTTGTCCAAAAGATTAGCGGCACTGCTGGTCGTGGTAGCAACACTGGCGTAGCCCGAGTTGTAGGCGCTGATCAACCACCAGCTGGAACCCAGCGTCGTGTCACCGGTGGAGGCATTGCTACCAGTTACCAGATTGGCAATCTGACTGACCAGGGTCCAGCCACCGCCCACAGCTGTCAGCTGTGCCACGGTCTTGCCCAGGGTAGCCGTGGTCACGGCAGCCGCCGTGGTGGCGGTACCGATGTAGCGCAGCACGCTCGCATCGGAATCAGAAGCGTATGCCGCAGTGCCAACGGCAGCGCCATCTTTCCAGGTCCAACCAGAGGTGATGCCGGTCAACACAACGCTGCTGCTGAAGCTCAGCAAAATTGCGTCGGTGTTGGTTGCGTTGTCGGTGGAGTGCTCTGGCGAACCCGTGGCCTCGCCCGTTGCAGCAACCCCAAGGCCGCCAGTCCAGGCAGTGGCCGTAGCAGCGGCAAATACGCTGCCCGAACCAGTGGTGGACATGGCAGTGGCTGTCGAGGTGATGGTGGTGCCGCTGGGGGTGCCCGTGGTGCCCGAAGCGAAGCTCCAGTCGGCCATGGCGGACGAGCCAGCCACCACCAATGCACTGCCTACAAGCCACTTGGCGACATGAAGGTTGCGTTTACTTGTCATCTGGTTCCCCTAAAGATTAGCTACTAAAAATACAATTTGATACTTTGTCAGCTAGAACCATACCAGACAAGATTTTTCTATATTTATCATTAACTTAAATAGAGATTTTGCTTTTTCGCATGTTGGATTGTAAACAATGCCGACACTTTACCGAAGCGACTTCGCCAGGGTTTCCGCGTCGGATGAACTCTCGAATCCACGGCCTGCTTTCAGTGCGGCCTCCACCTCGTCCAGCGCTTCGGCCTTGCGTCCCGACTGGGCCAACAGCACACCCAGGTGGTACCGGATGCTGGGGTTTCCGGGTTCACGCAGGCGTGCGTCCCGCAGCAATTGAAGGGCCCGGTCTGACTGGGTGCTGCCGCCCAATTGGAATAGCGTCCAGCCCAGGGTGTCGATGGCGCTGGCGTTGGCGGGGTCTTTGGCCAAGGCTTGCTCGGCAATGGCCACGGCCGACGGGTCCTTCAAGCGCAACAGCACATTGGCCAGGTTGTTCAGCACCCTGGCATCGCCCGGCACCGTTTTCAGCAGCGCCTCGTAGGCGGTGCGGGCCGCTGCGTAGTTACCGCTGCGGGCATAAAAATCAGCCACCACCCGGCGCACCGCCAGATCCTGTGGATGGCTCTTGGTCCATTGGTCTGCCAGTTGCAGCGCGGCCTTACCGCCGTCTTGCGCCGACAGCACGCCGAACAAGCGCAACAGCGTGTCGCTGGAGGGCTCGGTCTGGTGCGCTCGCCGGTAGGCATCGATGGCGGCAGCATTTTGCCCGCGCGCCAGAGCAATATCGCCCTGCAGGCTGTAGCCCACTGCCCGCTTGGGTGCCTGGGCCACGATCTGCCGGGCGAGTTGATCCGCCTTGGCCACATCGCCCTGGCGCAGCAGCACTTCGGCCTTCAGCGCCTGGGCGGGCAAATGGGCGGGGGCGGTCGAAAGTGCTTTATCCAGGCTATAGGCTGCGCCCGCCGGGTTGTTAGCAGAGAGTTGCAACAGCGCAATTTCCACCTGCCGAGACGCATTGAATTCGGCCACCCGTGTGGCGGTCGTCAATGCCGCGCGGGCGCCCGCCTGGTCCGCGTTGGCCAGCATGGCGCGCGCAGAGGTCAGCAACACCGCCAGATCTTCCGGGGCCTTGATCGACAATTTCTTCACGGCTTCGATGGCCGGTGCCACTTGCCCCTTGCGCAGATGCAATTGCACCAGCGCCAAGCCGGGGCGCACGTCGTGCAGACCGCTGAAGTCATCGGCCTTGCGCAGTGACCTGACTGCTTCGTCGGTCTGGCCCCGCAGGTCTGCCAGATTGGCCAACTCCATCAGCACTTCGACGTTCTTTTCGTTGGACTTGAGCATGGCAGCAAGCCGGATGGCCGCTGCATCGAAAGCCTTGCTGGCAATGTCCAACCGGGCCAGATTGAGCTGCGGCGGCAGCAGCGCCGGGTCAATCCTGGCCGATTCCTCGAACGCAGCCTTGGCCCCTGGCAGGTTTCCGGTCTGGGCCAGCGCCATGCCCAGTAAATTCTGGAACCCTGCATTGCCGGGCTGCTGTTTGACCAGCCCTTGGGCGACCGCAGCCGCTTTTGCGTTTTGACCAGCACGCAAATACAGACCGGCCAATGCGGCACCCGCCATTGTCTGAGCCGGGTCGTTTTTATAGGCGCTTTCCAGTTGCGCCATGGCGTTGTCGGATTGGCCACTGCCCATCAGACTCAAGCCCAGCGTGGTGCGGACCTCGGGGGTGTCTTTGGAGAGCAAGGCTTCTTGCATCAGGGCGGTGGCTTTGGCATTGCGCCCCTGCGACATGTGGGCGGACGCCAGCAGCACAAGAGCCTGGCTATCGCCGGGCACGGCTTTGGCATAGCCCTCCAGCGTCTCGATAGCCCGGTCCACATTGCCCTCGGCAAAGTAGACCTGGGCCAGCAGCTTGGAAACGGTGGTGGCACCCTGCGCCCGCTGGAAGGCCTCCAGGTAGGGCCGCGCCTTTTCGCGCTCGTTCAGGCCGTAATGGGCCAATCCGTTCAGCATCATCAGTTGCGGCCGATAGCGGATGAACTCCAGCGGCACCGGGTCGATCAGGGCCGTGACTTCTTGCAGCGCCGCCGTGGCGGCCTTGGCATTGCCCTCTTTTTCGGCCAACAGCGCTTTGAGGTAGGCAGCGCGCGGCTCTCTGGGGGACAACCGCTGCGCCTCGGCAACGTCTTTCGCTGCATCGGCTGGCTTGCCCATATCGACCAACAACCCGGCACGGGCAACCCGGGCTTCCATGTGTTTAGGGTTCATTTGGAGCGCTTGCGTGTAGGCGGCCAGCGCACCGTTCAAGTTGCCCTGGACATGCAAAATCGCCGCTTTTTGGTAATACACCTCTGCAGCGTTGGGGGCCAGTGCCAACGCCCGCGCCACCGCATCATGGGCTTCCCGAAACTTGCGCTCACGGATGCGAACGGGCACTTCGGCCAGCCAGGCATCGGCAGAACGCGGGTCGGCAACGCGCGCGTCTTCGATGTTGCGCATCGCCGCACGGATGTCGCCGGTGTCCGATGCCGCCGCCGCGCGCAACACCAGCAATTGAACCTGGGTGTCCTGTGGCAGGCCCGCTGGGTTGAACTGCGGCTGCTCCAGCACCATTTTTTGCTTGCCCTGGGCAATAAACGACTGGGCCAGGGGAACGACCACTTCGGCACGGTTCACACCCAGGCGCAAGGCCTCCAGCAAGGCCACCTCGGATGCCGCGGCCTCACCGTTGGCCAACAAGGCTTTGCCCAGCAGCACCTGCACAGGCAGCATGTTCCTATCGATTTGCAGCGCGTTTTTCAGCTGGATGATGGCACCGGGTATGTCGCGCTTTTCGAAGCGGCCCAAGGCATCTTCGTAAAAACGGGAGGCTTTGCTGTCGGTGACAGCGTGGCTGGTCATGCTGGCAGCACACAGGAGCGCCAAGAAAATTGCGCGGCAAGGGGGAGAAAATGGGGTCATGCAAGGGTCCAACGGCGGCAAGTGCACACAAAACGTGCGCACATCCCGGAATGTTACCTTGCGTAACTTTTGTTAATGGATCCGTCTGTCCCTCAAACAACAAGGAAAAGAACCAAGGGTGATATTCGTCACGTGCCTGTCGGCAACGGACCACAGGCGGCTCAGACGGGCGTTACAAACCGCTCAAATCCGCGCGCGCGCAACACGCATGCCGGGCATTCGCCGCAGCCATAGCCCCAGGCATGGCGGTGCACGCGGTCGCCCAGGTAGCAGGTGTGGGTGTCTTCCACGATCAGGTCCACCAGGGGCTGGCCGCCGAGTTGCCGGGCCAGCTCCCAGGTCTGGGCCTTGTCGATCCACATCAGCGGGGTTTCGATCAGAAAGCGCTTGTCCATGCCCAGCGACAAGGCCAGCTGCATGGCTTTCATGGTGTCGTCGCGGCAGTCGGGGTAGCCGGAGAAGTCGGTTTCGCAGACACCGGTGACGATCACTTCCAGGTCGCGCCGGTAGGCCAGCGCGGCAGCCAGCGTCAAAAACAGCAGGTTGCGGCCCGGCACGAAGGTGTTGGGCAGGCCGCCCTCCTCCATTTTGAAGGCCATGTCGCGGGTGAGCGAGGTCTCGCTGACCTGGCCCAGCACCGACAAATCCAGCAAATGGTCTTCGCCCATCTTGTCCGCCCATTGGGGGAACTGGGCCTTGATATGGGCGAGCACGTGCAAACGTGCGTCCAGCTCGACGTGGTGGCGTTGGCCGTAGTCAAAGGCTACAGTTTCCACATGGGCGTACTTGGACAAGGCCAAGGCCAGGCAGGTGGTGGAATCTTGCCCACCGGAGAATAAAACAAGGGCGCGGGAATGCATGGTTTAAGAACAGCTTCAGACCGGGTACGAACAATCGGCCAATTTACCATCGAACACCGCGGCCTTGCTGGGCGCTACACCAGGACCCCTGCATGCACTACCTGAAACGTTTCTTGATGGCCGTGTTCCACACCGCGTTGGCGCTGCTGCTGATCTTTGGCGAGTGGGGTTGGGAGCCGCTGGCACGGGCCATGGACCGGCTGGCGCGCCTGCCGGTGTGGTCGCAGCTGGAAGCGCGGATACAGCGGCTGCCGCCCTACGCGGCCTTGCTGGTGTTGTGCGTGCCGATGCTGACCCTGCTGCCGGTCAAGCTGCTGGCGGTGTACTGGATGGCCCGGGGCCACACCGTGCTGGGCCTGCTGGTGGTGTTGGCGGCCAAGGTGGTGGGCACGGCCTTGGCGGCACACCTGTTTCAGCTCACGCAGCCCGCCTTGATGCAGCTGGCCTGGTTTCGCCGCTGGTATCCGCGCTGGCTGGTGTGGAAGGACGGGGTGATCGCGCAGGTCAAGGGCGCGCGGCCCTGGCGGATGGTCCATGCATTTGCCCGCCGGGCCCGCCGCATGGCACGACGGTTTATAAGGTTTTTAGGCCTCTCACGCCCATTCCATAAGCGTGAGGAGCTATAAAAACAATAGCGACTGTTATTTACCCCAGCGCAGCACCAGGGGGTCGAGTCGGCGGGCGGTTTCGATCAAACCGGCGCGCACCGCGGGGTGCATGTCCGGCCAGGGGTGGCGCGGGGCTTCGCAGGCGATCACGCCGCCCTCGGCCATCAGCGACTTGGCGGTGAGGATGCCGCCCTGGCGGTTTTCGTAGTTGATCAGCGGCAGCCACTGCTGGTACAGCGCGTAGGCCTTGTCGCGGTCGCCCGCGCGGTGGGCTTCGATGATGGGGCGTATGCCGTCGGGGTAGGCGCCGCCGGTCATGGCACCGGTGGCACCGGCATCCAGGTCGGGCATCAGCGTGATTGCTTCTTCGCCGTCCCACGGGCCTTCAATGGCCTCGCCGCCCACGCGGATCAGCTCGCGCAGCTTGGCGGCCGCACCGGCGGTTTCGATCTTGAAATACGCCAGGTGCTCGATCTCCTGCGCCATGCGGGCCAGGAACGGCACCGACAGCGGCGTACCCGCCGCGGGCGCGTCCTGGACCATGATGGGGATGTCGATGGCATCCGACAGCCGGGCGTAGAACTCGTAAATCTGCGGCTCGCCCACACGGAACGTGGCCCCATGGTAGGGCGGCATCACCATGACCATGGCCGCGCCCATGTCTTGCGCGCGGCGACTGCGCTGGGCGCAGACCGTGGTGCCGAAATGGGTGGTGGTGACGATCACCGGCACGCGGCCTGCCACGTGCTCCAGGATGGTTTTGGTCAGGATCTCGCGCTCGTCGTCCGACAGCAAAAACTGCTCGGAGAAGTTGGCCAGAATGCACAGGCCGTCGGAGCCCGCGTCGATCATGAAATCGACGCAGCGCTTCTGGCTGGGCAGGTCCAGTTCGCCCGAGGCGGTAAAGGTGGTGGGGACGACCGGGAAGATGCCGCGGTAGCGGGGGTTGGTAGCGTTAAAAACTTTGGACATGGCGTTTAAACAATTAGTGGGAATGGCGGGGCACGGTGGAGCCACGGCAGCCGACCAGGAAGTCGAAGTCGCAGCCATCGTCGGCTTGCAGCACGTGGTCTACGTACAAACGGGCATAGCCGCCCGACAGGGGCTTGGGCTGTTGAGACGAATGGCCCGACAGCGCAGCCAGGCGCTCGGCCAGCTCGGCATCGCTGATGTCCAGATGCAGGCGGCCTTGTTCGCAGTCCAGCTCAATGAAGTCGCCGTCGCGCACGGCCGCCAGCGGGCCGCCCGCAGCGGCTTCGGGGGCCACGTGCAGCACCACGGTGCCGTAGGCGGTGCCGCTCATGCGGGCGTCCGAGATGCGCACCATGTCCTTTACGCCCTGGCGCAGCAGCTTGGGCGGCAGGCCCATGTTGCCGACCTCGGCCATGCCGGGGTAGCCCTTGGGGCCGCAGTTCTTCAAGACCATCACGCAGCTGGCATCGATGTCCAGGTCTTCGTCGACGATGCGTTCCTTGTAGTGCTCCAGGTTCTCGAACACCACGGCGCGGCCCCGGTGCTTCAGCAGCGCGGGCGTAGCGGCCGACGGCTTGAGTACCGCGCCGCGGGGCGACAGGTTGCCGCGCAGGATGCAGATGCCGCCGTCGGCGATCAGCGGGTTGTCGATGGGGCGGATGACTTCGTCGTTGTACTGGGGCGCTTCGCGCACGTTGTCCCACATGGACTTGCCGTTGACGGTGAGCGCATCAGGGTGCGGCAGCAGGCCGTGTTCGCCCAGGCGGCGCACCACCGCGGGCAGGCCACCGGCGTAGTAGAACTCTTCCATCAGGAAGCGGCCCGAGGGCTGCAGATCAACGATGGTGGGCGTGCCGCGGCCGATGCGGGTCCAGTCTTCCAGGTCCAGCTGCACGCCGATGCGGCCGGCAATGGCCTTCAGGTGGATCACGGCGTTGGTGGAGCCGCCGATGGCCGCGTTGACGCGGATGGCGTTCTCAAAGGCTTCGCGGGTCAGAATTTTGGACAGCGTGAGGCCTTCGCGGGCCATCTGCACCGCCCGGATGCCCGACATGTGCGCCAGCACGTAGCGGCGTGCATCCACCGCCGGAATGGCGGCGTTGTGTGGCAGCGAGGTGCCCAGGGCTTCGGCCATGCAGGCCATGGTGCTGGCCGTGCCCATGGTGTTGCAGGTGCCCGCAGAGCGCGACATGCCCGCCTCTGCGGCAAAGAACTGGTGCTCGTTGATTTCGCCCGCTTTCAGCGATTCGTGCAGTTGCCACACCGCCGTGCCGGAGCCGATGTTTTTGCCATCCAGCTTGCCGTTGAGCATGGGGCCGCCGGTGACCACGATGGCGGGGATGTCACAGCTGGCCGCGCCCATCAGCAGCGCAGGCGTGGTCTTGTCGCAGCCGGTAAGCAGCACCACCGCGTCGATGGGGTTGCCGCGGATGGCCTCCTCTACGTCCATGCTGGCCAGATTGCGGGTCAGCATGGCCGTGGGGCGCAGGTTCGATTCGCCGTTGCTGAACACCGGAAACTCCACCGGGAAGCCACCCGCCTCGAAGATGCCGCGCTTCACGTGCTCGGCGATCTTGCGGAAGTGGGCGTTGCAGGGGGTGAGCTCGCTCCAGGTGTTGCAGATGCCGATGATGGGGCGACCATCGAACTCGTGGTCCGGAATGCCCTGGTTCTTCATCCAGCTGCGGTACATGAAGCCGTTTTTGTCGGCGCTGCCAAACCATTCGGCGGAGCGCATTTTCTTGGGGGTATCGGTGGAATCGGTCATAGGAAAGTTTCAGGGTTGGGGGGATTTATGGGCGGCAAACACCCGCTGGAGCAGGCAGAACAGGAACAGCAGCGCACCTACGACGATGCGCGTCCACCAGGAACTCAAAGTGCCGTCAAAGGAAATCAGGGTCTGGATAATGCCGAGCATCAGCACGCCAAACAGGGTGCCAACCATGTAGCCCGAGCCACCGGTGAGCAGCGTGCCACCGATGACCACCGCCGCAATCGCGTCCAGCTCCATGCCCACGGCATGCAGGCCGTAGCCCGAGAGCATGTAAAACGTAAACACCACGCCTGCCAACGCCGAGCAAAAGCCCGACAGCGTGTACACGCCGATCAGGGTGGCACGCACCGGCAAGCCCATCAGCAGGGCCGAGCTTTCGCTGCCGCCCACGGCGTACACCGTGCGGCCAAACGGCGTGCAGTGCGCCACAAATACCGCCACCGCCAGCACGATGAGCGCGATGACCGCGCCGATGGACAGCGAGGCATCGCCCCACACCGGGATGCGCATCTGCGAGACGTCGGAATAGAACCCGTTGGTCATGCTGATCGAGTCGATGCTGATCAGGTAGCACAGGCCACGCGCCAGGAACATGCCCGCCAGCGTCACGATGAAGGGCTGCAGCCGAAAGCGCTCGATCAAAAAGCCCATGCAGGCCCCGAAGGCCGTGCCCATCAGCAGCACCAGCGGAATCACCAGCGCCGGACTCCAGCCATGCTTCTCCACCAGTGAGGCCGACACCATGGTGGTGAACGCAATCACCGAGCCCACCGACAGATCGATACCGCCAGACAACACCACAAAGGTCATGCCCACCGCCACGATTACCAAAAAGGCGTTGTCGATCAACAGGTTCAAAAACACCTGCAGCGAGAAAAAACCGTCATAGAACACCGAACCCAGTGTCGCCATGGCGGCAAACAAGGACACCGTCGCCAGAATAGGCAGGTGCTGGGGATTGAAACGGGGGGTCGCACTCATGCCCGGCCTCCGGCGTGCGCGGGGCGCAGCGTCCACATGCGCACGGTGGCGCGGAACTCGGCAGACTGCAGCAGCATCACCGCAAACACCACCACGGCTTTCACCACCAGGTTGATCTCGGGCGGCACGCCCAGCGAGTAGATGGCGTAGGTCAGCGTCTGGATGATCAGCGCGCCAATCACGCTGCCAAACAGACTGAAGCGCCCGCCGGTCAACGCGGTGCCGCCCAGGGTGACGGCCAAAATGGCATCCAGCTCCAGCAGCTGCCCGGCGTTGTTGCCGTCGGCACTCTTCACGTTGGAGCTGATCAACAGCCCGGCCACACCGGCGCAAAACCCGCAAAAGGCATACACCCACACGGTGAGCTTGCGCGCCTGGATGCCCACGCCGCGCGCCGCCACCGGGTTGATGCCCACCGCCTGGATGAACAGGCCCAAGGCGGTGCGCGTCATGGCCAGGTGCAGTACGCCATACACCAGGGCCACGATGAACAGCGAGAACGGCAGGCCCGCCAGGTAGCCGCTGCCCAGAAAGAAAAACGGCGCGTAGTAGATGGTGATGATCTGCCCGCCGGTGATGAGCTGGGCAATGCCCCGGCCTGCCACCATCAAAATCAGCGTGGCAATGATGGGCTGCATGCCGATGCGGGCCACTAGCAAACCATTCCACAGGCCACACACCACCGCCACACCCAGCGCGGCCAGAATCGCCAGCGGCATGGGAAAGCGGCTGGCGTGCACCGCCACCCCGTCTTGCACCACCAGCGCGCCGCCAATCATCCAGGCGGCCAGCGCGGCCGCAATCGCCACCACCGCGCCCACCGAAATGTCGATGCCGCGGGTGGCGATCACCAGCGTCATGCCCAGCGACACCAGCACCAGCGGTGCGGCCCGGTTCAGGATGTCGACCAGGCTGCCGTACAGGTGGCCGTCGCGCCATTCGATGTGCAAAAAGCCCGGGTTGAACACCACGTTAACTATTAAAAGTAATAGCAAGGTCAGTAACGGCCACGCGCGCGGATGCCGTAAAAAGGTCTTAAACATGGTCGGCCGCAATCAGTGCATAAACTTCGTCTTCAGAACTGCCACCGGGCAGCTCCCCCACTTTGCGGCGGTCGCGCAGCACGGCGATGCGGTCGGATACCCGCACCACTTCACTCATCTCGCTGGAGATGAACAGCACCGCCATGCCGCCGCGTGCCAGGCGCAGGATTTCTTCCATGATTTCCTGCTTGGCGGCCACGTCGATGCCGCGGGTCGGCTCATCCAGAATCAACAGGCGCGGGTCGGTGGCCAGCCAGCGGGCGATCACCGCTTTTTGCTGGTTGCCGCCCGACAGCAGGCCGATGGGCGTTTCGATGCTGGCGGTCTTGATGCCCAGCGTTTTGACGAAATGCTCGGCCAGCGTGGTCTGCTCGGCGATGCTCAAGAACTTGCGCACGCCCAGGCGCGCCTGCAGCGCCAGGGCAATGTTTTCACGCACCGACAGCTCGGCGACGATGCCGTCGGTTTTGCGCTCTTCGGGGCACAGGGCGATGCCATGCTGCACCGCGTCGGCCGGGCTGCCAAGTTGGGCCGTCTGGCCGTCGATCTGCAGGCTGCCCTTGTCGGCGGCTTCCAGGCCAAACAACAGCCGCGCCAGCTCGGTGCGGCCGGAACCCAGCAGGCCCGCCAGCCCCAACACTTCGCCTGCATGCAGCTGCAGGTCCACCGGCTGCAAGCGCCCGGCCTGGCCCAGGCCCTGGGCTTGCAGCAGCACCACCTGCTGGGCGGCATCGCGCTGCTGCCCGGCATGGGCGTTTTGCACCGCAAATTCACGGCCCAACATGGCAGAAATCAGCGCCTGGGGCGGCAGCGCATCGGCCATCCACTCCCCCACCCATTCGCCATTGCGCAGCACGGTGATGCGGTCGGAAATGGCGTACACCTGGTTCAGGAAGTGCGACACAAACACAATCGCCAGGCCCTCCCCGCGCAGGCGGCGCAGCACCTCGAACAGTTTTTGCACCTCGTCTTCGTCCAGGCTGGAAGTAGGCTCGTCCAGGATCAGCACCTTGGATTCCACGCCCAGTGCCCGGGCGATGGCCACCAGCTGCTGCACCGCCACCGGGTAGGTGGAGAGCAGCTGGGTCACGTCGATGTCCAGCCCGATGCGGGCCAGCAGTTCGCGGCTGCGGCGATGCACGGTGGCCCAGTCGATGCGGTAGCCCTGCGTCCAGCCCAGGCGCGGAAAGCGCCCGGCAAACACGTTCTCGGCCACCGACAGGTTCGGGCACAGGTTCACCTCCTGGTAGACGGTGCTGATGCCCAGCTTTTGGGCCGCCAGCGGCGAGTCGGGCCGGATGGCCTGCCCCATCAACAGCATCTGCCCGCCACTGGACTCCAGCACGCCAGTGAGCACCTTGATCAGCGTGGACTTGCCCGCGCCGTTTTGCCCCATCAGGGCGTGGATCTCGCCAGGGTACAAGCGCAATTGCACGTTTCTCAGCACAGGGTTACCGGCAAATTCCTTGTCGATACCCGTGAGCTCCAGCACGGGCAGTGCGCTGGTGCCGGTCATCCCTTGTTTTTGTTGTAAACGTCAACAAACACAGCGGCCAGCAGCACCAAGCCCTTGATGATCTGCTGGTAGTCGATGCCGATGCCCATGATGGACATGCCGTTGTTCATCACGCCCATGATGAAGGCGCCAATCACCGCGCCCATCACCTTGCCCACACCGCCCGAGGCCGAGGCCCCACCGATGAAGCAGGCGGCAATCACGTCCAGCTCAAAACCCAGGCCGCCCTTGGGCGTGGCGGTGTTGAGACGCGCGGCAAACACCAGCCCGGCCAGCGCGGCCAGCACACCCATGTTGATGAAGGTGTAGAAGGCCAGACGTTCGGTCTTGATACCCGACAGCTTGGCGGCCTTTTCGTTGCCACCCAGGGCGTAGACGCGGCGGCCAATGGTGGTGCGGCTGGTGACAAAGTCAAACACCGCGATCAGCAGCGCCATGACGATCAGCACATTGGGCAGCCCCTTGTAGGATGCCAGCAGGTAGCTGAAAGTGATCAGCAGGGCCGAGAAAATCACCATCTTGCCCCAGAAAAAAGCCGTGGGTTCGCCGGCCACGCCGTGCTTTTGCTGGTTGGCACGTGCGCGGATGCCCGCCACCACCAGCGCCATGGCCACCAACACGCCCAGCAGCAGCGAGGTCAGGCGCAGGCCTTCAGAGCTGAGCAAATCCGGGATGAAACCCGAGCTCAGCGACTGGAAGGTATCCGGGAATGGCCCCACCGACTGCCCTTGCAGCAGCGCCAGTGCCAGGCCGCGAAACACCAGCATGCCCGCCAGCGTGACGATGAAGGACGGAATGCGGAAGAAAGCCACAAAGTAGCCCTGTGCCGCACCGATCAGCCCGCCCACCGCCAGGCAGACGATGGCCGTGGGCAGGTAGTGCCAGTTGTAGTTGACCATCAGTACGGCGGCCACCGCGCCGACAAAACCGACGATGGAGCCCACCGACAGGTCGATGTGCCCCGCCACGATCACCAGCAGCATGCCCAGCGCCATGATCACGATGTAGCTGTTTTGCAGCACCAGGTTGGTCAGGTTCAGCGGCTGCATCAGCGTGCCGTCGGTCATGAACTGGAAGAAGCCCATGATGGCCACCAGCGATAGCAGCATGCCGTATTCGCGCAGGTTGCTCTTGAAGAAGCTCAGGCCCGAAGGCGCGGCGGTGGCAGCAGGGGTTGCAATTGTTTTTTCCATGGTCTGAATGCTCTGGTTTTTATTTAGTTGGCGCTGACGATGGCGCGCATGATCTTTTCCTGGCTGGCTTCGGCGGTGGGCATCTCGGCCACGAAACGGCCTTCGTTCATCACGTAGATGCGGTCCGACAGGCCCAGCAGTTCGGGCATCTCGGAGGAGATCACGATCACGCACTTGCCCTCGGCGGCGAGCTGCGCGATCAGGGTGTAGATCTCGAACTTGGCCCCCACGTCGATGCCGCGGGTGGGCTCATCCAGGATCAGCACCTCGGGGTTGGTGAACAGCCACTTGCTGAGCACCACTTTTTGCTGGTTGCCACCCGACAGGTTGACGACTTTCTGGTCCACGCCCGAGCAGCGGGTGCGCATCTTTTCGCGAAAGCCCTGGGCCACGGCAAACTCCCGGCCATCGTCGATGACGCCGTTTTTGGACACGCCGGGCAGGTTCGCCAGCGAGGTGTTCCACTGGATGTCTTCGTTCAACACCAGGCCATTGCCCTTGCGGTCTTCGGTGACATAAGCCAGGCCATGGGCCACAGCTTTTTGCACCGTGGAGACATCGATTTCCTTGCCGTGCAGCAGCGCCTTGCCGCTGATGCGCTGGCCCCAGGATTTACCAAACACGCTCATGGCCAGCTCGGTGCGGCCCGCGCCCATCAGCCCGGCAATGCCGACGATCTCGCCGCGCTTGACGGTGAGGTTGATGCCCTTGACCATCTCGCGGTCGGCGTGCTGCGGGTGGTAGGCGCGCCAGTCGCGCAGCTCGAACACGGTTTCTCCAATTTGCGGGGTGCGCTTGGGGTAGCGGTCGGCCATCTCGCGGCCCACCATGCCGCGGATCACGCGGTCTTCGCTGATGGATTGTGCGCGGCAGTCCAGCGTCTCGACGGTGGTGCCGTCGCGCAGGATGGTGATGGAGTCGGCGACCTTGGCGATTTCATTGAGCTTGTGCGAAATCAAAATGCAGGCAATGCCCTGGGCCTTGAGCTCCAGCAGCAGCATCAACAGCGCGTCGCTGTCGGTCTCGTTGAGGCTGGCGGTGGGCTCGTCCAGGATCAGCAGTTTGACTTTTTTGGACAGCGCCTTGGCAATTTCCACCAATTGCTGCTTGCCCACGCCGATGTTGGTGATCAGGGCATCGGGCGATTCCTTCAGGCCCACTTTCTTCAGCAGCGCCTGGGTCTGGCTGTGCGCGGCCATCCAGTCGATCACGCCGTTGTGCGCGGTCTCGTTGCCCAAAAAGATGTTTTCGGCAATCGACAGCAGCGGCACCAGGGCCAACTCCTGGTGGATGATGATGATGCCCTGCTGCTCGCTGTCGTGGATGCCCTTGAAACGCTGTTCCTGGCCCTGGTAGCGGATTTCACCGGTGTATTCGCCGTGTGGGTACACGCCCGACAGCACCTTCATCAAGGTCGATTTGCCCGCGCCGTTCTCGCCGACGAGGGCATGTATTTCACCCGCGCTGACGCGCAGGTTCACTTTGTTCAGCGCAACCACTCCGGGGAATGTCTTGCGGATGTCGTGCATCTCTAGGATTGTGTTCACCATCAGCACCCTTTTATTTTTATAAAACACCGAAAAAAAAAGCCCTACACCTCGCAATGCAGGGCCTCTTCAAGCGCACTGGCAATACCCCGGGCTTTTGGCCTGGGGCGGATGCCTTTACTTGATTTGCGATTCTTTGTAGTAGCCGCTGCCGATCAGGATCGGGTTCCAGTTGGTGGCATCCACGGCCACGGGCTTGAGCAGGTAGGCAGGGACCACCTTGATGCCGTTGTTGTAGGTCTTGGTGTCGTTGACTTCGGGCTTCTTGCCAGACAGTTCGGCGTCCACCATGTTGGCGGTAACCTTGGCCAGCTCACGCGTGTCCTTGAAGATGGTGGAGTACTGTTCGCCGCGCAAGATGGACTTGACCGAAGGCACTTCCGCATCCTGGCCGCTCACCACAGGGCAAGCCTGGGTCTTGGTGCAGTAGCCCACGCCCTTGAGCGAGGACAAAATGCCGATGGAAATACCGTCGTACGGGGACAGCACGGCGTCAACCTTGTCCTTGGTGTAGAAGGCCGACAGCAAGTTGTCCATGCGGGCCTGGGCCACCGCGCCGTCCCAACGCAGGGTACCGACTTTTTCCATGCCCATTTGCTTGCTGCGCACCACCAGCTTGCCGCTGTCGATGTAGGGCTTGAACACGCTCATGGCGCCGTCATAGAAGAAGAAGGCGTTGTTGTCGTCAGGCGAGCCGCCAAACAGTTCGATGTTGAACGGGCCCTTGCCCTGCTTCAGGCCCAGCTTGTCGACGATGGTGCCCGCTTGCAGCACGCCGACCTGGAAGTTGTCGAACGTGGCGTAGTAATCCACGTTCTTCGAGCCCTTGATCAGGCGGTCATAGGCGATGACCTTGACGCCCTTGTCGGCCGCGTTTTGCAGCACTTTGGACAGCGTGGTGCCGTCGATGGAGGCAATCACCAAAACCTTCACACCCTTGGTGACCATGTTCTCGATCTGGGCGAGCTGGTTCGGGATGTCGTCGTCTGCGTACTGCAAATCGGTCTTGTAGCCACGGTCTTTCAACACTTTGACCATGTTGTCGCCGTCGGCAATCCAGCGGGCCGAGGACTTGGTCGGCATGGAGATGCCGATGGTGCCCTTGTCTTGGGCATTGGCTTGCGGTGCAACACCGAGTGCAGCCAAGGCCAAGCTGGCCAACACAGATTTGAGTAACGTACGTTTCATTGGAATTGTCTCCGAGGGTTTTTAAAAAGGCGCGTCCAGTATCCAACGCGCCGAGGGGGATGCAGATCAGTACTTACGCTTGGGGAACTCTTTGGCGGCCACTTCCATGGGGAAGATGCCTTCTTCGGTGACGATACGTTTTTGCAGCGTTTTGCCGGCCTTCAAATCTTTCACCGCCGACATGAGCTGTGGGCCCAGCAGCGGGCTGCACTCGACCGACACATTGAGCTTGCCCGCCATCATGGCCTCGAACGCGCCCTTGACGGCGTCGATGGAGATGATGGTGATGTCCTTGGCGGGCTTCATGCCGGCTTCTTCGATGGCCTGGATGGCGCCGATGGCCATGTCGTCGTTGTGTGCATAAAGCACATTGATCTTTTTGCCCTCGGCCTTGAGGAATGCCTCCATGACTTCCTTGCCCTTGGCACGGGTGAAGTCGCCGGTTTGCGAGCGGATGATCTTGAACTTGGGGTCGGCCTTGATGATTTCTTCAAAGCCCTTCTTGCGGTCGATGGCCGGGGCCGAGCCCACCGTGCCCTGCAGCTCGACGATGTTCACATCGCCGGTGCTGCCCTTCATGGCTTCCACCAGCCAGCGGCCTGCCTTGCGGCCTTCTTCGATGAAGTCCGAACCCATGAACGAGACGTACAGCGAGTCGTCCTTCACATTGACCGAGCGGTCGGTCAGCACCACCGGGATCTTGGCGGCCTTGGCCTCGCGCAGCACGGTTTCCCAGCCCGACTCGACCACGGGCGAGAACGCGATCACGTCCACTTTTTGCGCGATGAACGAGCGGATGGCCTTAATCTGGTTTTCCTGCTTTTGCTGGGCATCGGAGAACTTCAGCTCGATACCGGCTTCTGCAGCGGAGGCCTTGATGGACTCGGTATTGGCCGTGCGCCACTCGCTCTCGGCCCCGACCTGGCTGAAACCCAGCACGATCTTCTTCTGTGCGAACACGGTGCCTGGCAGCAGGGCCGCCAAAGGTGCGGCGGCCAGTGCGATGGCGAGGGTACGGCGATGGATGCGCATGTTGTCTCCTGGTGGTTTAGTTATTTGCCCTGCACACCGTCCACAAGGACGGCATTAGAACCCGGTATCAGCTTCTTTGGCCAATTAGATGAATGCTTAATTACAAACACCCTGAGAGTCTAAGAACAAAACAGGTATCAATCCAATGGTTTTTTAGCCAAAATACATATCAATATTCACATTCTGGAAAACCCCATGGCCTCGAGCTCCCCCTGGTTTATCCGTGCCCGCCTGAAGACCCGCCAACTGCTGTTGCTGGTGGCCCTGGACGACGAGGGCAACATCCACCGCGCCTCGCAGGTGCTCAACATGACCCAGCCCGCCGCGTCCAAGCTGCTCAAGGACCTGGAAGACGTGTTGGAGGTGCCGCTGTTCGACCGGTTGCCGCGCGGCATGCGCCCCACCTGGTATGGCGAAACCATGATCCGCCACGCCCGGGTGGCGCTGGCCAGCCTGAACCAGGCGCACGAGGAGCTGACGGCCCTGAAAGCCGGGCGCTTTGGCCAGGTCGGGGTGGGGGCCATCACCTCGCCCGGTCTCACGCTGCTGCCCAGCGCGGTGGCCATGGTCAAGCGGGAGCAGCCCACGCTGCGCGTCGGGCTGGAGATCGAAAACAGCCCGGTGCTGATCGAGCGACTGCAGCAGGGCAAGCTCGACCTGGTGGTGGCGCGCCTATTTGCCGAGCAAGACAAAACCAATCTGCGCTACGAACCGCTGATTGAGGAACCGGTGTGCGCCATCGCCCGCCCCGGCCACCCGCTGGTCGGCGTAGACGGGCTAGCGCTGCGCGATGTGGTGGGTACGGGCTGGATCGTGCCGCCCGCAGGCAGCGTGCTGCGGCACCGGTTCGACCTGATGTTCCAGGAAGTGGGCCTGGCGCCGCCGACGAACGTCATCGAGTCATCGGCGCTGCTGTTCATCACCCGCATGCTGCAGCAAAGCGACATGCTGGCGGTGATTGCCGCCGACGTGGCCCGCTACTACGCCGCGCACGGCCTGGTGGCCATCGTGCCGCTGGACATGCCCTGCCACATGGACGCGTTCGGCATCATCACCCGCACCGACCGCCTGCCCTCGCCCGCCGCCAAGGTCATGCTGACCGCCCTGAAAGCCGCCAGCCTGGCGCTCTACGGCTGCACGCTGGAGGCCATGGAGACGTAAATAGTGGTTTTAAGGCCATTTTTCAGGCATTAAATCAGCCCCTATCGCTTATGCATTGAGCGTGAGCAGCTATCAAAAACTACATCAAAAAATGTAGCGATGTGCCTTCACGCCCAACCCGCGTCCACCTTGAACTCTTGCGCGGTGCACATCGCGCCGTCGTCCGAGGCCAGAAACAGCACCATGCGGGCGATGTCATGGCCGCGCAGCTTGTCGGGCAGGCACTGGGTGCGCTGCAGTTCGGCCTCGCTCTCGGTGTTCAGCCACAGCGCAATCTGCCGCTCGGTCATCACCCAGCCGGGCGACACGGTGTTGATGCGGATGCGGTCCGCGCCCAGGCTCTTGGCCAGCCCGCGCGTCAGCCCGTTGACCGACGACTTGGCAATCGCGTAGCAGGGGTAGCCCGTGCCCTTGGTCTGCCAGCCGGTGGATCCCAGGTTGATGATGGAGCCGCCGCCCCGGCGCTGCATGCCCGGCACCACCGCCTGGATGGCAAAAAACGCTGGCCGCTCGTTGATGGCCATGCGCTGGTCGTAGTACGCGGGGGTGACGGACTCCAGCGTGTGCCGGTCGTCGCTGGCCACGTTGTTCACCAGCACCGCAAAGTCACCCAGAGCGCTGGCCGCGTCGGCCATGGCAGTCTGCAGTGCCGCAATGTCGCGCACATCGCAGGTGCGCCACCACGGCGCAGGGAAACCAGCCTCTACCAGCTCCTGCGCCAGTGCCTGGCTGGCGGATTCGGCCACGTCCACAAAGGCCACGCGTGCGCCCTGCTGCACAAACGCCGACACCATGGCCGCGCCAATGCCGCTGCCGCCGCCGGTAATAAAAACAGCCTGCTCGCGCAGGCTGGGGTAGGTGGAGCTTAGATTCGATGCGCTTTGTGCCATTGCAATAGTGATATCAGTTATAACAAAATAGAAATTATTTTGCTATGGACTATGCCTTGCGCAGCCGGTACGCGTCAAGCACAGACTGCTACCACCCATCTGCAATTTAAAGGAAACAGGCCGCCTGCGCTGATGGCATCAGCGTGAGCAGCTACCAAATCAGTAGCAAATGAATTTACGCCGCCAATTACACGACCCGTAAGCCCTGCACCACGTCGTGCAGCGCCACAAAGGCCTGCGTCAGCTTGTGCTGCGGGTCCAGGTAGACCATGGGCAAGGACTGCTCGTGCGATTCGCGGATCTTCACCGACGAGGGCAAATACGGCTGCAGCACCGGCAGGCCCTCGGCCACCAGCTCGCCCACCATGCGCTGGGGCAGGTTGGCGCGCGGCTGGAACTGGTTCACCACAATGCCGTCCACCACCAGGCCGGGGTTGTGGTCGGCGCGGATCTCGGCCACGTTGTCCAGCAGGGTGTAGAGCGCCTTGCGGGCAAACTCGTCGCAGTCGAACGGGATCAGGCAGGCCCGCGCACCGATCAGCGCCGAGCGGGTGTAGAAGTTCAGCGCCGGTGGCGTGTCGATGTAGATGCGGTCGTAGCCCGCCGCCAGCAGCTGCAGGGCCTCGCGCAGCTTGTACAGCTTGTGGCGCGACTCCAGCTTGCTCTCCAGCTCGCCCAGCAGCGGGCTGGACGGCATCAGGTGCAGGTTCTCGTGCGGCGTGGTGACGACGAAGTCGGTGGGCAGCACGGTGCGCAGGCTGTAGCTCAGGCAGTGCTCATAAAACCCGGCCACCGTGGGCTGGTCGTCCCGGGCCTGCGCGCCCAGCAGGTAGCTGCTGGAGTTGCCCTGCGGGTCCAGATCGATCACCAGCGTGCGCAGCCCCTGGCTGGCGCTGATAGCGGCCAAATTGCAGGTGATGGTGGACTTGCCCACCCCACCCTTCTGGTTGAAAACGACAAGCGGCATGGCACATTCCTTATGGAGGACGACAAGGTTACATAGGACTTACGCAGCGCCCCTGTATCGCCCTTCGGGCTTACAGGGGGAACTTGCGTAAGTCCAGTTACAAAAACAATCGCATATTGTCGGCCCTGGAGGACAAGCATTCTTCAGTCCGTCGCCACACAGACCTCGCGCACGCAGGTGCGCAGCCAGCGCTGCGCCGGGTCGGCCTCCAGCCGGGGGTGCCAGAGCATGGACACGGTGAACACCGGCGTGGCCACCGGCAGGTCAAAGCTGTGCATGCCGGCACGCAGCACCCCGGTGTGCCGCCCGGGCACGCTGGCCACCAGGTCGGTAGCCCGGGCCAGCGCCAGGGCGGTCGAAAAGCCGCCGACGATCGTGACGATGTCGCGCTGCAGCCCCAGCGGCTCCAGCGCTTCGTCAATTCCCCCTTTGAACAGCCCGCGCCGCGACACGCTGATGTGCTGCCCGGCGGCATAGCGGGCGGGCGTGATCTCGCCTTCGCTCAGCGCGTGCCCCGCGCGCACCACGCCGATGAAACGGTCGCGGAACAAGGCCTGGGTGCGCAGCTCGGGCGCGGCGCCGCTGCCCACGACGCCGATTTCCAGGTCCACCGCCCCCTCGCGCAGGGGCGCACTGTCTTTGTCGGGCTTTTGCACAAAGCACAGCCGCACTCCAGGCGCCTCTGCGCCCATCCGGGCGATGAGGCCGGGGCCGAAGCACTCCACAAAGCCTTCGCTGGTGCGCAAGGTGAAAGTCCGCACCAGGTGCGCGGGCTGCAGCGCCTCGGTGGGGCGCAGCACCGCTTGTGCATCCTGCACCAGCTGGCGCACCTGTTCGCGCAGCTCCACCGCGCGGGGTGTGGGCACCAGGCCGCGTCCGGCCCGCACCAGCAGCGGGTCGCCGGTGGTCTCGCGCAGCCGCGCCAGCGCCCGGCTCATGGCCGACGGGCTCAGGCGCAGGCGGCGGGCGGCACGCGCCACGCTGCCTTCGGCCAGCAGCACGTCCAGCGTGACCAGCAGGTTGAAATCGGGGATTGCCATGCGTCCACGATAGCGCAGTTCGGGCCTGGCATGGCGTCTTGCGCACGCATACAGTGCAAACGCTGCGTCTTCCGCCATGCCGCGTAAAGGCCTACGCTCGCGGCTAGCTCCACAGAAAGACGCATCCATGTTTAAAAATCGCCAAATCCCCTGGGCCCTTGCCAGCCTGTCGCTGTCCATGCTGCTGTCCTCGCTGGGTACCAGCATCGCCAACGTGGCTCTGCCCACCCTGGCCCTGGCCTTCAACGCCTCGTTCCAGCAAGTCCAGTGGGTGGTGCTGGCCTATTTGCTGGCCATCACCACGCTGATCGTCAGCGTGGGGCGACTCGGCGACATCATTGGGCGGCGGCGGCTGTTGCTGGGCGGCATCGGGCTGTTCACCGCGGCCTCGGTGCTGTGCGCCGCCACACCGTCGCTGGCGCTGCTGCTGGCGGCGCGGGTGGCACAAGGCCTGGGTGCGGCCACCATGATGGCGCTGACCATGGCCTTTGTGGCCGAGACGGTGCCCAAGGCCCAGACCGGCAGCGCCATGGGCCTGCTGGGCACCATGTCCGCCGTGGGCACCGCACTCGGCCCCACGCTGAGCGGTGTGCTGATTGGCGGCTTCGGCTGGCAGGCCATCTTTTTGGTGAATCTGCCGCTGGGCATCCTGGCTTTTGTACTGGCACAGCGCTATTTGCCCGCCGATCGCCCAGGCCGCAGCACCGCCAAGTTTGACGCCATCGGCACGCTGCTGTTGGCGCTGAGCCTGGCAGCCTATGCGCTGGCGATGACGCTGGGGCGGGGCCACTTCGGCACGCTGAATATCGCGCTGTTGCTGGCCGCAGCCGCTGGCACCGGCCTGTTCGTGTTCAGCCAGACCCGCGTGGCCTCCCCCCTGGTCCAGCTGGCGGCCTTCCGCGACCCGGCGCTGGGCGCCAGCCTGGCCACCAACGTGCTGGTGGCCACGGTGGTCATGGCGACCTTTGTGGTGGGGCCGTTCTACCTGTCGCGGGCGCTGGGCCTGAGCGCGGCCACGGTGGGCCTGGTAATGGCCATCGGCCCGGCCATTTCCATCCTGGGCGGCGTGCTGTCAGGCCAGGTGGTAGACCGCTGGGGTGCGGCAGCGATGGTGGTCGCCGGGCTGGTGGCGATGGTGGCGGGCGCGGTGGCGCTGTCGGTGCTGCCCATGCTGTTCGGCGTGGTCGGCTATATCGCAGCCATCGCCATCCTGACCCCGGGTTACCAGCTGTTCCAGGCCGCCAACAACACCGCCGTGATGGTGGACGTGCCCGCCGACCAGCGCGGCGTGGTCTCCGGCCTGCTCAGCCTGTCGCGCAACCTGGGGCTGGTGACGGGTGCTTCGGTGATGGGGGCGGTGTTTGCCTTTGCGGCAGGCACGGCCGACATTGCCACGGCGCGCCCCGAGGCCGTAGCCACTGGCCTGCAGGCGACCTTCGCCCTCGCCGCCCTGCTGCTGGTGGCCGCCGTGGCCATCGCCGCAGCCAGCTCCCGTGGTGCAGAAACGAAAAAAGCGCCTGGTTAGGCGCTTTTCAAAATACTGGAGGAAGAGGTGGGATTCGAACCCACGGTACCTTGCGGTACGCCTGATTTCGAGTCAGGTACATTCGGCCACTCTGCCACTCTTCCAATTGCGGTTAGGCAACGCCCGCTATTCTAGCAGGCCAAAACGTGGCTTTTACGCCAGCGTCTCCAAACCGCGCAAATACGGGCGCAGCACTTCGGGCACGGTGACCGAGCCGTCGGCGTTTTGGTAGTTCTCCAGCACGGCCACCAGGGCGCGGCCCACGGCCAGGCCGGAGCCGTTCAGGGTGTGCAAAAACTCGCTCTTGCCCTGCGCGTTCTTGAACCGGGCCTGCAGGCGACGGGCCTGGAAGGCTTCGCAGTTGGACACCGAGCTGATCTCGCGGTAGGTGTTCTGGCCGGGCAGCCAGACTTCCAGGTCGTAGGTCTTGGCCGCGCCAAAGCCCATGTCGCCGGTGCACAGCGACATCACGCGGTACGGCAGGCCCAGCTGTTGCAGCACGGCTTCGGCGTGGCCGGTCATCTGCTCCAGCGTCTCGTAGCTCTGGTCAGGGTGGACGATTTGCACCATTTCCACCTTGTCGAACTGGTGCTGGCGGATCAGGCCGCGGGTGTCGCGTCCGGCGCTGCCGGCTTCGGAGCGGAAGCACGGGGTGTGGGCGGTGAGCTTGATGGGCAGGTCGGCCTCGGCCACGATGGTGTCGCGCACGAAATTGGTCAGCGGCACTTCGCTGGTGGGGATGAGGTAGAGCGCGCTGTGGTCGGGCATTTCCTCGCCGTCCTGGCCGCCCTTTTTGGCGGCGAACAGGTCACCTTCAAACTTGGGCAGTTGGCCGGTGCCGCGCATGGAGTCGGCGTTGACGATGTAGGGCACATAGCATTCGGTGTAGCCGTGCTCTACGGTCTGCAGGTCCAGCATGAACTGGGCGAGTGCGCGGTGCAGCTTGGCGATGGGGCCTTGCATCACGGTGAAGCGCGAGCCGGTGAGCTTGACCCCCATTTCAAAGTCCAGCCCCAGCGGCGCGCCCAGGTCCACGTGGTCTTTGGCTTCAAATTGCAGGGTGCCCGGGGCACGTTCGCTGGGGTTCCAGGTGCGCACCACTACGTTGGCGTGCTCGTCGTCGCCCACGGGCACGCTGGCGTGCGGCAGGTTGGGCACGGCCAGCAGCAGGGTTTGCAGCTCGGACTGGATCTGCTCCAGGCGCACGGCAGAACTTTCAAGCACATCCTTGATCGAGGCCACCTGGGCCATCAGGTCGTCTACGCCCTCGCCTTTGGCTTTGCGCTGGCCGATCTGCTTGCTGGCGCTGTTGCGCTGGGCCTGCAGGTCTTCGGTGCGGGTCTGGATGGTTTTGCGCTCCGATTCCAGGGCTTTGAACGCTTCGACGTTCAGAAACTGCTGGGGGTTTTTGCGCGTTTGCAGGCGGGCGACCACGGCATCGGGGTCTTTGCGGAGGGTGAGGATGTCAAGCATGGGGATATTCTAAATTCAGGCCAAAGTGGCCGGATCGACGTTGCCGCCGCACAAAATCAACGCGACTTTCTCGTCGGCACGGGGCCGGTAGGCACCGGTTTGCAGGGCTGCCAGGCCCAGGGCCGCGCCGGGTTCCACCGCCAGCCGCAGCTCTTTCCACAGCCAGCGCTGGGCCGCAAGAATGGCCTCGTCACTCAGCAGCAAAGCATCTTGCACATGGCGCTGGGTGACTTGCCAGCCCAGCTGTCCGATGCGTTGGGCCCCCAGCGAGTCGGCAGCGATGCCGCCCACGGCCACATCCACCGGCTCCCCGGCCTGGCGGGCGCTGTGCAGGGTGGATGCGCGTTCGGGCTCCAGCGCGACCACACGGCTGCGCTGTTCGAACCAGGCGGCAATGCCACCGATCAAGCCACCGCCGCCCACGCTGACCAGCACGCTGTCGGGCACACCGCCCTGGGCTTCGATCTCGGCAGCCAGTGTGCCCGCGCCCGCCAGCACTTCGGGCTGGTCATAGGCGTGGGTCAACAGCGCGCCGGTGGCCTGCTGGCGGGCCCGGCAGGCCTCAAAGGCCTGCGCGTAGGCAGCACCGGTGACGACCACCTCGGCCCCCAGGTCGCGCAGACGGGCCCGTTTGGCCTCAGGCGAACTGGTGGGCACAAACACCTCGCAGCGCACGCCCAGGGCCCGGGCCGCGGCGGCGGTGGCGATACCGGCGTTGCCACCCGAGGCGATGACCACGCCCGCTGCGGGGATGGGGTTGGCCAGCAGGCGGCTGAGCATGCCCCGCGCCTTAAAGCTGCCGCCGACCTGCAGATGTTCCAGCTTAAGCCAGACTTCTGCGCAGTCCACGCCCAGGTCCGCGCCTGAGAGCTTCCACAATGGAGTTTTACGTAAAAAGTGCCCCCCGTGCTTATCGAATAAGCGTAAGCAGCTATCAATATCAGAGCGATCCATGGTCAGTAATCTCCGCCGCTGCCGTAGCCGCTGGCCAGGCTTTCGAATTTGGTGATGTTGCGCAGGAAGGCCAGCTTGACGGTGCCGGTGGGGCCGTTTCGCTGCTTGGCGATGATGATCTCGGCCACGCCGGGTTCTTTGCACGCGTCCTTGGTGTAGTACTCGTCGCGGTAGATGAACATGATGATGTCGGCATCCTGCTCAATGGCGCCGGACTCGCGCAAATCGCTCATCATGGGGCGTTTGTCGGGGCGCTGCTCCACGCTGCGGTTGAGCTGCGACAGGGCAATCACCGGGCACTGCAGCTCGCGGGCCAGCATTTTCAAACCCCGGGAGATTTCGCCCAACTCAGTGGCGCGGTTGTCGCCGCTGCCGCCGCTGCCGGAGCCGCTCATCAGCTGCAGGTAATCGACCACGATCAGGCCCAGCTTGCCGCACTGGCGCGCCAGGCGGCGGGCGTTGGCGCGCAGCTCGCTGGGGGTGAGGCCGGGACTTTCGTCGATGTGCAGCGACACGGTGCGCAGCTTTTCCACCGCCTCGGCCAGGCGCGGCCATTCGTCGTCGGTAAGGTTGCCGGTGCGCAAATGGCCCTGGTCGATGCGGCCAATGGAGCCCACGATACGGATGGCCAGCTGCGAAGCACCCATTTCCATGGAGAACACCGCCACTGGCAGGCCTTCCTTGAGGGCCACGTGCTCGGCGATGTTGATGGCGAAGGCAGTCTTGCCCATGGATGGGCGGGCGGCCAGCACGATCATGTCGCCGGGCTGCAGGCCCGAGGTCATGCGGTCCAGGTCGTAGAAGCCGGTGGGCACGCCGGTTACGTCGTTCTGGTTGTCGGCCATCTCCTGGACGCGGTCCAGCAGATCGACCACCAGGGTTTCCATGGCCTGGAAGCCCTGCTTGTTGCGCGCGCCCTCTTCGCCGATGTTGAAGATCTTTTGCTCGGCCTCGTCCAGGATCTTGTCTACCGGGCGGCCCTGGGTGTTGAAGGCGTTGGTGGCGATCTCGTCGCTGGCGGTGACCAGTTTGCGCAGAATGCCCCGCTCGCGCACGATTTCGGCGTAGCGGCGGATGTTGCTGGCGCTGGGCACGTACTGGGCCAGCGAGTTCAGGTAGGCCAGGCCGCCCACCTCTTCTGACTTGCCAATGCTTTGCAGCCGCTCGAACACCGTGATCACGTCGGCCGGTTTGCTGGCGTTGACCAGCTCGCGCACGGCGGCAAAGATCAGCCGGTGCTCGTAGCGGTAGAAGTCATCGTCCTTGAGCAGGTCGCCCACACGGTCCCAGGCGTTGTTGTCCAGCAGCAGGCCGCCCAGCACACTGGATTCGGCCTCGATGGAGTGCGGGGGGATGCGCAGCTGCGCAATTTGGCGGTCCTGGCCATAGGAATCGTCCAGAGCGGGGAAAACGGCAGACATGGGGAGTAGGTTCCTAGGGTGAGGCTGGATGCTACGCGGCGGGCCCGGCAACGTCGAGGCACAAGTCTGGGGGCAACGCGTGGATAACTCCGGGACAACCCGGTATAACCCACGGCCCAATGTAAAAGGCCGCCAGGATTTGCACCCTGGCGGCCTCTTGCAGAGAAACGCTGATTAAGCGGTTTCGCCGTACACAGCTACGGTGATCTCAACGACCACGTCGGTGTGCAAAGCCACAGCAACGGTGTTGTCGCCGGTGGTCTTGATCATGCCGTTGGGCAGGCGGATCTGGGCTTTGGAGACTTTGTAGCCTTGCTTGCTCAGTTCTTCTGCGATGTCGGCATTGGTCACGGAGCCAAACAGGCGGCCGTCCACACCGGCTTTTTGCGTCAGCTTGATGGTCGAGCCAGCGAGCTTTTCGCCCATGACTTGCGACGCGCCCAGCTTGGCAGCAGCGGCTTTTTCGAGTTCGACGCGCTTGGCTTCGAATTCTTGCTTGGCCTTTTCGGTAGCGCGGCGGGCACGACCGGTGGGGATCAAGAAGTTACGGGCGTAGCCGTCTTTGACCTTGACGATGTCGCCGAGGTTGCCAAGGTTCAAAACCTTGTCGAGCAGGATGATTTGCATGTTCGTACTTCCTTAGATGCGGTGCTGGTCGCTGTACGGCAGCATGGCGAGGAAACGCGCACGCTTGATAGCGGTGTTGAGCTGGCGCTGGAAAATGGCGCGCGTGCCGGTCAGGCGTGCGGGGATGATCTTGCCGTTTTCAGCGATGAAATCGCGCAGCGTGTCGATGTCTTTGTAGTCGATCTGTTCCACACCGGTCACGGTGAAGCGGCAAAAGCGCTTGCGCTTGAACAGCAGGGACTGGGTATTGCGCTTGGGGCGCTTGTCTTTGTTATTGAAACGTTTTGGTCCGGCCATGATGGACTCCTGATTTAATCTGTTTGAAAATCTTGAATATGAAGTACGGGGTTCTTGCCCAGTCGGGGGGAGGCCAAAAAACCGGTGAATTGCCAGACGCTGCCCAAGGGCTGCTGCTGGATTCGCTCGGCGATTGCGCCAAAGGCGATAGCCTTAACGGCTGCTTTGATTTGCCTGATGTGGCCTGCTTGTTCCAGACTGGACTCGTGTTCGAGCACCATATCCAGGGCGGGCAGTCCGGCGGGCGTGTAGCGCAGGTTTTTAACTTCTGCAAGACAGGCCGTCAAAACAACGTGGTTCACTCCGTGTGGGAACTCCGTTCAGCAAGCCACCTTAGTGGGCTGCGTACTCGGCTTGCTGGGTCTTGCGCGCTTCTTCGCGCTCGACAGTCTTCATCATCGACGAAGGGCCGGTTTCAGCCTTCTTCATCACCACGGTCAGGTGGCGCAGCACGGCATCGTTGAACTTGAACGCGTGTTCCAGTTCAGCCATGATGGCTTGGTCGGCTTCGATGTTGACGCACAGGTAGTGGGCCTTGGCCAGCTTGTTGATCAGGTACACCAGTTGACGGCGGCCCCAGTCTTCCACGCGGTGGATCTTGCCGCCGCCGGCAACGATCATGCCTTTGTAGCGCTCCAGCATGGCTGGAACCTGTTCGCTCTGATCCGGGTGGATCATCAAAATGATTTCGTAATGACGCATATTTCTCCTTAGGGATGTGAAGCCACCCACTGCGTCTGTAGTGGTGTAGCAAGGGCAAAGCCAATGATTATAGCCCGCGTTCTGGCACCAGTACAGGCTCGGGCTGCAAAAGACTCACCAGCCACACCACCAGCGCGCCTGCAGGCAGGCCAAACACCCCGGCAGAAATCGGCTGGATGCCCCACCACAGGCCCGACCCGCCCCAGCCCAGCCAGCCCCGCACCAAGGGCACGTTGACCAGCATGTACCACAGCGTCACGCCCAGCCCGGTGAGCATGCCCGCCACGGCGGCCCGGCGCGTGGTGCGCTGCCAGAACAGGCCCGCCACCATGGCCGGGAAAAAGGCCGCCGCCGCCAGCGAGAACGAGGCCGACACCAGTGCCAGAATGTCGGCCGGCTTTTGCGCCGCCACATAGGCCGCCGCCAGGGCCAGCAGCAGCAACGCGAATTTGGACAGCAGCACCCGCACCATCGGGTCGGCTTTGTCCCGCGCACCGCGAAAGTACAGGTCGTGGGCCAGCGCGTTGCCCATGGTCAGCAGCAGCCCATCGGCCGTGGACAAGGCCGCCGCCAAGCCCCCCGCCGCCACCAGCCCCGACACCACATAGGGCAAGCCGCCCAACTCTGGCGTGGCCAGCATCACCAGATCGGCCCCCAGACGCAACTCGGCAAACTGCAAAATGTGGTCGCCATTCACATCTGTCACCTGCAGCAGCGACGGATCCACCTGCGCCCATTGCGCGATCCAGGTGGGCAGTTTGTCGAAGCTTTGGCCCACCAGTTGGCTCATCACCTCGAACTTGACCAACACCGCCAGTGCGGGCGCGGCCAGGTACAGCAGGGCAATAAAAAACAGCGACCACGCCACCGAACTGCGGGCCTCCGCCACCGAGGGCGTGGTGTAGTAGCGTGTGAGCAAATGCGGCAGTGCGGCGGTGCCGGTCATCAGGCAAAAAATCAGGGCTAAAAAGTTCAACCGGGAGCTGTTGAAGCTATCGCGCTCGGCGGCGGTGCCGTCGGGCTTGCCGTTAAAAACCTGGGCGTGGGGCGACATGCCCGCCAGCGGCTGGGCGCGCTCCAGGTTGTCCTGCCGGGCGTGGCTCCAGAGTTCGCGCGCGGTGGCCTCGTCCTTGGGCAAAGCGGCCAGTTCACGCCCGGCCTTGCGCACCAGGGACGGGTCGGCCCGCTCGGCCTGGAGCTGGCGCAGCCGGGCCTGCGCAGCGGCACGCTCCAGCACCAGGGTGCGGGGCACGTCCTCCAGCATGTTGCCAAAATGGGCGGCACGCTGGGCGTAAATGGCCTGTACTTCGCGCTCGGAAGGCGACTCGATGAGTTGCTGCTCCAGTGCTGCAATCTTCGGCAACTGCTGGCCGTATTCCAGCGGGGCCAGCGGGTTGCCGAGCTGCTTGTACGCCAGCCAGGACACCGGAATCAAAAATGCCAGGATCAAAATTACGTACTGCGCCACCTGCGTCCAGGTCACCGCCCGCATACCGCCCAGAAAAGAGCACACCAGCACCCCACCCAGCCCCAGCAGAATGCCGATCTCGAACTGCACCCCGGTCAGGCGCGAGGTGATCAACCCCACCGCGTAAATCTGCGCCACCACGTAGGTGAAAGAGCACAGCACCGCCGCCCCGGCAGCAATCCAGCGCGGCCAGCGGCCACCATAGCGCACACCAAAAAAATCGGGCACGGTGTAGAGCTGCATGCGGCGCAGGCGTGGCGCAATCAGCAGCCCCACCAGGCAAAAGCCGCCGGTCCAACCCATGATGTAGGCCAGCCCACCCGGCTGGCCGTTGGAGCCGGAAAACCCGTTCAGGTACAAGCCCCCGGCCAGGCTGATGAAAGATGCCGCGCTCATCCAGTCGGCCGCCGTGGCCATGCCGTTGTAGATGGGCGGAATGCGCCGCCCGGCCACGTAGTATTCGGCCGGGTCGGAGGTGCGGCAGTAGATGCCGATGCTGGCGTACAGCCCAAAGGTGGCAAACAAAAAGATGCCCCCGATCCAGTAGCGCGACATGCCCCGGCTTTCGGCCCAGGCCATCAGCCCCAGAAACGCCAGCAGGCACACCACGTACAGCCCAAAATTACGGTGCAGACGGCGCCGCGACGGCAACACCTGGCCAGGCTCGGCATCCGCGCCGTCGTGGCGGCGGCGCCAGGCATACACCACCACGATCAGCAAGTAGCACAGCACCACGCCCTGGGCGCAAAACCAGTAGTTCAGCGGCCAGCCCGCCACCACCCAGGTCAGGTCCCTCGCAAAAAACACCACGCCAAACGACAGCAACGCCCACAGCAGCAGCAGCAGCATGCGCAGGCGGGTAAAGGTGGGAGTGGTGACAGAGGGAGGGGCAAACACAGTGGGTCAGTCATAAAAAAAGAAAACCCCGGGGGCCGAAGCCCACAGGGTTTTCCATCCTAGCCCAGTTGGGCGAAGGGGCGTATCCGCAACAGCCCTAGCCTGGCTTAGCCTGCGAGTTGCTTCCAGGTCGCCACCACGCTGTCCGGGTTCAGCGAAATCGACTCGATGCCCTGGTCGGCCAGCCACTGGGCGAAGTCGGGGTGGTCGCTGGGGCCCTGGCCGCAGATGCCGACGTACTTGCCCTGCGCCTTGCAGGCCGCGATGGCGCGGCTCAACAGGGCCTTGACGGCAGGGTCGCGCTCGTCGAAGTCGGCAGCCAGCAGCTCCAGGCCGGAATCGCGGTCCAGGCCCAGGGTGAGCTGGGTCAGGTCGTTGGAGCCGATGGAGAAGCCGTCGAAGTACTGCAGGAACTCATCGGCCAGGATGGCGTTGCTCGGCACTTCGCACATCATGATGATCTTCAGGCCATCCTGGCCACGCTGCAGGCCGTGCTGGGCCAGCAACTGGGTGACCTTTTCGGCCTGGCCCAGGGTGCGCACGAACGGCACCATGACCTGCACATTGGTCAGGCCCATATCCAGGCGCACGCGGCGCAATGCCGCGCATTCCATGGCAAAGGCTTCACCAAAGTCGGCGCTGATGTAGCGCGCCGCACCGCGGAAGCCCAGCATGGGGTTTTCTTCTTCGGGCTCGTAGCGGCTGCCGCCGATCAGCTTGCGGTACTCATTGGACTTGAAGTCCGACAGGCGCACGATGACCGGTTTGGGCCAGAACGCGGCGGCGATGGTGGCCACACCCTCGGTGACCTTGTCGACGTAGAAGGCACGCGGCGAAGCGTGGCCGCGGGCTACCGACTCGACTGCCTTTTTCAGGTCGTTGTCGATGTTCGGGTAGTCCAGGATGGCCTTGGGGTGCACGCCGATGTTGTTGTTGATGATGAACTCCAGCCGGGCCAGGCCCACGCCCTGGTTGGGCAACTGGCAGAAGTCAAACGCCAGCTGGGGGTTGCCCACGTTCATCATGATCTTGGTCTTGATCTCGGGCATGGTGCCGCGCGAGACCTCGGTGACCTCGGTTTCCAGCAGGCCGTCGTAGATGAAGCCGGTGTCGCCCTCCGAGCAGCTCACCGTCACCAGGGTGCCGGTCTTGAGCTTTTCGGTGGCATCGCCGCAGCCCACCACGGCGGGAATGCCGAGTTCGCGGGCAATGATGGCGGCGTGGCAGGTGCGGCCACCCCGGTTGGTGACGATGGCGCTGGCGCGTTTCATCACCGGCTCCCAGTTGGGGTCGGTCATGTCGGTGACCAGCACGTCACCGGGCTGCACTTCGTCCATCTGGCTGATGTTGTGCACAAAGCGCACCGGGCCCGTACCGATCTTTTGGCCAATGGCGCGGCCTTCGGCCAGCACATTGCTCTTGCCCTTGAGCTTGTAGCGCAACTCGGCCTTGCCCTGCTGCTGGCTCTTCACGGTCTCAGGCCGGGCCTGCAGGATGTAGAGCAGGCCGTCGGTGCCGTCCTTGCCCCACTCGATGTCCATGGGGCGGCCATAGTGCTCTTCGATCACCAGCGCGTAGTGGGCCAGTTGCTCCACGTCGGCATCGGTCAGCGAATAGCGGTTGCGCTGCTCGGTGGGTACGTCGGTGGTTTTGACGAGTTGGCCGGTGGCGGCTTTTTCGGCCGGGGTGGTGAACTCCATCTGCACCATCTTGCTGCCGAGGTTGCGGCGGATGACGGCTTTTTTGCCCGCCTTGAGCATGGGCTTGTGCACATAGAACTCGTCGGGGTTCACCGCGCCCTGCACCACCGTCTCGCCCAGGCCGTAGCTGCTGGTGATGAACACCACCTGGTCAAAGCCGGACTCGGTGTCGATGGTGAACATCACACCCGCCGCACCCAGATCGGAGCGCACCATGCGTTGCACACCCGCGCTCAGGGCCACGATGTCGTGGGCGAAGCCCTTGTGCACGCGGTAGCTGATGGCGCGGTCGTTGTACAGGCTGGCAAACACTTCCTTCATCTTGTGCAGCACGGCTTCGATGCCGACCACGTTCAAGAAGGTCTCCTGCTGGCCCGCGAAGGAGGCGTCGGGCAAATCTTCGGCGGTGGCCGACGAGCGCACGGCAAACGATGCCTCGGGGTTGCCTGCGCTCAGGGCAGCGAAAGATTCGGTGATGGCGGCCTGCAGATCGGCGGGGAAAGGCTGGGCTTCGACCATGCCGCGGATCTCGGCACCGGCCACGGCCAGGGCACGCACGTCTTCGGTGTCCAGGCGGGCCAGCCGGGCGCTGATCTTGTCGGCCAGGCCGTCATGCGCCAGAAAGGCGCGGAACGCGTGGGCCGTGGTGGCAAAGCCGGTGGGCACGCGCACGCCCGTGGGCAGCTGTGAAATCATCTCGCCGAGGCTGGCGTTTTTGCCACCCACCGACTCGACGTCGTCCATTCTCAGTTGTTCAAAGGGTACGACCAGGGCGGTCGGGCTGAAGAGTGCAGACATAGGAAAGCTCCGAAGGTTAAAACCGGGTCTGCGCGCCATGGCCCTTGGGCGGGGGCGACGCTGTGCATGCCTGCCGTGCGACGGTGTTGGTGTTGTTCTGGGAAGCAACGGGGCATGGTTGGGAAACTGTGTGGGGGTCGAATGGAGACTCGAATGGCGCGATTGTAGAGAACTCGGCGCATTACATGCCACGAGTTACCACCGCGTTACGGAAATGCCACAAAAATGAAGCAAAAAAGGCAGCTGCCGCTCAAGCAGAGGGCATTTACTGCTACTATATTTATAGCAAATCGCCTTTTTGTAACATCGCTGGCATTTCACGCTACTGCTGAATCCAGCCGACGTTTTGCCGCGTAAATCGTACAGGCCATCCATTTCCAACACAGGAGTCGCTCTATGCACACCCGCTCCCCACGCACACGCTCCGCAGGATACAAAACCCTGCTGTTGGCGCTGGCGCTGGCCGCTCCCTGCCTGGCCCAAGCGCACTCGGAAACCGGTGCGGTGGGTGGTTTCATCAGCGGCTTTGTCCACCCCTTAAACGGCCTGGACCACATTGCGGCCATGGTGGCGGTGGGCATCTGGGGGGCATTTTTGGGGGCCCCGGCCATGTGGCTGCTGCCGGTGGTCTTTCCGCTGGTGATGGCGCTGGGTGGGGCCCTGGGCGTGCTGGGCGTGCCGCTGCCGGGGGTGGAAACCGGCATCGCTGTATCGGGCATCGTGCTGGGCGGCATGGTGCTCACCGCGGCCCGGCCACCGCTGTGGGTGGCCAGCCTGCTGGTGGCGATTTTTGCGGTGTTCCACGGCTATGCCCACGGCACCGAGCTGCCGCACGCGGCCAATGCCATCACCTACGCGGTGGGCTTCGTGCTGGCCACCGGGCTGTTGCACCTGGCGGGCATCGCGGTGGGACTGCTGGTCCGCTGGCGCTGGGGCCGGATGGTGGTGCGGGCCACGGGTGGGGTGATTGCGGCCACCGGCTTCGCGTTTTTATTCGGCATCTTGTGAGGCGGCCCCAAGCCTGGACGCTGCTGGGGCTGGCGCTGCCCGGCCTGGCGCACGCCCACAGCGCGGTAGCGGGCATGAACAGCTTTTACGCCGGGCTGCTGCATCCGCTGCTGACTTTGCCACACATGCTGGTGCTGCTGGGTCTAGGGATCTGGCTGGGCCAGCACCCGCCCCTGCGGCTGAAAGCCCCCATGCTGGCATTTGCCACCGGCTGCGCCGCCGCCCTGCTGCTGACCACGCGCATCGCGATGCCCCCGTCCAGCCAGACCGTGGTGGTGGCCGTGGCGCTGGGCTGCGGCATGCTGGTGGCGGCATCGGCCCGGCTGCCGACGGGGCTGCGCGCTGCCGTGGCGGCGGTGGCGGCCATCGCCGTGGCGCTGGATTCCGGTGTGGACGCAGGCCCCAGCGCCCTCGCCGCCCCACTCACCTTGCTCGGCACCTGGATCAGCACCACCGCGCTGGTGGCCAACATCGCCTACTACACCGCGCTGTGCCCAAAGCGCCAGTGGCTGCAGATCGCCCTGCGCATCGCCGGGTCGTGGATGGCGGCGGCCAGCCTACTGGTGCTGGCGTTTGCGTTGAAAGGCATGCCACTGGCCTGAATGGCTGCCAGGCTGGCACACTGCGGGCAGTGACACTTTGAAAGTACCACGCATGCCGCCTGTTTCCTTCACCGAAGCCCTGAAGTTCTGGTTCAAGCTGGGCTGCATCAGCTTTGGCGGCCCGGCCGGGCAGATTGCCATCATGCACCGCGAGCTGGTGGAGCAAAAGCATTGGATCAGCGAGCAGCGCTTTTTGCACGCCCTGAACTACTGCATGCTACTGCCCGGCCCCGAGGCACAGCAACTCGCCACCTACATCGGCTGGCTGCTGCACCGCACCTGGGGTGGGGTGGCGGCGGGCGCGCTGTTTGTGCTGCCGTCGTTGTTCATCCTGATCGGCCTGAGCTGGGTGTACGTGGCCTTTGGCGCCGTGCCCTGGGTGGCCGGGTTGTTGTACGGCATCAAGCCTGCGGTGGCGGCGCTGGTAGTGCAGGCGGTCCACCGCATCGGCAGTAAAACATTAAAGAAACCGGCCACAGCGCCCGTTCTATGGGCGATAGCAGCTACTAGTTTTATAGCATTGTACTTTTTTGCCGTGCCCTTTCCGGCCATCGTGCTGGGCGCCGCACTGGTCGGCTGGTGGGGGTCCAAAGTCGCACCGGCCCAGTTCAGCGGCAGCGGCGGCCACGGCGCAGCCAAAGCAGGCTTTGGTCCCGCGCTGATCGACGACGACACCCCCACCCCGCCCCACGCGCGCTTTCGCAAAATGCGCCTGCTCCAGGTGCTGGCCGTGGGCGCGGCGCTGTGGCTGCTGCCGATGGCCGCACTGGTCGCCAGTACCGGCTGGCACGGCACACTGGCCGCCATGGGCTGGTTTTTCACCAAGGCCGCCCTGCTGACCTTTGGCGGCGCCTACGCCGTGCTGCCCTATGTGTACCAGGGCGCGGTGGCGCAGTTTGGCTGGCTTACCGGCACCCAGATGATCGACGGCTTGGCCCTGGGCGAAACCACGCCCGGCCCGCTGATCATGGTGGTGGCCTTTGTGGGCTTTGTGGGCGGCTGGAGCAAGGCGGTGCTGGGGCCGGACGCGCTGTTTCTGGGCGCGGCGCTGGCCGCCACGGTGGTCACCTGGTTTACCTTTTTGCCGTCGTTCATCTTCATCCTGGCCGGGGGCCCGCTGGTGGAGAGCACGCACGGCAAGCTGCACTTCACCGCCCCGCTCACCGCCATCACCGCCGCCGTGGTGGGCGTGATTGCCAGTCTTGCTCTGTTTTTTATAGCTCATATCGCCTATCCGACAAGCGCTGGCGGCACTTTTCCTTCAAACCCGGACTGGGCAGCCTTGCTGCTGGCACTGGCCGCGGGCGTGGCCTTGATCCGCTATAAGGTGGGGGTGGTCCCGGTGATCGTGGTGTGCGCACTGGCGGGGTGGGCGCTCAAGTCTTTGGGGTAGTACCGCGTCCGTCACCCACACGCCATGGCCGCTGCGAATCCCCTGCTTGACATGTATCAACGCTACCCGGCGCAGATGCGCCACACTGTCGGGTCCGCATCATTTCCACAGGAGCCTTTGATGAAAATCCTTGTTGCCGTAGACGGTTCGAAGTTTGCCCTGCATGCCGTCAAGTACGCGGCCAAGCTGGTGGCGCAGTTGCAGCCGGGCAAGCACAGCATCACCCTGCTCAGCGTGCACGACGACACCGGACTCGGCCATGCCAAGGCCTTTGTGGGCAACGAAGTCGTGGCCGACTACCTGCGCGAAATCAGCGAAAAAGAGCTCAAACCCGCCCGCAAACTGCTCGACGCCGCAGGCATCCAGCACGACATGGTGGAACGCACTGGCCACGTGGCCAAAGAAATTCTGGAGTGCGCCAAGAAGGGCAAGTACGACCTGGTCGCGCTGGGCTCCAAAGGCCGCGGCGCCATTGCCGACCTGCTGATCGGCTCGGTGGCGCAGCGCGTGCTGGCGGCGGCAGAGCAGCCGGTGGTGCTGGTGAAATAAGCCGACCCCGGCATGGATGCCCCTGGTGGCCTGAGCCCCGCCGAAGCGCAGCAGCGCCTGGCGCACGACGGCCCCAACGCCCTGCCCGTATCCCAGCCGCGCAGCGTGCTGCGGCTGGTGGGCGACGTGGTGGCCGAGCCCATGTTTTTGCTGCTGGTGGCCTGCGGCGCGCTCTACCTGGTGCTGGGCGACCGGCAAGAGGCGCTGATGTTGCTGGGCTTTGTGTTGGTGGTGATGGGCATCACCTTCGTGCAGCAGCGCCGCACCGAGCGTTCGCTGGAAGCCCTGCGCGATCTGTCCAGCCCACTGGCGCAGGTGCTGCGCGGCGGCCAGACCCTGAAGATTTCCGCCCGTGATCTGGTGTGTGGCGACACCGTGCTGCTGGCCGAGGGCGACCGCGTGCCCGCCGACCTGGAGCTCACCCACACCGCCAACCTGGCGCTGGACGAATCGCTGCTCACCGGCGAATCGGTCCCGGTACAAAAGCAGGCGGGTGGTGCAGCGGCAGTGCAGGCCTTCTCCGGCACCCTCGTCACCCAAGGCACTGGGCAGGGCCGCGTGGTGGCCACCGGCGAGCGCAGCGCGCTGGGCCGCATTGGCCAATCGCTGCAAGGCATTGCCGCGGAAGTCACCCCCATCCAGGGCGAAACCAAGCGCGTCGTGAAAGCCGTGGCCCTGGTAGGGCTGGCCCTGGCCACCGCGCTGGCCCTGGCCTATGGGCTGCTGCGCGGCGACTGGCTGGGCGGGCTGCTGGCCGGGTTGACCCTGGCCATGGCCATCCTGCCCGAAGAGCTGCCGGTCATCCTGACCCTGTTTCTGGGCCTGGGCGCCTGGCGCCTGTCGCGCCAAAAGGTGCTGGCCCGCAGCATCCCCGCGGTAGAGTTGCTGGGTGCCACCACCGTGTTGTGCGTCGACAAAACCGGCACCCTCACCGCCAACCGCATGGCAGTACGGCGGCTATGGTCGGGCGACGCGTTGTATGACAGCGTGCAAGACGGTGCCACGCCTTTGGCCGAGGCGCTCCACGGCGTACTCGAATACGCCGTGCTGGCCAGCCACCGCCGCACCTTCGACCCGATGGAGGCCGCCATCGTCGGCGCGGGCGCCCAGCTGCTGGCCCGCACCGAGCACCTGCACGCCGACTGGACCCTAGTGGAAGACTACCCCCTGTCGCCCGCCATGTTGGCCATGTCGCGCGTCTGGCAGTCGCCCGACCAGCAGGCCTACATGATCGCCGCCAAGGGTGCGCCCGAGGCCATCGTCGACCTGTGCCACCTGCCCGCCGACCAGCACGCCCCCATCGCCCAGCAGGTAGCCGCCATGGCCGCCGACGGCCTGCGCGTGCTGGGCGTGGCCAGTGCCCGGTTTGCCGCCCCGCCGCTGCCGGGCAACCAGCACGACTTCGACTTCGTCTTTCTTGGCCTGGTGGGGCTGCAAGATCCGGTGCGCCCCGACGTGCCCCAGGCCATCGCCGCCTGCCAGGCCGCCGGTATCCGCGTGGTGATGATGACCGGCGACCACCCCGCCACCGCCCTGGCCATCGCCCGCCAGGCCGGGCTGGCCACCGACGCCCCGCCCCTGACCGGGCAGGAGCTGGCCGCGTTGGGCGACGCCGCCCTGCAAGAGCGCCTGGCCACCACCCAGGTGTTTTGCCGCGTGCAGCCCGAACACAAGCTGCGCCTGGTGCAGGCCTTCCGCGCCCGCGGCGACGTGGTGGCCATGACCGGCGACGGCGTGAACGACGCGCCCGCCCTCAAGGCCGCCCACATCGGCGTGGCCATGGGCGCGCGCGGCACCGAAGTGGCCCGCCAGGCCGCCGACCTGGTGCTGATGAACGACGACTTTGCCTCCATCGTCACGGCAGTGCGCTATGGCCGCCGCGTGTTTGCCAACCTGCGCAAGGCCATCGTGTTTGTGGTGGGCGTGCACGTGCCCATCGTTGGCCTGTCGCTGGTGCCGGTGCTGCTGGGTTGGCCCATGCTGCTGATGCCGGTGCACATCCTGTTTCTGCAGCTCATCATCGACCCGGCCTGCTCGGTGGTGTTCGAAGCCGAGCCCCTGGAAGCCGACGCCATGGCCGTGCCACCCCGCCCTGCCGATGCCCACCTGTTCGACCGCAGCGTGCTGGCCCGTGGCCTGTGGCAAGGCTGCGGCCTCCTGGCGCTGCTGCTGGGCGTGTACGCCGGGGCACGGGCGCTCAACCACTCCCACGATATGGCCCGCGCCCTGGTGTTCACCGTGCTGGTGCTGGCCAACCTGGGTCTGATCTACGCCAACCGCAGCTGGACCCGCCCGTCCTGGCGCAAAGGCACCGCCCGCAACCGCTACTTCGGCTGGATCACCGCTGCCACCGTGCTACTGCTGGGGTGCGTGCTGGGCGTCCCAGTCGTCAGCCGACTGTTTGCGTTCGAGCAGCCCACGCCGGGGATGCTGCTGGCCTGCGTGGGGCTGGCCGTGGTGGGGTTGTTGTGGTTTGAGGGGGTGAAGTGGGCGCTGGGGCGCAGGGGGGATGAGCCCCGGGTGGGGTCTACTCAAATTTGATAGCTACTTGCGCTTTATTGGCGGTCGTTAGGTGGCGATTTTCTCCAAGGATATTTGGAGATTGCCTTTGGGGGAGATTGCGCTGTTAGGATGCGTTTTAATAGAGGCTTTCGGCCACAACGAGACGTCCCCGATGACCATGCATCTGCCTGCTGACTACCGCGTTTTTATCGACACGAGCGGATTGTTCGAGGGCTTCGTCTTTGCGTCGGGTGCAGAACACTACGTTGCCCTCTGGAGCGAGCAGGAGGCGGCTACGGCCAACGCAGAAATCGAAGTTCACATTTATGCGCCGGGCTTTGTGGCTTTCGCCGGGAATGGTGGAGGAGAAATCTACGCCTTCGACGAAGTTGGCGCTGTCTTCATGCTGCCAATGATTGGTATGGCGTCAAAATCCGCAATCAAAATTGCTGGCAACTTTTTTGAATTTGCGCAAGGTTTTGAGCGCTCAGTCGCACCCGGAAAGTAATCACTGATAAGTGGGGCGAACAGCTGCGTCGGCCCCAAAGCAGATGCCCCACAAGATCCCCCATGCCCTACCTCATCCACACCGACGGCAGCGCCCTGCCCAACCCCGGCCGCATGGGCCTGGGCGCTGTGTGGACAGCCCCGGACGGCACGCGGCATACGCTGTCTCAGGTGGCCCCAGGCACCGGCTGCAACAACGAGGCGGAGGTGCGGGCGTTGATGGCGGTGTTACAGGCGCTGAAACTGCAGGGGGCGGACGACCTGCGGCTGCACTGCGACAACAGCATCGTGGTGGAGCAGGTGGGCAGCAGCTGCGCCCGGCCGATTGCCCGGCTGGCGGCACTGTTTGACGAGGCGCGGGCGCTGTTCAACGCGTTTGAGCAGGCCACGCTGGTGTGGATACCGCAGCACCGCAATGCCGAGGCCGATGCGCTGGCCCGGGCTGCGCTGGGGGTGACGGCACCGCGCGCGGTCAAAATAGCCAAGAAGCGGCGTTAAGAACCCCGGCCCAAACAGGCCCTGGTCCATTCCGTGCTTGGGGCATGCCCTCCCCCCATTCACCCACCTCTCCCAGAAAGCCCCCATGTCCAAGCGCCCCGAAGGAATCCGCAACTACGACGCACCCGCCGGTGGCTGGGGCGCCACCAAGGCGTTGGCGCAGACGCTCAAACGCCAGCAGATCGTGGTGCAAGGCGTGCGTACCCTGCTCAAGGCCAACCAGCCTGGCGGGTTCGACTGCCCGGGTTGCGCCTGGCCCGACCCCAAGCACACCTCGTCGTTCGAGTTCTGCGAGAACGGCGCGAAAGCGGTGACCTGGGAGTCCACGGCCAAGCGGATCGGGCCGGACTTTTTCCAGGCGCACAGCGTGGCCGCGCTGTGGCAGCAGACCGACCACTGGCTGGAGAGCCAGGGCCGCATCACCCACCCGCTGCGCTACAACCGCGCCACCGACCATTTCGAGCCGGTGGGCTGGCAAGAGGCTTTTGACGGCATTGCCCAGGGGCTGAACGCCCTGCCCAGCCCGGACGCGGCCGAGTTCTACACCTCGGGGCGGGCCTCCAACGAGGCGGCTTTTCTGTACCAGCTGTTTGCCCGCAACTTTGGCACCAACAATTTCCCCGACTGCTCCAACATGTGCCACGAAGCCACGTCGGTGGGCCTGCCGCGCTCCATCGGCGTGGGCAAGGCCACGGTGACGCTAGAGGACTACGACCATGTGGACCTGATCCTGTCCATGGGCCACAACCCCGGCACCAACCACCCGCGCATGATGGCCACGCTGCGCGATGCGGCGCGCCGGGGGGCCACCATCATCGTTTTCAACCCGCTGCGCGAGCGGGCGCTGGAGCGCTTCGAGTCGCCCCAGGCCCCGGTGGAGATGGCCACGCTGTCGTCCACGCAGATTGCCACCACCTATTTGCAGATCCGCGTGGGCGGCGATGCCGCGGCGCTGAAAGGTATCGCCAAGGCGCTGGTGGCGCTGGACCGTGCCGCCCAGGCCGCCAGCCAGGCCCCGGTGCTCGACCATGCATTCATTGCCGGGCACACCGCGGGCTATGCCGAGTTTGTGGCCGATCTGGATGCCACCGCTTGGGAGGCGATCGAAGGCATCTGCGGGCTGACCCGCGCGCAGCTGGAGGGCGTGGCCCAGGTCTACGCCGCTGCCAAGGCCACCATCTGCTGCTACGGCATGGGCATCACCCAGCACCGCTCGGGCACGCGCAACGTGCAGCAGATCATGAATCTGCTGCTGCTCAAGGGCAATATCGGCCGCACCGGCGCAGGCATCTCGCCGCTGCGCGGCCACTCCAATGTGCAGGGCGACCGCACCGTGGGCATCACCGAGCGGCCCAAGCCCGCGCTGCTGGACAGCCTGCGCGATGTGTTCCAGTTCGAGCCGCCGCGGCACGACGGCCACTCGGTGGTCGAGGCCATCGCCGCCATGCGCAGCGGCGCCTCCAAGGCGATGATCTGCCTGGGTGGCAACCTGGCGGTGGCGGCCAGCGACCCGGTGGCCTGCTTCGAGGCGTTTCGGAAGCTGGACCTGGCCGTGCACATCACCACCAAGCTCAACCGCACCCAGCTGCTGCTGGCCCACACCAGCTACATCCTGCCCTGCCTGGGCCGCACCGAGCTGGACATGCAGGCCAGCGGCAAGCAGTCGGTCACGGTGGAGGATTCGATGTCCATGGTGCACGCCTCCAGCGGCTTTCTGGAGCCGCCCAGCGACCAGGTGCGCTCCGAGCCGGCCATCGTCGGCGGCATCGCCAAGGCTACGCTGGGCGCGCGCTCGGTGGCCGACTGGGATGCCCTGGTAGGCGACTACGCGCTGATCCGCGACAAGATCGAGGCGGTGTTCCCGGACTTCGCGGGCTACAACGAACGCATCCTCGCGCCCGGTGGCTTCCAGCTGCCCAATACCGCGCAGCAGCGCATCTGGAAAACCGACAGCGGCAAGGCCAACTTCGCGGTGTTCCCCGGCCTGGAGGAAGACCTGGCCAATGGCGGTGTTGACGTGCTCACCCTCACCACGCTGCGCTCGCACGACCAGTACAACACCACCATCTACGGCCTGGACGACCGCTACCGCGGCGTGTTTGGGCGGCGCGATGTGCTGTTCATCAACCAGGCCGAGCTGGACCGGCGCGGCCTGCAGGAAGGCGATGTGGTGGACGTGGCCACCGCCATGGACCACGCCCACGCCGACCGCGTGGTGCGCGGACTGATGCTGGTCTGCTACGACCTGCCCGACGGCTGCTGCGCCTCGTACTACCCCGAAACGCAGCCGCTGATTGCCCTGGAACACGTGGACCCGGACAGCCTGACGCCGTCGTACAAGTCGGTGCCGGTGCTGCTGCGCCGGGCAGGCCCGGCGGGCACCGAAGAGCTGGTGGTGGGCCGCGAGGGCGTGGCAGGCCGTGCCTAGCCGCCCACCCTAGAACTACAATTTTTGTAGCACGTTACGCCCATTCCATCAGCGCAGGCGGCCGATTTGGCTTAAACCCCCGCTACTTCGCCAAGACCATCGCAAAGTAGCCAAACACCGTCAGCAGGATGCCCGACACCGCGTAGGCCACCGGAAAGCCGATCCACGGCACCGAGCTGTCGATCTCCTTGGCGGCTTCGCGGGCCGGGCCGGAGTGGCTGCGGGCCCCGGCAACACCGCCCATCAGGATCGCGGGGTTGATCTTGAACAGGTGCAGGCCGATGGCCCACACGACGAAGGGCGGCACGGTGCAGGCCACAAAGCCCAGCCCCAGGATCTGCAGCGCCAGGGTGCCGCTGAGCTGCGACAGCAGGTGGGCACCGGCATTCACGCCGACGATGGCCACAAAGAAGATCAGCCCCATGTCCTCCAGCACATTGCGCGCCGCATTCGGCGTGTTGCCAAAGAAGCGCAGGCGCGACACCAGCGACGACACCAGGATGCCCGACACCAGCAGGCCGCCCGCATTGCCCAGGCCCACGGTGGCGCCAAACGCGGGCACCTGCACCAGCCCGATGGTAAAACCCAGAATCATGCCCAGCGACAGGGTCAGCAAGTCGGTGGCGGTGCTGGGGCGCGCCACCGGCCCCAGCAGCGCGGTGGCCTTGTCGATGGCACTGCGCAGCCCCACAAAGTGCAGCACGTCCAGCCGCTGCAACCGGGTCTGCAAGCCCATGGGCAAGGGCACGCCGCCGCGCTCGATGCCGGTGAGCTGCACCTGCCCGGCCAGGGCCGAGCCGCGGAAGTCCTGCAGCGTGCGGCCCACCGCACTGCGGTGGGTGACCACGATCTCGGCCTGGTCCAGCGGGATGTTCAGGGCGCGTGCGTCGGGCACCTCGGGGCCGATGCTGCCCATGTGGTCGGTCAGCGCCACCAGGCTGCCGCCCAGGGCCACCACGTCGCCATGCTGCAGCACCAGGGACGGGTCGGCCCCCAGCAGGTGTTTGCCGCGCTCGACGTTTTCGATCTGGTACTGCGGAAAGCGCACCCGGAACTGGGCGATGCTCTGGCCGACGGTGTCCGGGTGCACCACGCGGTAGGCGCGCAGGTCAAACGGGCGGTAGCCGCTGAGGCCCGCATCGTCCACATTGGGTACGCCGTGCTCGCGCTCGTAGTCCTGCGCAGCCTGGCGCGCATCCACCCGCCACCAGCGCGGCAGGTACTTGCAGATCAGGATGATGCCCACCGTGCCCCAGATGTAGGTCAGGCCGTACGACAAGGCGATCATGGCGGTGGCATCGGCTGCGGTGGAACCCGCCGGGATGGGCACCACGCCCGAGGTCAGCGCCTGCTCGGCCGAACCGATCGCCGCCGACATGGTTTGCGAGCCCGCCAGAATGCCGCCTGCCGCGCCCACCGGCAGCGCCATCCAGCGCGCCCCCAGCACCACGATGCCCAGGCCCAGCAGCGACGACAGCGTGGCCAGAAACACAAACTTCAGCCCGTCGCCCTTGAGGCTGTTGATAAACGATGGCCCCACCCGCAGGCCCACGCCGTACATGAACAGGTAGTAAAACAGGCTCTTGGTGAAGGTGTCGAGCGTGAACTCCACCCCTTCAGCCGCACCCCAGGTGGCCACCGCGCAGCCGATGGTGATGGCCGAGGCCACCGGGCCCAGGCCGTAGCCCTTCACCGTCCAGCGGCCTACCCAGACCGACAGGCCGACCACGGCGAACAGCAGGATGTAGGGGTTCTGCTGCAGAAATACCAGGAATGCGTGCATAGGGTGCCGGGGCTTATGCGCTGAGCTGCAAGGCCGGGGCGGCTTCGGCGCCATGGCTGAAGGTGGGCCCGGCGGTGGAATGCAGCACCGGGTTGCGCTGCAGAAAGTCGATGCCGGTGCGCAGGTCTTGCAGCAGCAACGCAATCAGGTCGCGGCTGACCCCGTGGCGCACCAGCACCCGCTGCACCACCACGGTCTGGCGGTCGCTGGGCAGCGGGTACGAGGCAATCTGCCAGCCCCGCATGCGCACCCGCTCCGACAGGTCGTACAGCGTAAAGCCGTGGTCCACGCCATCCTTGAGCTTGTAGCAGACGGCGGGCAGGCCGCCCTGGCCGTCGTACACCAACTCCAGCGGGCCGATGCAGGCCAGCTCCTGTGCCAGCCACTGGGCCGTGTCGCTGCAGGCCTGCTGGATGCGGGTGTAGCCCTCGCGGCCCAGGCGCAGAAAGTTGTAGTACTGGGCAATGATCTCGCCGCCGGGGCGGCTGAAGTTGAGGGCGAACGTGGCCATGTTGCCGCCCAGGTAGTCCACATAGAAGATCAGGTCTTCAGGCAGGTCCACCTTGCTGCGCCACACCACCCAGCCCACGCCCAGCGGCGCCAGGCCGTACTTGTGGCCCGAGGCATTGATGGACTTGACCCGCTCCACGGCAAAGTCCCACTCCACCTCGCGCTGGATGAACGGGGCCACGAAGCCGCCGCTGGCAGCATCCACGTGGATCGGGATGTCCAGCCCCAGGTCGCGCTGCAGCGCGTCCAGCGCCTGGGCCAGTGCGGCCACCGGCTCGTAGATGCCGGTGAAGGTCACGCCCAGTGTGGCCACCACGCCGATGGTGTTTTCGTCGCAGTAGTCGCGCAGGTCTTGCGGCTGCAGGCCCAGCGCATCGCCGCGCAGCGGCACTTCGCGCATCTCCACGTCAAAGTAGCGGGCAAACTTCTTCCAGCAGATCTGCACCGGGCCGCAGACAAAGTTGGGTTTGTCGGTGGGCAGGCCCAAGGCCTCGCGGCGCTTCTTCCAGGCCCACTTCAAGGCCAGGCCGCCGAGCATGGCGGCTTCGCTGGAGCCGGTGGTCGAGCAGCCGATGGTGTCCCAGGATTTGGGCGCGTGCCACAGGTCGGCAATGATGTGCACGCAGCGGTTTTCGATCTCTGCCGTTTGCGGGTATTCGTCCTTGTCGATCATGTTCTTGTCCAGCGCGTCGGCCATCAGCTTTTGCACCTCGGGCTCGACCCAGGTGGTGCAGAAAGTGGCCAGGTTCTGGCGCGAGTTGCCGTCCAGCAGCAGCTCGTCGCGCACTAGGTTGTAGGCGGCAGAGGCGGCGGTGGAATGCTCGGGCAGACGGTACTTGGGGAGGCGGCGCTGCGAGGCATCGGTGGAGTACACGTCCTCGATGTCCTGGTTGTGCGTCTCGATCGTCTGGTGCAATGCCATGGGTCCTGTCCTTCGCGCGGCACGCTGCAAGCCGAAGGACCTGGATACGGCTACCCGGCCAATATGCCTGCCGTTGGTGACACCGTCTGTGCGGTGCAACACATACTTACAAAAAACTATGGTTTTTATAGCTGCCTGTGCTGGCTGTATCAGCGCAAACGCCCAATATCGTCCTCAATGCCCTGCGGTCTTGGAGAACACGTTGACCACCAGCACCCCGGCGATGATCAGCCCCATGCCAGCGACGGCGGGCAGGTCCAGGTTCTGGCCAAACCACCACCAGCCCACCAGCGAGATCAGCACGATGCCGGTGCCCGACCAGATGGCGTAGGCCACGCCGGTGGGGATGGTGCGCAGCGTCAGCGACAGGAACAAAAAGGCAATGGCATAGCCCACCACCGTGACCACGCTGGGCCAAAGTCGGGTGAAGCTGTCGGAACTTTTGAGGAAGCTGGTGGCGACCACCTCGGCGACGATGGCGATGAAGAGGTAAAGGTAAGAAGTGGTCATGGTGGGCAAGGCGCTGGTGGCCCCAGTCTTGCGCCCATTGGCCCCGGCCACTCGCACCGGCACGACGGCTTCTGGCCGGGGCGCGACATGGCGCCACCAGAATACTATGCTTTTGGTAGCTGCTCACGCTTATGGAATAAGCGCTGGGGGCTGTTTTTTTATAAATAAAGGTCAGCCCCCACCCCAACCCTCCCCCGGCAGGGGAGCAAGCAAGTCAGTACATGCGTGCGCCGGTCTGGCGGTCGAACAGCAGGGCCAGCCGGGTCTGGAACCGGGCGTCAAACGCCTGGCCCATGCGCAGCCCCCGGCCGTGCTCGGTTTTGATGACCATCAGGCCGCCCGACGCGGCGCGGGCGTAGGCGAAGGTTTCGCCGCCCAGGTGCTCCAGCATGTCGATGGTGAGCTGCAAGTGGCCGTCGCCGTCCTCGCGGAAGTGCTCGGGGCGCACGCCCACCGTCACCTCGGCCCCGGTGGCGGGCACCGGGCCGGTGAACGGGATGGCCACCACCTTGCCGCCGAAGCCGGGCAGCTCCACCTGGCACAGCGCACCCTCGGTACCACGCACGGTGCCATCCAGAAAGTTCATCTTCGGCGAGCCTATGAAGCCCGCTACAAAGGTATTGGCCGGGTTGTCGTAGACCTCCAGCGGCGCGCCCACCTGCTCCACCTTGCCGGCGCGCAGCACCACGATCTTGTCGGCCAGCGTCATGGCCTCGACCTGGTCATGGGTGACGTAGATGATGGTGGAGCCCAGCTCCCGGTGCAGCCGGGCGATCTCGATGCGCATGTGCACGCGCAGCTCGGCATCCAGGTTAGACAGGGGTTCGTCGAACAAAAACACCTTGGGGTCGCGCACGATGGCGCGGCCAATCGCCACGCGCTGGCGCTGGCCGCCGGACAGGGCTTTGGGCTTGCGGTCCATCAGCGGGCCCAGGCCCAGCACCTGGGCCGCGGCGTCCACCTTGGTGGCCACCTCGGCCTTGGGGACTCCGGCAAAGCGCAGGGCAAAGCCCATGTTGTCGCGCACCGTCATGTGCGGGTACAGCGCGTACGACTGGAACACCATGGCGATGCCGCGCTTGGACGGGTCCAGGTCGTTGACGCGCAGGCCACCGATGTCCAGGTCGCCGCTGGTGATGTCTTCCAGGCCGGCCACCATGCGCAGCAGGGTGGACTTGCCGCAGCCGGACGGGCCGACGAAGACGACGAATTCGCCTTTGTTGATTTCCAGGTCTACGCCCCGGATCACGTCGGTGTTGCCAAAGGATTTGGTGATGCGGGTGAGTGTGACGTCTGCCATTTTTCGCTCCTTGGCGCCTTACGCCGCTGTGAGTGCCAAGACCTGGCGGCCCAGCCGCCGGGTGGACACCACCACCTGGGTATCGGCGTGCGCGCCGGTGCTCTCCACCCAGAAGCCCGCCACGCCGCCTTTGAACAAAATCAGTTCCGGCCCCAGCAGCTTCGCGCCGCCAGTCACTTCCACCGCCACCACGTCGTCCAGAAACGGCAGCACACGGCCACACTGGTCGAGGGCGCGCACGGTGAAGCGCACCGCGTCTTTCTCGTCGGCCAACAACAGGGTGCTTTCGGCCACCACCTCCAGCGTGGTGGGCAGCGGGTTGCCGCTCAGGGTGACGCTGGCCACGGCCTGGCCATCCACAAAGCCGGTGATGCTGCAGTCCAGCCACTGCATGCCCCAGGCCCCCACCTCCGCCATGTCCACCTGGCGGCTGTCGATGGTGACGGGCGCGTACGGCAGGTGCGGGTACTTGGCGCGGTCGGGCTCGGCGCGCTTCACGGGGAAGTCGCCGAATTGGAATTCGATGTAGTCGCAATTGGTCAGCACCAGCAGGGGCAGCACTTCGCAGCGGTCTTTCTCGCCACGGGCCCAGTAGGTCACGGGCTCCAGCACCACCTGCTGCTGCGGTGGGCACTGGCTGGCGTACACGGCCGCGGCAAACTTGGGCGCGCGGAAGATGTCCATCACGCCGTGGTGGCAGATGCGGTCGCCCGCGCCGAAGTCCTTGTGGGTGTTGTAGTCGAACATGCACCAGCCGATGGCCCCGGCGATCTGCGGGTTGGCGTAGGCGGCGTTGAGCACCTCCAGGTGGCGGGTGGCGTGCTCGGCCTGGCGGTCCTCGGGGTCGATGCGTTTGGTGGGGTACATGTGGCCGTTGAATTCGGTCACCAGGTAGGGCACGTCCGCATGCAGGCCGGTCACGTCGCGGGTCTGGCGCAGCGGCGCGGGGGTACGGCCCGGCAGCCAGTCGGGGGGCGCGATGTGGAAGAAGTCGTTCATGGTGTACACGTCTTCCAGCAACTCGCTGTTTTCGATGCAGCGCACGCCGCCGGTCTGGCGGGTGCTGTCCAGGGCGCGGGCCATGGCGTTGGTGCGGGCAAAGAAGTCGTGGTCGTCGCGGGACTCGTTGATGCGCACGCCCCACAAAATGATGCTGGGGTGGTTCCAGTCGCGCTGCACCATGCGGCGCACGTTCTCCACCGACTCGTCTTGCCACACCGGGCCGCCGATGTGCTGCCAGCCGGGGATTTCTTCAAACACCAGCAGGCCGATTTCGTCGCAGCGGTCCAGAAAGTACGGCGACTGCGGGTAGTGCGAGGTGCGCGCCAGGTTGCAGTGGAGCTGGTTTTTCAGGATGTCGGCATCCAGCGCCTGTGCGCGGCGGCCCATGGCATAGCCCACGTAGGGGTAGGACTGGTGGCGGTTCAGGCCGCGGATCTTCAGCAGCTTGCCATTCAGGCGGAAGCCGTCGCTGGCAAAGCGGGCGGTGCGAAAGCCGAAGCGCGCATCCAGCGTGTCCTGGCCGTCGGGGGTGGCTATGTGCAGGGCCACGCGGTAGAGCTGGGGCGAGTCCAGCTCCCACAATGCCAAACCGGCCAGGTTGCTGAACGCCACGCGCACCTTGTCGCCCGCAAAGTCCACCGTGTGCTGCTGCAGCACGGTGCCGTCCAGCGTGCACAACTCGGCCCGCGCCGTGCCGGACAGCGCCACGCCACGCGGGTTGGCCAGGGTGCCGATCACCGTGACGGTTTTGGCATCGCTGAGTTCAAACGCGGTTTCCACCTTGATGCGGGCAATCGACACCGCATCGGTCACCTTGAGCCACACGTCGCGGTAGATGCCGGCGTAGGTCAGGTAGTCGATCTGGCCGCCGAAGGGCGGGATGTCGGGGTTCTCGCTGCCGTCGATCTTGACGGTGATGAGGTTGTCGCCCGCTGTGAGCAGCCCGGTCAGCCGCGCCTCGAAAGGCGTGTAGCCGTCGGCATGCTGTGCGACCTGCTGGCCGTTGACCCACACCACGCTGTTGGCCATGGCGCCGTCGAACACCAAGGCCACTTCCTGGCGCTCGAAGGCGGGCTGCCAGGGCAAGTGGAGCTGGTAGGCAAATTCTTTCTGGAACGACTTCTCGTCGAAGTAATTCATCTCCAAATCGACCGCGTTGTGCGGCAGGCGCACGGTGTCACCTAGCTTTGCACTCGCAATCAAGTCTTGCGAGAAATCGGCGTGGAAGATCCAGCCGTCGTTGATTTTTTGAACTAAACGCATTTTGATAAAACCTTACTTCACTGAACCCAGCATGCCTTCGACAAACTGGCGCTGCATGGCAAAAAAGACGGCGAGTGTGGGGAGGGTGGCCATGATGGTGGCGACCATGATCACGCCAAAATCGGGCGTGTACGACGAGCCCAGGGACGATAAAACCAGGGTGATGGTTTTCAGCTCCACCGACTGCAACACGATTAGCGGCCACAGGAAACTGTTCCAGGTGGCCATGAACACAATGATGAAAGCCGCGGCATAGGTGGAGCGCATTACCGGCAGATACACAAACAGAAATATCTGCCACTCCTTCAGCCCATCGACCCGCGCCGCGTCCCGCAATTCCGGTGGGAACGACTTGGTGTTTTGCCGAAAGTAAAACACCATGTAGGCCGACGCGATGGTGGGCAAGATCACCGCCATGTGGGTGTCGAGCATGTCAAAGGACGCCAGCAGGATGAACAGCGGGATCATCAAGGTCGCAAATGGAATCATCATCGACACCAGAATGCCCTGGTAAAACCGCTCACGGGTGGGCGATTTGAAAATCTCAAACCCGTAGCCCGCCAGGGACGACACCAGCAGGGTCAGCACCGAGCCCACGATGGCAATTTTGGCGGAGTTCCAAAATACCAGCCCCACATCGAACAGGGCCGCAAACTTCTGGTAGTTGGCCACCATGGCATTGCCAAAAGATATTTTTCCTTTGGTGATGTCGTTGCTCTCGTTGGTGGCGCTGATCACCATCCACAGAAATGGAAATATCGACAAGAACGCCATCACCCACAAAAACAGGTAAATGCACGCCATGCGGACTTTTTCAAAGGACATATGCATCATTCCTTTTCCCGCGCCACGTAAAACTGGAAGAAGGCCAATATCGCCACCAAAATCACAATCACGTACGACACCGTAGCTGCGTAGCCGAAGTTGGGCACAAACTTGAACGACAGGTTGTAGATGTACAGCGACAAGGTCAGGGTGCTGTCGGCCGGGCCGCCGCCGGTGATGTTCATGGCCTCGTCAAACATCTGCAGCGTACCGATGGTGGACGTGACGGTGGTGAACAAAATGACCGGCTTGAGCACCGGAATGGTGATCGACAAAAACCGCCGGGTGGCCGAGATGCCGTCGATGCGGGCGGCCTCGTAGATGGACTTGTCGACGTTCTGCATGGCCGCCAGGTAGAAGATCATGTTGTAGCCGGTCCAGCGCCAGGTGATGGCCGCAATCACCACCACCCGGGCCCAGAAGGGGTCGGTCAGCCAGGGCACGGGCTGGTCGATGAGGCCCAGCCAGAGCAGCGTGGCATTGACCAGGCCGTCATAAGAAAACATGCTCTTGAACAGCACCGAGTACGCCACCAGGGAGGTGACACAGGGCAAAAACACGGCGGTGCGCAGCAGGCCCCGAAAGCGCAGATTCGGCATGTTCAGGCAGGAGGCCATCACCAGCGCCAGCACAATCATGATGGGCACCTGCACGACCAAAAAGATGAAGGTGTTGGTCAGCGCCCGCAAGAACATCGGGTCGTTGACCAGCCGCTCCACATTGCCCAGGCCCACAAACTGCACCATGCTGCCCTGCCCCGCGTGCAGCGACATCCACAGCGATTGGACGATGGGGTAGACCATGAAGGTGCCGATCAGCAGCAATGCCGCCGACACAAAAGCCCATCCGTTGACATCGTAGAAAAGGCGATGCCCCGGCCTGCTTGCTTGCCGCATAAAAAAATCTCCAGAACGAGGGGGCGATGGGGGCGGTGGCAACACGACTTGCCGCGTCCCCATCCAGCGTGGTGGCTTACTTGATCTGGGCCGCGAGTTGGGCCTGGATCTTGTCCAGCAACTGGTCTACGGGCACGCCCTGGTTCAGGGCGGGCAGCTGGGCCGACACGGCGGCATCGCCTTCGTAGGTGTACATGCCGTAGTTCACGCTGGGCACCTTGGCCAGCCAGTCGCTGAAGCGCAGCCACACCTGGGCGCCCCCAAAGAACAGGTCGGCATCGCTGTAGGCCTTGCCTGCGCGCGAAGACATCAAGGTGCCGACGGCGCCGCGCGAGATCAGGATGCTTTGGTAGAAGTCGGTGTCCTTGGCGAAGATTTCATTCAGAAAATCGACCGCCATGGCCTTCTCTTTCCCGCCCGACAGCACATACCAGCTGGAGCCCCCCAGGTTGGAGGCATGCGTGGCACCCGGCAGGTTCAGGGACGGTGTAGGGGCCACGGCCCACAGACCGGCCTGGCTCTTCTCGGACTTCACCGCGCCGGTGATCCACACGCCGGTGGTGATGCTGGCCACGTCGCCCTTGTTGACGGCACCCACGTACTCGGCCCAATTGGTCACGGGCTTGACGATGCCCGACTTGAACAGCTTGCCCTGCACTTCCATGGCGGCCTTGAGGGCGGGGTTGCCCTTGATGTCGAGCTTGCCGTCCTTGTCGAAGTACCAACGCCCGGCGGACTGCATCATCACGCGGATCAGGCCGTTGTCATTGGGGTCGATGCCGAGCATTTTTTTGCCGGTGACGGCCATCACCTTGGTGCCGATCTCGATGTAGCGGTCCCAGGTGATGTTCTCCATGTCCTTATCGGAAAAACCGGCCTTGGCCAGCAGATCCTTGCGGTAGTACATACCCGTCACGCCCGAGTCGAAAGGCAGGCCGTAGACCTTGCCGTTGACCGTCATCAGGTCCACCTTGTACTTGGCAAACCCGGCGTAGTCGACCTTGCCCGACATGGGCTCGAACGCGGTGGGGAACGAGCGCAGGTATTTTTGCGCGTTGTAGTCTTCCACCAGCACGATGTCGGGCAGCGACTTGCTCACCCCCGAGGCCAGCATGGTTTGCAGCTTTTGCTCCAGGTCCGCCTTGGACATGTCGACGATCTTGAACGTGGCATCGGGATGCTTGGCGGTGTAGCGGGCGGCGGCATCTTTCATGATGGCGATGTTGAAGTTGGGGTCCCAGGCCCAGACCGTCACTTCCTTGGCCGACACTGCGGCCGCGGTCATCAGGCCGAAGGAGGCCAGAGCCAGGCTGGCAGCAGCGTGCACGGTGGTACGTTTCGCAAAATGCATGGTGTGTTCTTTCGTCTCTTTGGATGTTGCCAAGGCACGGCGGATGGACCGCCCGCTACCCCGGGTGCAGGCAGTGGGGCCAGAGCCGCTCGCCTCCATTAATAATACAAATAAACACCCAAAAATCCACCAAGGGAATACCCTGAACCCTTATGCATACGAGAAATGTCCACTATTTGGCATGGGCGTATTACGTTACCGGTGACATCGCCCGCCAATCATCATATTTTTGTAAAAACCCTTTGCCGCCGATGTGCCCAACGGCAAAAAGTACCATTTTTGTAGCTACAAAGTGATACCAGGCAAGCGCAGGCTGCACTTTTCAGCCCCATCTGATCGCCACTGCACCGCTAGGCAAATTCCCCGGCCTCCTCCGGGCCCGTCCACTCGATGGCATCGTCCGCGCACAGCTGTGCCTCAGCGTCGGTGCAGCCGATGGCCTCGGCCACGTGGCGCGGGTATTGCTCCAGCTTGCTGGGCGTGTCCAGGTCAAGCTCGTGGGCACGGCCGCCCCAGGCGGCGAGGTACAGGATGCCAGCCAGGGTGTCGGTGGCCACGTCCTCCTGCGGATTCGGGTGGTGCTGGATGGCATCCACAATCTCCTGCGGAAAGCGCCACTTGGCGGCAAATGCCGCCCCCACATCGGCATAGGAGTAGCCCAGCTCGGCTATTTGCCGGGCATAGCGGTTGCCGTCCTTGGCAAAGTCCGGCTGCATGCAGGGCTGGTCGGGCATGGCCATCTTCATCACCAGGTCACCCACCCCGTGCAGCAGGCCGGCGGTGAACGCCAGCCCCTTGTCCATGCCCATGGTGGCGGCCAGCGACTGGGCAATCTTGGCCACGTCCAGGCTGTTGCGCCAGAATTCGGGCATATCGACCCCAGGCACCATGCGAAAAGCCCCACGCACCGCGGCGGCACTGACCAACTGCTTGATGGCCTTGAGCCCCAACAACGGAATCGCCGCCTCCATGGTGCCGATGCGGCCACCGCTACCGTAGCGGGCCGAGTTGAGCAGGCGCAGCACCCGCACCGTGAGCCCCACTTCGGCCGACACCAGGGCGGTGATCCGGCGCACATCCGGATCGGGTTTCTGGAATTCACCAAAGATCTGTGCAACCGTGGCGGGCAGCGAGGGGATCAAGGTGTCGGAGGCAATCAGTTGTTCAAATTTCATAGGGATTTTCTCGGTGGATCAGCGCATGGATGGCGACCAATATAGTCCGATTTGCCCCTTTGCTGGCCACACTTACACCCGGGACGGAGCCCATCTTTACCCGACTTTGACCTGAGACAATGCGCGGGTGCGGGAACTGTGCACACTCCCTTGACTCGGTCTATGACGCACTCCACAGCCTTTTTTATGCACCACCCCTTTTTGCGCGCGCAGACCACACTGGCGGGCCTGCTCCTGCTGATGGCCAGCCATGCCGCCTGGGCCCAGACACCGCCCCCCCCACACCCACTGCCCACCGTGTTTCTGGAAGACCTGACCTGGACCGAACTGCGTGACCAGGTGCGCCTGGGCAAAACCACCATTCTGGTGCCCATCGGTGGCACCGAGCAAAGCGGGCCGTATGTGGCACTGGGCAAGCACAACGCGCGGGTCAAGGCGCTGTCGCAGCGCATCGCCGAAGGCCTGGGCAATGCCCTGGTGGCGCCCGTGATGGCCTATGTGCCCGAGGGCGGCACGGCACCCACCACCTCGCACATGCGCTTTCCCGGCACCATCACCGTGCCCGACGAGGTGTTCAAGAAGACCCTGGAGTCCGCCGCCAACAGCTTCCGGGTGCATGGCTTCCAAAATGTGGTGTTCCTGGGCGACCACGGCGGCTACCTGAAAGACGTGCAGCAGGTGGTGGCCCAGTTGAACAAAAGCTGGGCCAGCACCGGAGCCCGGGCCATCCTGCCCGAGGTCTACTACGCCACCAGCTCCGAAGGTTACGCGCAGATCCTGCGCCAGCACGGCATCCGCGACGATGAGATCGGCACCCACGCCGGCCTGGCCGATACCGCCCTGCTGCTGGCCGTGGCCCCGCACATGGTGCGCCAGGAGGCCATGCGCAGCGGCCCCAAGGTCGGCCAGGCCGACGGCGTGTATGGCGGCGACCCGCACCGCGCCACGGCCGAGCTGGGCCAGCTCGGCATCGACGCCATCGTCAGCAAAACCGTGCAGGCGCTCAAAGCTGCTACGGCAACCCGCTAAATTAACGTATTTCCATCACCGACCCACACATCCCATGTTCCAACTTACCCGCCTCGCCGCATTGACCGCCGCCACCCTGGCCCTGTGCCACAGCGCCTGGGCCGCGCCCATCGCCACCACCCCCGGCATGCCGCCAGTGGTCAACGCCAGCAACCTGTACAGCGAAGCTGGCATGGGCCGCTTGAGCCCGGCCGTGGCCGGCGCCCTGCCCCGCATCTACGTGCCCAACCTGCGCTCCAACGATATCTACGTGATCGACCCCGCCACCATGAAGGTGGTGGACAAGTTTGCCGTGGGCCACAGCCCGCAACATGTGGTGCCCTCCTGGGACCTGCAGACCCTGTGGGTGGCCAACAATGCCGAAGGCAAGAACAGCGGCAGCCTGACCCCCATCGACCCCAAGACCGGCAAGCGCGGCCAGGATGTGCCGGTGGACGACCCCTACAATATGTACTTCACCCCCGACGGCAAACAGGCCATCGTGGTGGCCGAAGCCTTTGCCCGGCTGGACTTTCGCGATGCCCACACCATGGCGCTGCAATCCAGCCTGGCGGTGCCCGAGTGCAAGGGCATCAACCACGCCGACTTCGCCATCGACGGCAGCTACGCCCTGTTCACCTGCGAGTTCGGCGGCAAGCTGGCCAAGATCGACATGGTGAACCGCAAGGTGCTGGGCTACCTGCTGCTGGACAAGAAAGGCATGCCGCAAGACATCCGCATCTCGCCCGACGGCAAGGTGTTCTATGTGGCCGACATGATGGCCGACGGCATCCACGTGGTCGATGGCGACAGCTTCACCAAGATCGGCCAGATCCCCACCGGCACCGGCGCCCACGGCCTGTACCCCAGCCGCGACGGCAGCAAACTCTACATTTCCAACCGCGGCAGCAACATGGTGCACGGCAAGCGCAATGGCCCAGGCAGTGTGTCGGTGCTCGACTTCGCCACCCGCAAGGTGCTCGCCACCTGGCCCATCCCCGGCGGCGGCAGCCCCGACATGGGCAACGTCAGCGCCGATGGCAAAACCCTGTGGCTATCGGGCCGCTTCGACGACAAGGTGTATGCCTTCGATACCGAAACCGGTGCCGTCCAATCCATCAAGGTGGGTGCCGAACCGCACGGCCTGACCGTCTGGCCCCAGCCCGGCCGCTACTCGCTGGGGCACACCGGCAACATGCGCTGAATCTGCGGCTCAACCCAGTAGGCTGGGCCGGATGTTCTGGTTCATGCGGAACAGATTGCCCGGGTCGTATTTGTTTTTGGCCGCCACCAGCCGCTCGTAGCCCGGGCCATAGGCCGCCTTGATGCGCTCGGGCTCGTCATCGGTCAGGAAGTTCACGTACACACCGCCCGAGGCATAGGGCGCTGCATCCCGGAAGAAAGCCCGCGCCCACTCGGTACATTGCGCGTCTTCGGCGGCGGTTTCCCAGCGGCCATGGACGTTGCAGACGTAAATGGCATCGCGGTGCGCGTAGGCCGTGGCATCGGCGCCAGGGCGGGTGGTGGCCCCACCAATCAGGCCAAAGAAGATCTCGCAGTGCGGCGATGGCAGGCTGTGCACGGCCTTCACCGCCACGTCGATAGCGCCGTCGCTGAGGTCGGCGAAGTTGTGCGATTTCCAGTAGTTGCGGGCCCCGGGCGTGAGCAGCGGGTCGAAAGTCTTTTGCCAGGCCGTGTACGGTTGCAGACCGATAAATTCCCCCAGCACAGTGCCAAAGTGCCGCACGGGTTCGATCGCCGTACGCCCTGCGTCCGGGTCACCGGCGCTGAACACGCAGAAGGCGATGATTTCAGTCCCATGGACCTCGGGCGGCAAGAACGGCAGGGGTGGCGCTTTGCGCATCACCGTCCAGACGGTCGTGTCGTCGTCCAGGGTCTTCACGTAGTCCCGGAACTGCCGCAGCGCAGATGGTGCGTCTTTGAGCGCATACACCACCAGCCCGCTCAGCACATCGGGCCCCACCGGATGGAGCTGGAATTCAAACCGGCTGACAACCCCAAAGTTACCGCTGCCGCCACGGATCGCCCAAAACAGATCGGGATTCTCGTGCTCGCTGGTGCGCAGCACACGGCCGTCGGCGGTGACGACATCGGCAGCCAGCAGGTTGTCCACCGTCATGCCGTATTTGCGCGACAGCCATCCGAAGCCACCCCCCAGCGTCAGCCCGGCAATGCCGGTGGTCGAATTGATACCCACCGGGGTGGCCAGACCAAAGGCTTGGCACTCGTGGTCGAAGTCGGCCAGGGTTGCGCCCGGCTCCACCTGGGCCACGCGCCGCTGGGGATCGACCATCACCGCGCGCAGCTGCGACAAATCAACCAGCAGGCCGCCATCGCAGACGGCATTGCCCGCAATATTGTGCCCACCGCCCTTGACCGCCGTCAGCAGGCGGTGCGCCTGCGCAAACCGCACGGCCTGGACGATATCGGCCACACCCGCGCAACGCACCACCAGGGCGGGCTGGCGATCGACCATGGCGTTCCACACCGTGCGCGCATCCTCAAAACCCTCGTCGCCGGGCAACAGCAAGTCCCCGCGCAGCGCAGACTTCAATTGCTCCAGTGCGACATGGTCCACCACCACCGACTCGCGCTCGCCATCCAGAATTTTCAAGCTGTTCATCTTGTGACCTCCAGATCCCACCCACCACACGGTTTGCACCGCATATTTTTGGTCTGCCCAATGTGTTTCAGCTTAGGCCGACCGGATCTGGATCGCCATACGCAGCAGTGCGTACTGGTCTGCCCAGGGCCCGCAGCACCGCCGCCGTGCGGGTCTCGACACCGAGCTTGATGTACAGGCGCTGCAAATGCTTTTGCACCGTGCGGTAGCTGCAGCCCAGAATGGCCGCAATCTCGCGGTCGGTCTTGCCCGCGGCCAGCCAGCGCAGCACCTCGGTCTCGCGGGGCGTGACGCCACGGGCATGCAGGCCCTGGGCATTGGGGGCCAGGGTCGACAGGCTGGTGCGCAGCTGCTCCAGCGCCCGCGCTTGCCGGTACATGCGGGTCAGCGGCCCCCCCACCAGCGCGAGCATGGCGCGTTCGCGCTCACTGAAATCGCGGTCACGCCGGTTCAGGACAAAACTCACCAGGGTGGTGTCATCAACATACACCGGCAGCGCCAGCACATAGTCGGTGCCGCGGCGGCGGAAGGAGCCGCCATAGGGTTCGCTGCGGTTCGGGCGCGGGTACAGCAGTGCCTCACCGGTGCGGTAGCCGCCCGGCACCGGCGGGTCGGCGTGCAGGTGCAGCAAGGGATGCGGGCGGCGGCAGGGCTTGCCACCGACCGGGTTGGGGGCACCGGGTGCCGCCTCGGGCATGGCCAGCACCTGGCGGCGACCATTGCGCAGGTTGTATTCGGCCAGGCTGCTGACCTCCGCGGCCACCAGCGCGGGCAGGGCGTTGACGGCGGCGCGGGCCAGCGCGTCCACACTGTCGCCCGCGTCGACCACCGTCTGCAGCAGCTCGAAACAGGCACGCCAATCCCGCTCACGCATGGTGCTCATGGACCCTCCGCCATCCGGCCAGCGCCTATACGCAGGGCTGCGTAGGGCATTTCGCGTCTGGTAACCCGAGATCCTAGAACTTCCCCTGCCAGGCCACAAGCAGGGAAGCGCCCGCCCATGGTGGGGCCCACCGGCAACCGGCGCTAAAGCCCTGCGGGAGCCGGGTGGGGCGGCGCAATGCTAGGCTGTGGGTATGACCCCCGATTTCCCGCCCCTGGCCTTTGTCGACATTGAAACCACCGGCGGCAGCGCCGGGCGCGACCGCGTCACCGAGGTCGGCATCGTCGAGGTGGACGGCCCCCACGTGCGCCGCTGGAGCCAGCTGATCCACCCCGGCACGCGCATCCCGGCCTTCATCCAGCAGCTCACCGGCATCGACGACGCGATGGTGGCCGACCAGCCCCCCTTCGAGGCCGTGGCCGCCGAGATCCTGGACCGGCTGCGCGGCAAGCTGTTTGTGGCCCACAACGCCCGCTTCGACTACGGTTTTTTACGGGCCGAGTTCAAGGCCTGCGGCATCGCCTGGCAGGCCCCCGTGCTGTGCACCGTGCAGCTATCGCGCCGCCTGTTCCCCACCCAGGCGCGGCACAACCTCGACACCCTGATCGCCGTGCACGGCCTGCAGATGCCCGCGCGCCACCGCGCCCTGGCCGATGCCGACGCGCTGGCCCAGTTCTGGCAGTTGCTGCTCCACCGGTTCGATACCGCCACGCTCAGCGCGGCGGTCAATGCCCTTTCGGCCCGCCCTGCCGTGCCGCCGCAGCTGGATGCCGAGCACATCGACCGCCTGCCCGAAACCCCCGGCGTGTACGTGTTTTACGACGCCCAGCGCCGCCCGCTGTACATCGGCAAAAGCAAAAACCTGCGCAGCCGCGTGCTGGCCCACTTCAGCGCGGCACTCAGCAAACCCAAGGAAATGCGCCTGAGCCAGCAGGTGGCCGACATCGACTGGCTGGAAACCGAGGGCGAAGTCGGCGCGCTGCTGCTCGAAGCCCAGTGGGTCAAAAGCAAGCAACCCAGCATGAACGTGCAACTGCGCCGCCAGCGCGACCTGCACGCCTGGCAGCTGGACGACACCAGCGCACTGCTGACCCCGCTGGTGCCGCGCCTGGTCAACGGCCCCGACATCGCCCTGGGCGTGCAAGACAATTTATTCGGCCCCTTCCGCTCGCGCCGCGAAGCCCTGCAGCTGCTGGAAACCCTGGCCACCACCCAGGGCCTGTGCCGTGGCGTGCTGGGCCTGGAAAAGCTCGCGCCCGGCCGCCCCTGCTTCGCCCACCAGATCCGCCAGTGCGCCGGGGCCTGCGTGGGCACCCAGCCCCTGGCCCAGCACAACCTGGCCCTGCTCACCGCCCTGACCCGCCACAAGGTGCAGCGCTGGCCGCACCCCGGCCCCATTGGCCTGCGCGAAGGCCGCGACCTGCACGTGCTGCACGACTGGCGCTATCTGGGCACCGCCAAAAGCGAGGAAGAAGTGGCCGAGCTGCTGGAGTCCGGCCACACCGCGTTCGACTTCGATACCTACAAGATTCTGAGCAAGGCCCTGGCCAAGGCGCGGGCCGGGCAGATCGTGCGGCTGGGGCAACGCTGAACCAGTCGCTCGCGGAGGCCGATCCAGTGTCGCCTGGACAAACATTCCTGATTTGATAGCTGCCCACGCCCACGGAATAAGCGCAAAGTGCCGGTTTGGCACCAAACATTGGTAGTTTTCCACGGGTGCAGTACATTGGCTTACATGTCTGTCCCCCAACTTACCGAAGCCCTGCCCGACCTCGCGGCGTGGACGCGCTACTGCACCAGCGCCGAGATCCCTGTGCTGGCCGAGACGGCGCGGGCGCTGGAGGTGTTGCGGGCCAAGGAGGACGAGGTGGACGCGGCCATGCTGGCCAAAGCCATCCAGACCGACCCGCTGATGGCCATCAAGGTCATGGCCTATGTGGCCAGCCTGCGCCGCCCGGACGTGCACGTGATGGATTCCAGCAAAACCGAAACCATCACCGGCGCCCTGGTGATGCTGGGCATCGCCCCGTTCTTCCGCCACTTTGGCCCACAGCCCACGGTGGAAGACCGCCTGGCCGACCAGCCGCAGGCGCTGGCCGCCGTGCGCGAGCTGCTGCAGCGGGCCGAGCGGGCGCGCCTGTTTGCGCTGGGCTTTGCGGTGCACCGGGCGGATATGGATGTGGACGTGATCCTGCACGCCGCGTTTTTGCACGACTTTGCCGAGCTGCTGCTGTGGTGCCATGCGCCTGCGCTGGCCCTGCAGATCCAGGCCGCGCAGCAGGCCGACCCCACCCTGCGCAGTGCCGCCATCCAAAAGACGGTGCTCAACATCGAGCTGGACGACCTGGCCCAGCAGCTCATGCGCCAGTGGTGCCTGCCCGCCATGCTGGTGCGTATCAGCGATGCCCGCCATGCCGAGCAGGCCAATGTGCTCAACGTGGTGCTGGCCGTGCGGCTGGCGCGCCACACGCTGCACGGCTGGGACAACCCCGCCGTGCCCGACGATGTGGAAGCCATCGCCAAGCTGCTGAACGCCACGCCCCGCATCGCGCTGGCCTACCTGCACAAGATCGTGGCGGACTTGTAGCCGCCACCAAATTACTTTACTTTTGATAGCACCTTACGCCACAACCACGGGCGCCAAGGCTGGTTTTTATATCAATCGCCTCACCAGGCCACCGCCGCCAGTTTCCCCGCCAAAAAGTCCACCAGCGCCCGCACCTTGGGCGACACGTGCTTGCGCGTGGGGTACACGGCGTAGATGCCCATGGTCAGCGAGCGGTACTGCGGCATCAGCTCCACCAGGGTGCTCGCCGCCAGGTCGCCCGCCACCAGAAACGTGGGCTGCAGGATGATGCCCTGGTGCGCCAGCGCGGCGGCGCGGCAGGTGTCGCCGCTGTTGGTGTGCATGCAGGGGCGGGTCTTGGCGGTGACCGGGCCATCGGGTCCGTCAAAGTGCCATTCATCCTTGCTGGCCCAGTAGCGGTAGGCAATTACCGCGTGCGCGGCCAGGTCGGCCGGGTGCTGGGGCGTGCCGTGTGCGGCCAGGTAGGCGGGCGATGCGCACAGCACGATGCGGGTGCTGGCCAGGCGCTTGCTGACCAGGGTGGAGCTGGGCAGGGTGGCGATGCGGATGGCCACGTCGTAGCCCTCCTCCACCAGGTCCACCACCCGGTCCGACAGGGTGATGTCCAGCGCCACCTGCGGGTGCTGGCTGCGGAACACGCCCCACAGCGGGGCCAGGTGCAGGTTGCCAAAGGTCACCGGCGCGTTGATGCGCAGCAGGCCGCTGGCGGCGGCGCTGCGCGAAGTGGCCTCCATTTCGGCCTCTTCCACCCCGGCCAGCAGCTCCTTACTGCGGGCGTAGAACACCTGGCCTTCTTCGGTAAGCGACAGGCGGCGCGTGGTGCGCTGCAGCAGGCGCACACCCAGCCGCGCCTCCAGTTCGCCCACATAGCGCGACACGGCGGCCTTGGACAAGCCCAGCGCCTCGGCGGCCTTGACGAAGCTGCCCGCGTCCACCACGGCGCTGAAGGTTTGCATTTCCAGAAAACGGTCCATTGTGTATGACAGTAAAACAATGAATCTTATTCTAGGCCGTTTATCTCTTCAGGCGTAGCTTATACAGTAGCGGCTATGACATCCACTCCCACCCCTTCTGCCACCCTCGCTCCGGTGCTGTTCGTATCCCACGGCGCCCCCACGTTTGCCATCGAGCCCGGCACACTCGGCCCCTTGCTGACCTCGCTGGGCCAGACGCTGCACGGCATCCGCGCCGTGCTGGTGGTCTCGCCGCACTGGCAGACCCGCGGCGTGCAGGTGATGGCCAGTGCCGCGCCCGAGACGGTGCACGACTTTGGCGGCTTCCCACAGGCCCTGTACAGCCTGCGCTATCCCGCACCCGGCGCCCCGGACATCGCCGCCGAAGTGCAGCGCGTGCTGAATGATGCCGGCTGGCCCGCCACGCTGGACGCACGGCGCGGGCTGGACCACGGTGCCTGGGTGCCCCTGCGCCACCTGCTGCCTGCGGCCACCATCCCGGTGTTCCAGGTGTCGATGCCGCACGACCTGGACACCGCCGGGGCCCTGCGCCTGGGCCAGGCCCTGGCACCGCTGCGGGCGCAAGGCGTGCTGGTGCTGGCTTCGGGCAGCATGACGCACAACCTGTACGAGTTCCGCCACGCCCACACCGACGCCGCCGACTACGCGGTCGAGTTCACCCACTGGATCCGCCAGGCCGTCAACGGCCATGCCGCGGACAAGCTGGTGGACTACCGCCGCCTGGCCCCGCACGCCGAGCGCGCCCACCCCACCGAAGAGCACTACCTGCCCCTGCTGGTGGCCATGGGCGGACGCAGCGATTCGGAGGCGCCCCGCGTGATCGACGGCGGCATCACCCACGGCGTACTCTCCATGGAGTCGTATGCCTGGGGTTTGCCCGCCACCACCCATTGAAATGGAGGAATCCACATGAGCACCCTGCACACCAGCCCCGATTTCGCCCTCAGCTTTCGCGTCCTCCAGCCGCAACCCGCCCGCCCCACCGCCCTCGTGCTGCTGCTGCACGGGGTGGGCGGGTCGGAAAGCAATCTGATGGACATGGCCGCCGCCATCGCCGCGCAACAGCCCGGCACCCTGGTGGTGCTGCCACGCGGCCCGCTGACCCTGGGGCCGGGGCAGTTTGCCTGGTTCCGGGTGGCGTTTGGCCCCACCGGGCCGCGCATCGACGCAGCCGAGGCCGACAGCAGCCGCCTGGCGCTCACCCGTTTCATCGGCCAGTTGCAGCAGGCCCACGGCATTGCGCCGCAGCACACGGTGGTGGCGGGCTTCAGCCAGGGCGGCATCATGAGCGCGGGGGTAGGGCTGACGGCACCGGCCACGGTGGCGGGTTTCGGCATTTTGTCGGGCCGCATCCTGCCCGAGCTGGAGCCGCACCTGGCCCCGCCCGCGCAGCTGGCCCAGGTGCAGGCCTTTGTGGGCCATGGCGAGTTCGACAGCAAGCTGCCGGTGGCCTGGGCCGAGCGCTCCGACCAGTGGCTGGGCGCTCTGGGCGTGCCCCTGCAAAGCCACCGCTACCCCATAGACCACGGCATCAGCGCGGCCATGCAGGCCGACTTTCTGGCCTGGCTGCAGACGGTGCTGCGAGCGGGTTAATACTACATTTTTTATAGCTTCTTGCGCTTATGGAATAAGCGCCGGATGCCGATTTGGCATTGGATCAATCCGCCGCATTGATCCAGCGCACCAGGTCCTCGGCCCGCAGCGGTTTGCTGAACAAATAGCCCTGGCCTTTTTCGCACTGCAGGGTGCGCACGATGGCGGCCTGGGCTTCGGTTTCGATGCCTTCGGCCACCGTGCCCATGCCCAGGCTGTGGGCCACCCGCACCGTGGCTTCGATCAGCACGCGGTGGTGGTGGCTGGTGGCAGACTGGCTGACAAACGAGCGGTCGATCTTCACCACGTCCACCGGCAGCTGGTGCAGGCTGGCCAGCGAGGAATAGCCGGTACCAAAGTCGTCCAGCGCCAGGGTCAGGCCCAGCGCTTTGAGCGCGTGCAGGCAGGTCTGCACGTTTTCGTCCTGCGCGGCCAGGCTCTCGGTCACCTCCAGCTGCAGTTGTGCGGGGGCCATGCCGATGCTGCGCAGCAGCTCACCCACGTGCTCGGCCCAGTCGGGCTGGGCCAACTGGGCGCGCGACAGGTTGACCGCCAGCAGGCGCGGAGCCCTGGCGCCCAGCTCGGCCTGCCACTGCACAAACTGGCGGCAGGCGGTGGCCAGCACGAAGTCGCCCAGCGCACCGATCAGGCCACATTCTTCGGCCACACCAATGAATTCAAACGGCGGCACCACGCCCCGCGTGGGGTGCTGCCAGCGCACCAGCGCTTCGACCCCCGCAGAACGGTCCACCGAGCCGTCGTTACGCCCCGGCCCCAGCAGGCCCACCACCGGCTGGTACACCACAAACAGCTGCTCCTCGGCCAGGGCCAGGCGCAGCTCGGCCTCGGTCTCCGAGCGGTGTGCGGCGCGCGCATGCATGGCCGGCTCAAACACCACGTAGCGCCCGCCCCCGGCGCGCTTGGCCTCCGCCATGGCGATGCTGGCGCACTGCAGCACCGCTTCGGCGTCGCCACGGGTTTGGGCGCGCAGCACGATGCCGATGCTCACGCCGCAGTGCAACTGCTGGGTGCCAATGCCGTAGGGCTTGGCCAGCACATCCAGCAGGCGCTGCGCCACCACGTGCACATCGTCGGGGTGCTCCAGGTCGTCCAGCACCACCACAAACTCGTCACCGCCGACGCGCGCAGCCATCTGCTCGCCGCCATGCGGCTGGCCCAGGCGGTTGCGCGAGCGCAAGGTGGTGCGCAAGCGGTCGGACAGCATCGACAGAACTTCGTTACCCGCCGCATGGCCCTGGGTGTTGTTGATCTGCTTGAGGCGGTCGCAGTTCAAGTACAGCACGGCGAAGGCGTAGCCGGGCTCCTCGGGCGCGCGCTCCATGGCCCGCTGCAGGCGCTCCAGCGCCACCGCCCGTTTGGGCATGCGGGTCAGGTTGTCCATGCGGTCGGCGGCACTCAGGCGGCGGGCCAGGCCCTGCTGCTCGCGCTGCACTTCGCGGGTGATGTCGCTCAGCACGGCCATCAGCCGGTCGGGGCCCATCTTGAGCAGGTTGAACGACAGCATCTGCGGCGCCGTCTGGCCCCGGCCATCGGGTTGCAGCGGGATGCGCATCGACTCGCACACCACGCCGCTGGCCGGGGCGAAGGCCGCCACCATGCTGCGCAGGTGCGGTGCCACATCGGCCAGCACGTCAAACAGGTTGTCCAGGCTACCATCGGGCGACACCGGCATCAGCAGCTGCGCCGACATGGGGTTGGCCATCTCGATGCTGCCGTCCAGGCTGGTTTGGGCCAGCCCGATCGGGGCCTGGTAGAGAAATTGGATCAGCGCCTCGTAGGCTTCGTTGGCGGCAGTGGCGGGCATGGGGAGTCCTGGGTGGCGGTGCCGTCACCGCGAGCGGCTGGGCGGGGGATGGAAAAAACTAGGCCCGAAATACCAGCACGTAGCGCAGCGCCTGGCCCGGGTCGGACAGCAGCCGCAGGGCCACCTTCACCGGGCGCATGCGCAGGGTCAGCACGTAGTCGAGGGTGGCATCCAGCGGCTCGTCATTGGCTTCGGCGTCTTCAAAGCGCTGCGCCACCAGGAAGTTGTTCATGCACGGGGCCACCACGGTAAACAGGGGGTGCCCCAGCACCCGCTCGGGCGACAAACCGGCGGCCTGGGATTCATAGATGTTGTACTGGGTGACTACCGTATCGGCATCGAAACCGATCACGCCAAAATCGAGTCCATCCAATTCGGCCGGGCTGAGCACCGCAAGCCGGGCCGCCATGTCGGCCCCATTGAAAGTCAGTGGATTCAAAGCAATCACGAAAAAAGGCTCCTGTTTGTTTTTGTAACCTTTCGGGCCTTCGCCTTTATACAGGAACATGCGGCCACCGCCGCCAACATTTGCTTTCTAGAATGCCCTTTACCGCACCAAGGCCCCCTATGGAATTCGACATACAGCAGCGCTACCGCGAACTGGCCAATGGCACCCCCATCACCGTGCTGCACATCGGCCCGGAGCACACCGCCCTGGCGGTCGGCCTCGGCCCGCAGGCCGAGGCCACGCTGGAGTTGGCACTGGGCTCCCACAAGACGGCGGCCGCCTGGTTCCACCACAACCCGCCCACGCCCGGCGAGCTGGAAAACGCCATCCAGTGGGTGGAAGACGAGGTGAACCGGGCCCGCACCCTGGTGGTCGACCACCCTGCCCTGTGGACCACCGATGCCTGGGTGCAAGACATGGCGGGGCTCGCCGGTGTGGGGGGCACCACGCTGTCGATTGACGCGGTGGAGCGCCTGTTCGACCTGCTGGCGGCCTTGTCGCAAGGCCGTCCGGCGGCGAGTGCGGGCATTCCCAACACCCCCGCCTTCGCCGCCACCCTGCTGGTGCTGCGGGAATTTATGCACCACCTGGGGTTTGCAGAAATCCGGTGGGTCGCTTAGACCGCCACGGTCTGGGGTAACAGCAAGGCGATGCGCTCCCGCAGCGCGTTGGCCCGCTCCAGCCCTGCCGCACTTTCCACCTCGGCCAGCAAGACGTGGCTGACTTCCAGCATGGAACTGCGGTCGCGGGCATTGCGCAGGGCTTCACGCAAAGATTCGGCCAGGGCGGGCGCCCGCCGGGCGAACATGCGCTCGCAGATGTCAAACAAAAACATGCGGGTGGTGGCCATGGAGCGCTTGCCGTCAAACGGATCGGCCGCCACCGGCACGGCGGCTACCGCTGGCTGCGCGAGGTAGCCGTCGCGCAGCAACTGCAGCACCAGGCGCTCACCCTCGTGCCCCAGGTAGGCGCCCATTTCGTGCACCGTCTTGCGCCCATCGGCCAGCAGCAGCAAGGCCCGCTCGCGCTGGCCCAGGCTTCGCTGGCCGGGCTGAAGCTCGGCACGCGCTTTGTCGGTTTTGGTAAGCCCCATGGTTGCCTGTGGAGTGCAAAAGGCGATTGGAGCAAACCGGTGTTACGCCGGTATGACGGGCTGGGCTTCAGTTCGCCACGGTAAAGCGCTTCTTGAGATGCTTGGGTGTTTCGATCTCGTCCACCATGGCCACGGCCAGGTCGGCCACGCTGATGCCTGCGGGGGCCTCACCCACGCCGGGCAGCAGTTGGTCGCCACCCACGCGGTACTGGCCGGTACGCGCGCCGGGGGCCAGGGCGATGGGGGGCGAGAGGAAGGTCCAGTCCAGCGTGGTTTCCTTCTGGATGCGGTTGAGCAGCTCGCGGGCGGCCAGTGCGCCCTGCTTGTATTCGGCGGGGAACGGCGGGGTGTCCACCAGTTGCACGCCGGGCGCCACAAACAGGCTGCCTGCGCCGCCCACCACCAGCACGCGCATGCCGCCTGCCTGCTTGATGCCGTCCAGAATCGCCTGGCTGCCTTGCAGGAACAGGTCATGGATCTGCGGCTCGGTCCAGCCGGGGTTGTAGGCGCTGATGACGGCGTCGGTACCGGCCACGGCTTTGGCCACTTGTGCGGCATCCAGCACGTCGGCGGCCACCACGGTCAGGCCGGGCTGGGCGGTGAACTTGGCCGGGTTGCGGGCCAGCGCGGTGACCTGGTGGCCCCGGCTGAGCAGTTCGGTGAGTACGGCGCTGCCGACGAAACCGGTGCCGCCGATGAGTGCGATTTTCATGGTGAATTCCTAGTGGTTGATTGAAGACTGAAGTATCCCGACTTCACGAAGCCCTGACTAGATGGTTAAATCCGCCAATACTCTGAAGTAAAACTTATGAATAACCCCACAGACCAGCTCAAACGCATGGCGGTGTTTGCCGAGGTGGTGGCAGCGGGCTCGTTGACTGCAGCGGCGCAGCGGCTGGGCATGACGCCGTCGGCGGTGAGCCAGCACCTGCGCCAGTTGGAAAAATCGCTGGGCCTGGCGCTGCTGCACCGCTCTACCCGCAAGCTCACGCTCACCGAGGCCGGGGCCCGCTACCACGTGGGCTGTGCGGCCATGGTGGCGGCGGCGCGGGCCGCCGAGTCGGCGCTGGCGCTGCTGCGCGACGAACCCGAAGGCGAACTGCGGCTGGCCGCGCCCATCGGCTTTGCCAGCCTGCTGGCCGTGGCGCTGCAGCCGCTGCGCAGCTACCCCAAGTTAACGTTACGGCTGCTGCTGGACGACGCGGTGATCGACCTGATCGAGGCCCGGGTGGACATAGCCCTGCGCGTGGGCAGCCTGGCCAACTCCAGCCTGGTGGCACGCAAGCTGGGCAGCATGGAGCGCCAACTCTGCGCCGCACCCGGCTACCTGGCCGAGCACGGCTGGCCCGCGCAGCCGCAGGACCTGCTGCAGCATGCCTGGCTGGGCAGCGGCTCGGCCCACACCACATTCGACACGCTGGAGCTGCAGGGGCCGGGCGGTGCACAACAGACGGTACAGCTCGAAGGCCGGGTGCAGGCCACCCAGGTGTCGGCCCTGCACGCGCTGTGCCTGGCCGGTTGGGGCATCTGCATGGCCGTGCGGCAGGAAGACTTCCAGGCCCTGGCCGATGGCCGCCTGGTGCCCGTGCTGCCCGACTGGCACATGGCCGACCTGCCGGTCTACGCCATCACCCAGCGGCGCGGCGAGCAACCGGCCAAGGTGCGGCATGCGCTGGACATGCTGGGCCGCTTTTTTGCCGGTAACTTCCAGCGCCTGGCCGTGGCATAGACTCCTTTTTTAATAGCTGTCCATGCTTATTCCATAAGCACAAGCAGCCAATTTCACCCTCAATGGTCGTCGTGCAGGTAGGTGGCCTGGCGCGGCAGCAAAAAGCTCACGGCAAAGGCCAGCACCATCATGCCGGTGACGTACCAGTAGAAGTACGGCTCCATTCCCATGGACTTCAGGCCCAGGGCCACGTACTCGGCGCTGCCGCCAAAGATGGCGTTGCCCACCGCATACGACAGGCCCACGCCGAGTGCGCGCACTTCGGGCGGAAACATCTCGGCCTTCACGATGCCGCCCACCGAGGTGTAGAAGCTCACCACCGCCAGGGCGATGGTGATCAGCACGCCCGCCAGCAGCGGGCTGGTCACGGTTTGCAGCGTGGTCATGATGGGCACCACCATCAGCGTGCCCAGGCCGCCAAACAGCAGCATGTTGTTGCGCCGACCAATGCGGTCGGACAAGGCGCCAAACACCGGCTGCATGCACATGTAGAGGAACAGGCAGGCGGTCATCACATTGCTGGCGGTCTTGATCGACATGCCGGCCGAGTTCACCAGGTACTTTTGCATGTAGGTGGTGAAGGTGTAGAAGATCAGCGAGCCGCCCGCCGTGTAGCCCAGCACCACCAGCAGCGCACGCTTGTGGTGCTTGACCAGCTCGGCCACGCTGCCCGCGCCCTTGGCGCTGCGGGATTGGGCGGTGGTGGTTTCGTGCAGGGTGCGGCGCAGCATGAGGGCCACCACCGCGGTGCAAGCACCCAGCACGAAGGGAATGCGCCAGCCCCAGCTTTTGAGCTCGGCCTCGTCCAGAAACTGCTGCAACACCACCACCACCAGCACCGCCAGCAACTGCCCGCCGATCAGCGTGACGTACTGGAACGACGAAAAGAAGCCGCGCTGGCCGCGCATGGCCACCTCGCTCATATAGGTGGCGGTGGTGCCGTACTCGCCACCCACCGACAGGCCTTGCAGCAGCCGCGCCGTCAGCAGCAGCACCGGCGCCATGGCCCCGATGCTGGCGTAGGTGGGCAGGCAGGCGATGAGCAGCGAGCCCGCGCACATCATTACCACCGACACCACCATCGAGGTCTTGCGGCCCTTGCGGTCGGCCAGGCGGCCAAACAGCCAGCCGCCGATGGGGCGCATCAAAAAGCCTGCGGCAAACACCCCGGCGGTGTTGAGCAACTGGGCCGTGGGGTCCGACTTGGGAAAGAACGCGGGCGCAAAGTAGATGGCACAAAACGCGTAGATGTAGAAGTCAAACCACTCCACCAGGTTGCCGGACGAGGCGGCCACGATGGCAAAAATGCGCCTGCGCTTTTCTTCGAAGCTATAGGGCATGGGGGTGGCGGCGGAGCCGCTCGGGATCGGGATGGCGCTCATGGAAGGTGTCCTTGTCTCTGGCCACGGCCCGTTCCATGGGGGCCGTTTGAACCTGGCGACAAGTGTGTGGCGCGGCCCGGCGGCCGTCGTCCGTAGCATTGCGCTGCGTCTGCTGCGTAGGTCTACGCAGGGGTAAACCCTAGAGTGCGCTAAATACCGTTTTCGCGCAGAAAGCGTTCCAGCTCGTGGCTGTTCGACAGGTCCAGCTTGGCAAACACGTGGGCGCGGTGCGTCTCCACGGTGCGCAGCTCCAGCGGGGCCAGGTCCAGGGCGATGCGCTTGTTGGGCTTGCCCTCGGCCACCAGCCGGGCCACCTGCATCTCGCGCGGGGTCAGCCTGGCCCACAGCGCCTGCGCGGCCTGCCGCGCCTGCAACTGGGCGGCGATGCTGGCAGACTTGTCCAGCGCCTGGGCAATAGTGGCCAGCAGGCGCACGTCGTTGCAGGGCTTCTCCAGCCAGCCAAAAGCGCCGTGCTGCACCGCCTCCACCGCCATGGGAATGTCGCCGTGGCCCGACAAAAACAGCACCACCAGCGGACTGCCCTGCCCCCGCAGCGCCTCAAACACCTGCAGCCCACTCATCCCGCCCAGCCGCAGGTCCAGGATGGCGCAGCCCGGCCGCTGCACATCGGCCCCGGCCAGAAAAGCCTCGCCCGAAGCAAACGCCTGCACCGCATGGCCGCGCGACAGCAGCAACAGACCCAGCGAGCGGCGCACGGCTTCGTCGTCGTCTACGACGTAGAGGTTCAGGGGGAGTGGGGTGGGCTTCATGGGGGTAGAAAGCGGGGAATGAAGTGTGTGAAAGCTCAGTAAGACATCGGGTCTGCCGTAGGGAAATTTGAATGTCTGTTTTGGGCCCAAAGCCGCCATAGGCTAGAGGAGACACAACTGCGGAAAGCTGGCATTCAAAACACAATTTCGTTCATACATGAAGTTTTTGCGTGATGCGATGTGAAATAGCGTCCCCACAAAAGACTCCCTGGCGAAGCTTTGCTGGGGCTTTCAAGGATCAGTGAAGTTGAGCCAACCGCGAAATTTCCAGAATTTCGCATTTGTTTGGCGAGTTCTTCATCAATAGGGTCTGTGTTTTTCGTACTGAGCGAAAAATCTGTGCTCCGAGTATTGAAGCGTGGCTTAAAGTATTGAATCAGAATTGCCTCGGCCGCACCGAGCTCAATTTGGTTGTTTCGGCTTCCGATCCCCATTTTCCCAAGCGGAGTTTGGTAATCTACTTGATAGAGAACCACAAACGATTCTCTATTTGGTTCTTGAGAGCTCAACTCGGTCTGAATTCTTCTGACATGTTCGTGTGCAGACAAGCGCTCCTCTACAGGATTGATAGATTTTCCAATGTATTCAATGCGAAAGTCAAATGGGGTCGGACCAGACGGACCCTCACCTTGAAGCGCATTGGGAAAACGTATAAATCTCCAAAGATCCGGCGAACAAGGCACGTTGAGGCTCTCATTCGCAAAAATAAAAGACGCCGCAGTAACAAATTTCTGATTGCATGGCTCGGCCGCAATATGTTGTAGTTCAGTGATATTGAGGCGCTCTCTCACGCCATGCATAAGAGTATCGATAAATATATCGGAATCCAAATCAAAAACTGCAGGATAAACAATGCAGCTCGATAGATCTGAAAAGTTAATTTCAACTGGCGAAGTTCTAGATTTATGGTCCAGCAAAAAATGATTGGCAGGAAAATCCTGAAGTGGGGCGAATCGAGTCCGTTGTCGCGAAACGACAATGTAAATGTGATGTTCTTCAAAATATCCGGTGCCGGATACGATCTGTATCCGATTCCATTTTTGATGCACATCGTGCGATCGCGTCTCCGACCGTCCGCCTCGAAACAATCGAACATTATCCAGCTGGTTTATTCCAAGTAGGACCGGATTTAGCAATTCGAATTTCATTTACGATCTTGATAAGACGGAAAAGTATGAGCTCGTGAGTTTTGCAACTCTTGCAGCTAGCCTTCCTGAAAGCCGTTGCTCGCAACCTACTGCTTGTGGTGGCATTCTGCCTCACGCCCTCTCCCGGTGTCGCAGGAGAAATCTGAGGCCACCCAAAAGAAGACTCACCCGGAAGTTTCCAACTCCAACAAAAACACCGTCCCCCCACCCACCCGGTCCGCAAACGTGAACCGCCCCCGGTGGCTCTCCACAATCGTGCGGCAGATGTTCAGGCCCAGGCCCAGGCCGTCGGGCTTGGTGGTGAAGAAGGGGGCAAACACCTGCTCGGCCAGTTCGGCGGGGATGCCGGGGCCCCGGTCGGCCACCTGGATGTGCACGCGGCTACCGGCCAGCGCGGCGTCGATCTCCACCACCCGGCGCTCGGGCGGCGTGGCGTGCATGGCTTGCAGGGCGTTCAGCACCAGGTTCAGCAGCACCTGTTCCAGCAGCACGCGGTCGCCGCGCACGGGGGGCAGGTCGGCGGGGATGCGCACCACGGCACGGGCCTGCTGCTGGCGCATTTCGCCTTGCAGCAGGGCCAGCACATTGGCCACCAGCGCGGCCACAACGCAATCCTCTTGCCCGGCGGTGCGCTGGCGCACGAAGCCGCGGATGCGGCGCACGATTTCGGCGGCGCGCTGGGCCTGGGCGGTGGTCTCGTCCAGGCTGCTGGCCAGCAGGTCTTGCTGGCCTTGTGCGGCAAAGGCCTTGGCGGCGCTGGCGAAGTTGCTCAGGGCGGCCAGGGGCTGGTTCAGCTCGTGGGCCAGGGTGGAGGCCATTTCGCCCAGGCTGGCCAGGCGCTGGGCGTGCTGCAGTTGTTCTTCGTGCTGGCGCTGGCGCAGGGCAGTGCGCTTTTGCTCGGTGATGTCCACCACCGTGCTCATCCAGCCGCTGTGGCGGCCCTGGGCGTCGATGAGCCGGGCGGTGTAGACCATGGTGAGCACGTCGTGCCCGTCGCGGTGGCGCACGCGGGATTCAAAGCCCGACAGCGCGGCCTGGCCGCTCATGGTGGCGTCGTTGTTGTGCCAGTGCTGCTCCACGTCGTCGGGGTGCCAGTAGGGATATGGCGGCAGGCGGCCCAGCAGCTCGTCGGCGCGGTAGCCGGTCATGGCGCACAGGGCGGGGTTGACGTAGATGATGTGGCCGTCGAGGTCGCGGGCGCGCATGCCCACCACCAGCGAGTCTTCCATGGCTTTGCGAAAGGCGTGGGCTTCGTCGAGCTCGGCGGTGCGTTCGCGCACCCGCACCTCCAGCTGGCGGCGGGCATCGCGCTGCTCGGCAAAGCGGCGCTCGCGCAGTTGCCAGTACAGGGCCGCCAGCAGCAGCAGGCCCGCGCCCAGCAGGCCCAGCATCCAGGTGCGTTGGCGGGCGCGGGTGACGGCCGCGTAGTCGGCCATCACGGTAAGGGTCCAGCCCAGGTCGGGCAGGGCTTCGTCCACGGCCAGAAACTGGCGGGGTTTGCCGTCGATGGCGGTGCGCACCAGGTAGCCAGGGGCATCGGCGCTGCGGTCCAGCGTCCAGGGCAGCAGCGGGAAGCTGTGGTGGGTGCCGTACTGCTGGTGGCGCAGCACCCAGTCCAGATCAGCGCCCGCCACGGTGCGGTTGGCCTGGTACAACCAGGGCAGCACCGAGCCCAGGAACACAATGCCGCGCGCATCGCTGAGCAAGATCGGGTCGCGCACCGAGCCCCAGGCCTCCTGGATCTGTCGCAGGCTGACCTTGGTGGTCACCACGCCCACCACCGCCCCGCCCTGGCGCACGGGGGCCGACAAGAACAGCCCCGGCTCGCCAGTGGTCTGGCCCACGCCATAGAACTGGCCGTTGCGACCCGCCAGCGCGTCGCTGAAATACGGGCGGTTGGCATACGACTGGCCCACAAAGCTCTGCGCCGTGTTCCAGTTGCTGGCCACCAGGGTGTTGCCCTCGGGGTTGACCAGGTACAGCGCGTCCGAGCCTGCGCGGCGGTTCACCTCTTCGATGTAGCGGTTGGCGCGCTGCAGCACGGCGGCATCCTGCGGGTGCGCCAGGGCGGCCAGCACGTCGGGGTGCTGGGCCACGGTGAAAGGCAGGTAGCTGTAGTGGGCCGCTGCGCCGCGCAGGGCCAGGGCATGGACTTCGATGGCGCGGTGGATGCTGTCGGCCTGGAAGCGGGCTTCGCGCCGTGCCGACCACTGCCCTGCCGCGGCGATCAGCAGCAGGGCCAGCGCCGCCACACCCGCCCACATACCCGCCCACCACCAGCGCGTGCGGCGGCGGGCCGGTGGAAACGGGGCAAGAGGGTTAGGCAGCACGGCAGGGGCAGACACGGTGGTGGTCCAAAGATTGTGCATGAGGGCACAAAGTACCAGCTTGGCGCGTTTGCGTACCAGTCTGCGGCGGATGGCCTGGCACGGCTTGGTACGGGCCAAATTAACTTACCAGGACGCCCGTCGGAACCGCTATATTTTCAATAGCTTCTCACGCTTATGGAATAAGCGCGGGATGCCTAAAACACCCCCAATCTCCAGGTAACCACGGTGTACCCTCCAACCGCGTGCCCACAGTAAGATAGTTGCCACTTCGCACCCACTACAACACCGCAGAGACACACCATGCCCGACATCCGCATTGCCATCGTTGGCGAATCCCTGATCGACTTTGCCGCCACCGGCGGCCTGAACTTTGCCGGCCACGAAGGCGGCGCGCCCACCAACAGCGCCATCGCCACCGCCCGCCTGGGCCAGCCCATCGGCATGGTGTGCCAGCTGTCCACCGACATGTTTGGCGAGCGCCTGCTCAAGCACATCGAAAGCAATGGCGTGGACACCCGCTGGGTCTTGCGCAGCGACGCGCCCAGCACCCTGGCCTTTGTGGAGCGCACGCCCACCACCAACCGCTACGCTTTCTATATGAATGGCACGGCCGACACGCAATGGAACCCCACCACACTGCCGGTGCTGCCCCAGAGCTGCCGTTTCCTGCAGTTCGGCTCGATCTCGCTGCTGTTTGAACCCGCCGCCAGCCGCATCATCGACCTGGTGAAAGCCCAGCAAGGCCAGCGCATTGTGTTGTTCGACCCGAATGTGCGCCTGAGCCTGATCAAGGACCTGCCCGCCTACCGGGCCAACGTGTACCGTTGGTCGGCCTACAGCAACCTGATGAAGTTCAGCGACGAAGATGCCGCCGCCCTGGCCCCCGGCCTCAGCCTGGCCGAAGTGGCCGCCAGCTTCATGGCCAGCGACAGCGGCCCGCGCGCCGTGGTCATTACCCGCGGTGGCGACGGTGCGTCGCTGTTCCGCCGCGGCCAGGCCGCGCTGGACATCCAGGCCCCCAAGATCACCGTGGCCGACACCATTGGCGCGGGCGACACCTTTGACGCGGGCCTGACCGTGGGCCTGCTGGAGCAAGGCGTGGAGCAGGTGGCCCAGCTCGACAGCCTGTCCGACGCTGGCTGGCTGGCCGTACTGCGCTTTGCCGCCCAGGCCGCCGCCATCAATTGCACCCGTGAAGGCGCCAACCCGCCCACCCGCGCCGAGCTGCAGGTGGCGCTGGACGCCCAGGCCTGACGCTATGGCCGCCTTCCACCTCTACCTCGACAGCGCCGATCTGGCCGATCTGCAAACCTGCCTGCCCCACCCTGCGGTGCACGGCATCACCACCAACCCCACGCTGCTGCGCCGCGCAGGCGTGACCCGCGACGGGCTGCCCGAGCTGCTGACCAACGCCATCAAGCTGGGCGCCAAGCAGGTGCAGGCCCAGGTGCATGCGGCCGATACCGACGGCATCCTGGCCGATGCCCGGCAACTGGTGCGCCAGTTCAACCCCGGCCAGTTGGTCATCAAAATCCCCGCCACCCGCGACGGCCTGCGCGCCGGGGCCGAGCTCAGCGCCAGCAGCATTCCCGTCACCTACACCGCGGTGTACGCACCCGAGCAGGCCCACTTTGCCGGGCAGCTGGGTGCTGCCTATGCCGCGCCCTACCTGGGCCGGCTGGAAGATTCCGGCGTGGACGGCCTGGCCCTGATCGGCCAGATGCAAAGCCTGCTGGCAGGCACCGAAACCCGCCTGCTGGTGGCCAGCATCCGCTCGCGCGCAGCCTACCTGGCGCTGCTGCAGCTGGGCGTGGGCGCCATCACCATTCCGCCCAAGCTGTTCACCGAGCTGTTTGACCACACCGCCACGCTGGATGCCGAGCGTGGTTTTTTGGCGGATGCGGCGGCACTAGGCGGCGTGTAACCCTTAGTCATCCTGCAAAATGGGTGCATGACCGACCGCACCGTATTTTTTATCTCCGATGGCACCGGCATCACCGCCGAAACATTTGGCAACGCCATCCTGGCGCAGTTCGCCATGGCCCCGCGCCATGTGCGGCTGCCGTTTACCGATACGGTAGACAAGGCCCACCAGGCGGTGCGGCAGATCAACCACACGGCCGAGCTGGAGGGGCGGCGGCCCATCGTCTTCACCACCCTGGTCAACATGGACGTGCTGCGGGTGATCACCGAGAACTGCAAGGGCATGCTGCTGGACATGTTTGGCACCTTTGTGAACCCGCTGGAGGCCGAGCTGGGCATCAAGTCCAACCACCGCATTGGCCGCTTCAGCGATGTGAGCAAAAGCCAGGCCTATACCGACCGCATCGAGGCCATCAACTTCAGCCTGGAGCATGACGACGGCCAGACCCACCGCGACCTGGGCAAGGCCGATGTGATTCTGGTGGGCGTAAGCCGCAGCGGCAAAACCCCCACCGCGCTGTACCTGGCCATGCAGTACGGCCTGAAGGCGGCAAACTACCCGCTGATCCCGGAAGACTTCGAGCGCCGCCAGCTCCCGCCCGCGCTGCTGGAGCACCGCAAGAAGATTTTCGGTCTGTCGATCCAGCCCGAGCGCCTGAGCGAGATCCGCAATGAGCGCCGCCCCAACTCCAAATACGCTGCGCTGGAGAACTGCCGCATGGAGGTGAGCGAGGCCGAGGCCATGATGCGCCGCAGCGGCATCCGCTGGCTCTCCAGCACCACCAAGTCGATTGAAGAGATTGCCACCACCATCCTGCAAGAGATCAAGCCCGAGCGGCTGGTGTACTGAAGCGCAGACGCTGCAGGGTCAGATCGGCAGGGTGTAGACCAGCGCCGCCGCCCGCTCGGTGGCGTTGTGGCCCTGCAAGGCCACGTCCCATTCGGGGCCCATGGCACCGGTTTCGGGCGTGAGGCCCTGGGTCATGGCCGTGACCTCCTCCACCATGGCATCGAACTCGGCGGTCAGTTCGTGCGTGGACAAAAACAACCGCGCCACCATCGACCCGCCCGAGTCGATCACCACCAAAAAGCGCACGGGTTGCCGATGGGCGGTCGGGTCAGTGTCGCGGGGCATTTCCATCCCAAATGTTTGGCTCATGCGGCCATCTTGCCACACATGGCCCAGCAGAGGTAGCGGTAATTGCGCCGCTGAACGCGGGCCGATATACAGTGTCTGGCTACCGGCTGGCGCATCCGGCCGGTTTCTGCTCCACTACACTTTCCATAGCTGCCTACGCTCTCTCATTCAGCACTGGCAGCCTGTTTGACGTATAAAAATGGGGGCATCCGGCTGCCCTGGCCGTTGAAAGGTCTTTTGCATGCTTGTCCGTTTCTCATTGCGCCAGTGGCTGACCGTTCCCTACGTGGCGCTGGTGCTGGGCGTGGCCACGCTGGTGGGGGCCTTGTCGTACCGCACCGGCAGCGAGGTGGTCGATAGCCTGTCGAACCAGTTGCTGCTAGAAACCGTGGCCCGCATCGAACAGGCGGTAGACCGGCATTTGCTGGGGTCGGCGGCCGTGCTGGAAACCGCCTTTCCGCATGGCCTGAGCACCAGCCCCACCGCTTTTGAAAACCAGGCCGCCCTGCGCGCCCGCCTCTGGGCGGCCACCGGGCTCTACACCAACCCGAACAACCATGCCTACTACGGCAACGAGGCTGGCCAGTTGGCGTCCCTGTACCGCCGGGGCCCGGATCTGGCCGACTGGATGACCCGCATGGGCCCGCTATCGCCCCGGGAGAGCTTTACCGTGCGCAGCATCGATGGCCCCCTGACCGACACGCGCACCAGCCCGGGCCCGCTGGACGCGCGCACCCGCCCCTGGTACACCCTGGCCAAAACCAGCCCCACCCTGGTGTGGACGGCGGTGTACATCGATGCACTGACCAACGACCTGGTGGTGACCCGGGCCAAGCGCGTGCTGGACGCACGGGGCCAGATGCAGGGCGTGGTGGCGACCGACGTGGCCCTGACCCGGCTGAACGAGTTTGTGCGCACCCTGTCCATCAGCGAGCACGGGCTGGCCTTCATCATCGAAACCAAGGGCGAGCTCATCGCCTCGTCGCGCACGCCCAATGTCCGCTATGCCACCGGCCAGCCCAGTACCCGCATCAATGCCGTCGCCAGTGGCGACCCGTTGCAGCAGGCGGCGTACGAAACCGTCAGCGCGTGGCTGCAAACCCATACCGGCCCCGAAGCGCCGGTGTCGATGCGCGTCAACGGCCCCGAGGGCGTGGCGGTGCAGTTGGCCTTCAGCCGCCTGCGCGACGATGCCGGGCTGGACTGGCTGGTGGTGGTGGCGGTGCCGCGCAGCGACTTCATGCGGGATGTGAGTGCCAACGTGGTGCGCACGGCGGCGATTGGCACCGGCGCCTCCGTGGCGGCGATCGCCCTGGGTCTGCTGATCCTGAACTGGCTCAGCGCCGACCTGCAACACCTCACCGAGGCCGCCCGCCGGGTGGGCGAAGGCCATCTGGATGCGGTGGTGAACGTGCGGGGCCGCGGCACCATTGGTGAACTGGCCCAGACTTTTCGCCAGATGCAGCTGCGCTTGCGCACCGATGCGCTGACCGGCCTGCACAACCGCGAATGGCTGATGCGCACCCTGGGCGACCGGCTGGAGCGGGGCCGCCGCCAGGCCGACCAGCAGCCGTTTGCGGTGCTGTTCATCGACCTGAACAAGTTCAAAGCCATCAACGACACCCTGGGCCACGATGTGGGCGACCGGGTCCTGGTGGCCACCGCCGAGCGCCTGCGCCAAGCCACCCGCAGCAGCGATACGGTGGCCCGCTACGCGGGCGACGAATTCGTGGTGCTGCTGGACCCGGTGGCCGACAGGGCCGTGGCCGAACAGATCCGCGACAAGATCGAGCAGGCCCTGGGCGAGCCCCTGCCCCAGCTGGCCCCGAAAGCCTTCCGGGGTGCGTCCATCGGCGTAGCCCTCTTCCCCGGCACCGCGGTCGATGCCGAAGACCTGGTGCGCCAGGCCGATGCCGACATGTACCGGCGCAAAATTTCTGCTACATATTAAATAGCTTCCTACGCTGATGGAATAAGCGCTAGAGGTCTAAAAAGCCCATAAAAAAAGGCCGGTTTGCACCGGCCTGTTTTAGTCCCCGTTGGCTATCAGGATTTGCCGAACTTGGCCTTGGCGGCAGCAATACAGCTGTCTCTGGCAGCACCGGCCATGGCATCGCACTTCTGGGCTGCAACCTTGTAGTCGGCGTCGCGCTTGTCTTCGGCGGCGTCTTTCTTGACTTCGCCGATTTTTTCGCTGGTGCGGGCATCGGTCAAGGCTTTCACTTCGATGGCCTTGGCTTCCTTGACGCACACCGATTTGTCGTTACCTGCCTTGTCGTCACATTTTTCCTTGGCTACGGCATAGTCGGTTTCGGCCTTGACTTCCATCGCTTTGGTGTGGTCGGCGGGTTTACCGGAAAAGGCGTACTTCAGTTCAGCAGTAGCCACTTTTTCCTTGGCCTTGGCTTCTTCCATGCAGACATCCTTGGCGTTTTTGGCCAAAGAGCCGCAAGCTGCCTTGTCGGTCTTGTAGTCAGCGCTGATGCGGGTCTTGCCAGCAGCGTATTCGTCTTTGGTCAGGTTTTCCGCATAGGCGGAAGACAGTACCAGCAGGGAGGCGGCGAGGAGCGAAGCTTTGAAGTTAAGTGTGTGCATAGGGGTTCCTTTCGTAGTGGTGAAAACCGGAGTTCAGTGTGCTTCGCGCCGGGTCTGGGGCACAGCAGACAGCGCCGCAGCTTTGTGTAGCGGATGTCCTACACAAGGTAGCAGGCGCAAAAAAAGGCCCCGAAGGGCCCTTTTTCCAGTGTGTCCCCATCAAACCCGCGGTTCACCCTGGCGGTTGACGGTGACCGTGCGACCAGGCTCTGTGGTCATCTGGATACGGTGCTCCTGGCCCCGGAAGTTGTAGGTCACGTCCCAGTAAGCGGGGCGTGCCGCAGGCTCATTGGCGCAGCGCTGTACGTTTTGCGCGGGCTGGCCACCGCCGTTGCGTCCCACCTGGGAGCCCAATGCGGCACCGGCTACGGCGCCACCGGCCGTGGCAATGTCCTGGCCGCGTCCGCCACCGACCTGGTGGCCCAGCACGCCGCCCAGCAGGGCTCCCACCACGGCACCGCCAATGTTGGCACCGCCTTGTTGCTGCTGCACTTCTTCCTTCTCCATCCAGCAGCGCTGCTGGGGCGGGCCCACCACTGCGCGCACCGAGGTCACATCGGCCTCGTACAGGCGTTCATTGTTGCGGCGGCGGTTGTCATAGACCGGCTCGGGCGGCGGCGCGTAACGGCGGTCGTCCACCCGGCGGTTGCCAGCCACCACGCGCACCGACGACACGCGGTCGTTCAGACCCATGGCCGCCAGCGACGGGTAGCGCCCGGGGCGCAACACCACGCAGCGGCCACTGAATTCCGAGTCTTCACATACTTCCTGGCGCTGGCCCAGCACCACTACCGACGAGGCGCGGTCGTTGAAGCCATAGCGCTGGAAGTTGTCGATCTGGTTCTGGCTGGTAAACGAGCGGCCCTGGAAGTTCTCGTTTTCGTAAAAGGTGGCCTGTGCGAAAGCCTGCCCGGCAAGGGCCAGGGTGGCGATAGCCAGAGCGGTTTTGAAAGGGGTATGCATTGCGGTCTCCTGTTGATTTTGGAAATCCCGGAGCGCATGTGTCCGGGGCTTACCAGTAGTGTCCACAGACACGCAGGCGCTGCGAAGCGGACGGGGCCGCGCAGCGGGGTAGTGTTTGTCCTACAGCGCCGCCGCCATCCCCAATCTGTAAGAAATGTCTTACACGGTGTAGCGCATGTGCCCGATGTCCCGGACCAGGTTTCGAGGGCATACTGAATCAATGTATTTGTAGTTTGCCTGCGGCATGGATTGCACCCAAACTGCAGAATTTGGTAACGTAGGGCCCGCACTTAGCCGTGTTGGAACCCAGGAAGTAGTGTCAGACTCCATGCCCCAACTCAAGACGTATATCGTCGAAGACAGCCCCGTCATCCGCGAAAGTCTGATCGCCACACTGGAAGAACTCGTCCCGGTGAAAGTGATTGGCACCGCCGAAGACGAAAGCACAGCCGTGCAGTGGCTCACTGCGCCCCAGAACCACGCCGACCTGGTGATTGTGGATATTTTCCTGAAAGCCGGCTCCGGCCTGGGCGTGCTGCGCTCGGCACACTCCAGCCATTCACGGCGCAGCCTGGTGGTACTGAGCAACTACGCCACCGCCGATATGCGGCGCAAATGCCTGGAACTGGGTGCCGACCGGGTGTTTGACAAATCCAACGAGATTGACGCCCTGATCACCTACTGTGGCCACCTGGCCGAGGGCCGCACCGGCGATACAGACACCGCCACGCTGGCATGACCCACGGCACAGGCCGCAGCCTACTGGATCAACCCGTTTTTCAGAGCGTAATAGGTCAGGTCGCTATTGGATTCCAGCAGCATTTTCTCCATCACCCGCGTACGGTAGGTGCTGACGGTTTTGACACTGAGCGACATGCTGACAGCCATGTGGCCAATGGTTTCACCCTTGGCCAGCCGCAAGAATACCTGCAATTCGCGCTCGGACAGCTGCTCGTGCAAAGGCTTGTCGCCCCCGCCGCTCAGGCCTTCGGCCAGGCGCTCGGCAACACCGGCGGTGATGTACTTGCGGCCACGGCACACGGTGCGGATGGCCTTGACGATTTCATCGGGGTCGCAGTCTTTGTTCAGGTAGCCGCTGGCGCCCTGGCGCAGCAAGGTGGTGGCGTAATGCTCTTCGGCAAAGCCGCTGAGGATGAGCACCGGCAGGTCGGGGGCACGGGCCTTGATGGCCACCAGCGCGTCGACACCGCTGTGGTCGGGCATGGAGATGTCCATCACCACCACATCGACCTCGCCCTTGCGCACGATATCCAGCGCCTCGCGGCCGTTGGTGGCTTCCGCCACCACAGAGAAGTCGATTTGGTCGGCAAAAAACTGGCGCAAGCCAGCGCGGACCATCGCATGGTCATCAACAATTGCAATTCGGATCATGGTGTGTAAGGGTACTTCTTTCTCCTACATGATCACACATTTTTGACAGAGCACATAAGATGAGATTTATCAAGGTCGTAAGTGGCAATCGGACGGCATTCTTGTTGGCGGGCGGTTTTGCGCTGTCGATTCTGATGATCAGCGAAGGTTCCTACCAACGCTCGGTGGCCCGGCTGGACGCCGTGCCCGCGATGTTGCAGGCCAAAGACGGTATCCAGAACCTGGCCGACGGCGTGGCCAACGCCGAAACCAGCGAACGGGGCTACCTGGTCACGGGCCGCAAAGAGTACCGCGCTCCCTATGACGAGGCCGTCAAAAAGGTCCGTACCGCACTGGACTACCTCGTGCCGTACTACAGCTCCAAGCCCGAGTCAGCGGCTATTTTTGGCAAGCTCCACGAAGCTACCGAAGCCAAGCTGTCCGAACTGGCCCTGACGGTCCAGATGATCGACGACGGCAAGCCGGAAGCCGCCAAAGAGATCATGCTGAGCGATATTGGCAAAGAGCTGATGGACGTGGTCCGCAAAACCAGCAGCGAACTGTTGGCGCACCAGAACCAGACCATCACCGAGAACCGGCAGGGCATTTACGCATCGCTGCTGCTCAGCCGCATTGGGGTGGCGGCTTTAACGGGTATGGGGCTGCTGGCGCTGTTCATGTACCTGCGGCAGACTTTTCTGTACACGCAGCAGCAAACCGAGCTGCAGCGCATGTTGCAGGCCGAACGGGACCGGCTGGAAGCCGAAGTGCTGGAGCGCACAGCCCAGCTCACACAGCTCGCCCAGCATTTGCAAACTGCCCGGGAAGACGAACGCAACCGCCTGGCACGCAACCTGCACGACGACCTGGGCTCGTTGCTGACGTCCGCCAAGCTGGATGCGGCCCGCATCAAGTCGCGCCTGACGGTGTCGGCCCCCGAAGCTTTGGACCTGCTGGCGCATCTGGTGAGCACGCTCAACAGTGGCATTGCCCTGGGGCGGCGCATCATTGAAGACCTGCGCCCGTCGGCGCTGAGCAACCTGGGGCTGGTGGCCACGCTGGAAATTCTGGCGCGGGAGTTTGCCGACAGCACCGATGTGCAGGTGCACTGCACGCTGGAGCCGGTCAACCTGAACCCTGCCGCCGAGCTGATGGTCTACCGGCTGGTGCAGGAAGCCATCACCAACATCAGCAAATACGCCAAGGCCCAGCAGGTGTGGCTCAGCCTGGGGACCACCCAGAATGGCGAGGTCGAAGTATCGGTACGCGACGATGGATTGGGCTTTGATACCAGCGCCAAGCCCCAGTCTGCCTACGGGCTGGTGGGCATGCGCTTTCGGGTAGAGGCCGAGGGCGGCGTGCTGTCGCTGGCCTCCGCGCCCGGACAAGGGACGCTGATCCGCGCCAAGCTGCCTGCCGTGGCGTCGAAGGACTCGGCCGCCGTTTAGCGCCCTGTCAGCGCAGTCCTACACGGGCTCCCGCATTCTCCCCACAGGGCTACGGCAACGCTGCCTATCGTTCGCAGCAGCAGATGGGCACACACTCAAGGCATCGCAGCAAGACCGCTTGCGAGTACCAAGAACCCGGGCATTCAACCCGCCCATCTGCAAGGAACTGCCATGTTGCACTACGCTGTTGTCTTCTTCGTGATCGCACTGATCGCGGCCCTGTTTGGCTTTACTGGCATTGCCGCCAGCGCCGTGGGCATTGCCAAAATTCTGTTTATCGTGTTCGCCGTACTGGCTGTAGCCAGCTTCTTGTTCGGCCTCATCAAAAAGAACTGACCGTTCGTATTTTTTTCAACCTCAAAGGAATCACCATGTTCAATACCCAACCTGTAGAACCTACCAATAACCTCGCTGACCAGGCTGCCGACACGGCCACCGATGCCATCAAGACCACGCAGCGCGCCGCCAACAGCACGCTGGACAGCCTGAACAGCACCGTGCAAGGCTTGCGTCGCCAGGCAGCACCGCTGCTCAACCGCGCGACCGAAAGTGCCAATGCTTACCTGCAGCAAGGCCTGGATGCCGTCCATGGCGGTACCGACAAGGTGCGCGCCCAGGCCCGCAGCGCGTCGACCCGCACCGTCAACTACATCAAGGACGAGCCCGTCAAGTCAATCCTGATTGCGGCAGCTGCCGGTGCGGTGTTGACTGCCCTGGTGCAGATCGCCAGCCGCTCACGCGACGACCGCTAGTCCCCAAGGTCCACCGCATATGCATCCCCTGCTGCGCCTGATTGCCACCCAGCCCCAATTGCTGGTGGACCACGCCGAGGCCTATGGCGATCTGCTGGCCGAAGAGATCGGCCACGTTTCCAGCGCCTGGAAGCTGCGCACTCTGCTGTACGCAGCGGCCTTGTGCAGCGTGGTGGTGGCAACGGTACTGGCGGGCGTGGCGCTGATGCTGTGGGCGGTGGTGCCATTTTCTGAAATGCATGCGCCCTGGGCTTTGGTGGCAGCGCCGCTGCTGCCGGTGGTCGCGGCCATCTGGTGCCTGGTCGAAGCGCGCAAGGAGACCGGTACGGGCTTTGACAATCTGCGCGAGCAAGTCAAAGCCGATATGGGCATGTTGCGCGAAGTGAGCGCACCATGAGCGCGGGCGCCATGTTGGCGACCACGAGCGCCACAGAGCGCTTGGAGAATTCACGTGCCTTGCTGCGCCAGGCGCTCCAGGGCAAGGCCAAAAGCCGTCCGGCGTCGGGCGCGAGCGACCCAGCCCCCGAGTGGCTTGCCGGCCTGAAATCCATTCCCTTGGTGACAGTGCTGGTAGAGGCCGTCAGCAGCTGGTGGATGCAGCACCCGCTGCGCATCGCCAGCCTGGTGGCGGTAGATACCGCCCGTGTCGTGGTGCAACCCCTGGCGCGGAGCAATCCCTTGGGATTGGTGGCGGGGGCGTTGGTTTTGGGTGCCGTGGTGGCCTGGGCACGCCCTTGGCGCTGGGTACTGAAACCCGCCATGCTGGCCGGGCTATGGCCGCAGTTGCTGTCCAAAGGCATTGCCCATCTCCCCATGGAATCGTGGCTGGATGCCTTGGCCTCGGTGGCACGGCAAAGGCCTGCGGCGCAGACCTCTGCCACCCCACCCCCGATGTAATTTCTGAAGGCTAAGCCCATGAAAACCACCCCAATAAAGCTGGTGCCGCCACCAGTACGGGGCGGTTTTTGGCAGCCTCACCCAGACCCACAACATTCCGCTGCCCTTGGGGCCGCAGCGCTGAACGGCAAGGTCCTCGAACAGCCTCCCTGCACCGTGTCCCAGCAAGTCGAGGTACTCGCCACGGTGCTGCACGACGCCGGGCGGCGCCTGGAAGCGCTGACGGAAGATGAGCAGGACGCGGTGGCCCACCCGCTTGGCCAGACGCCGTTGTTGCGGCATGCGCAAGACCAGCTGCGCCAACACCAGGCCAGCAGGCAAAGCGCCATCCTCAACGCCCTGCCTGTCCACATTGCCCTGCTGGATGCCCAGGGAATCATCATCTCGGTCAACGACGCCTGGCAACGCTTCGCCAATGCCAATATGCTGCCCAACACCCATTTTGGGGTGGGCCTGAACTACCTGGCGGTATGCGACGCGGCGGTAGGCGAAGCTTCGTCGGAAGGGGCCGTCGTAGCCAACGGCATTCGCTCTGTTCTAGAGGGCCGGGCGCCGAGCTTTTCAGTGGAATACCCCTGCCATTCGCCTACCGAGCTTCGCTGGTTCGTGCTCACGGCGACACCGCTAACAGATGGTGCGTGCAGCGGCGTGGTGGTCATGCACATGGACACCACCGCCAAGAAGCTCATTGAATTGGCTTTGCTGCGCCTGAGCGCGGCCATGGATGCCATCAAAGACGCCATTTATCTGGTGGACCGGGCCAGCATGCGCGTCGTGTACGTCAACGACGCGGCCTGCTACATGCGCAAGCAAACACGCGAGGTACTGCTCGCACAGACCCCCTGGGACCTGCTGGGCACTTCGCGCACCGAACTGGAGCATACCTACGATGCCATCATTGCCAGTGGCGAGGACACCAAGCCGGTAGAGATACTGCAAGACCGCCATGGCGATGGCAAAGCCTGGCTGGAGCTGCGCCGCCACGCGCAGTACGCTGGCGAACGCTGGACGATCGTCACCCTGGTCCGCGACATCACCGAACGCAAAAAGTCCGATACCCGGATCATCCACCTGAACCGGGTGTATGCCATGCTCAGCGGCATCAACGCGCTGCAGGTCCGGGTGCGCGACCGCAGCGCACTGCTCAGGCATGCCTGCCAGATCGCAGTAGAAGACGGTGGCTTCTGCGCCAGCTGGATCGGCCTGGTAAACCGCGGCACGATGGTGATCGAGCCCGTCGCCTCCCAAGGCCTGGATGCCGAGTTTCTGGGCATCCTCAAAGACCGCCTGGCGCTGGAGGTTTTCGAGCCCCAAAAAAGAACCATGGTGGCAGCGGTGCTGGGTGCTACGTCGGCAGTGGTGTCCAACGATGTGCAAAACGATCCCAGGGCCCTTTTCCCCCAGTTCCTGCGCCAGCAAGGGATACGGTCGACCGTCATGCTGCCGCTGACGATTGCCGACGAAATCGTCGGCGTGTTTACCCTGTACGCCCGGGAGCTGGACTTCTTTGGCCCCGAAGAGATGGCCTTGCTGAAAGAGCTGTCGGGAGACATTGCCTTCGCCATCGACCACATCGACAAACAGGACCAACTTAACTATTTGGCCTACTACGACGCGCTGACAGGGCTGGCGAACCGGCATCTGTTTCTGGAACGCGTCACCCAGTACATGCGCAGCGCTGGCGCCAACCACCAGATGCTGGCCGTGTTTTTGATCGACCTGGAAGGCTTCAAGAACATCAATGACAGCTTTGGCCAGGCTGTCGGCGACGCGCTGCTGGTACAGGTGGCGGCCTGGTTGACGCATGTGGTGGGCGATACCAACCTGGTGGCACACATCGGGGCCGACCACTTTGCGGTGGTGATGCCCGCGGTGGCACAGGCCGACGAGGTCGCACGGGCACTGGAAAAGGCAAAGAACGAGTTTCTCGACCATGTCTTTTACCTGAATGACTCCCAGTTCCGTATCGCGGCAAAAGCCGGTGTGGCGCTGTTCCCGGGTGACGGCAGCAGCGCCGACACCCTGCTCAAACATGCGGAAGCCGCGCTGAAAAAAGCCAAGGCCCGCGGCGACCGCTACCTGTTCTACACCCCTAAGATGACCGAATCGGTACTGGGTAAGCTCACGCTGGAAAACCAGCTGCGCCAAGCCCTGGAGAAGGAAGAGTTCGTCCTGTACTACCAGCCCAAAATCCAGCTGGGCAGCGGCAAACTCATGGGCGTAGAGGCGCTCATCCGATGGAACGATCCCCGCACCGGCCTGGTGCCGCCCGGACGGTTCATTCCGCTGCTGGAAGAAACCGGCATGATCTACGAGGTGGGTCGCTGGGCCTTGGCCAAGGCCATTGCCGACCATCTGCGCTGGCGCAGCGCGGGCTTGCCAGCGGTGCGCATCGCCGTCAATGTGTCGCCACTGCAGTTGCGGCACCCGGGCTTCATTGCCGACATCCGCCAGGCGGTTGGACACGACATCCACGCGGCCGCAGGGCTGGAGCTGGAGATCACCGAAAGCCTGCTGATGGAAGACATCAACCTCAGTATCGACAGCCTGCAAACCATCCGTGCCATAGGCATCCACATCGCCATCGACGATTTTGGTACCGGGTTTTCGTCGCTCAGCTACCTGTCCCGCTTGCCGGTGGACACCCTCAAAATCGACCGCTCATTCGTGGTGGGCATGGCTACCGGGCAGCAAGGGCTGGCGCTGGTGTCCACCATCATCGATCTGGCCCATGCCATGCACCTCAAGGTGGTGGCCGAAGGGGTGGAAACCGAAGAACAGTTGCGCCTGCTGCAGGGGCTGCGCTGCGATGAACTGCAAGGCTTCCTGGTCAGCCAACCCATCCCCGTGGATCTGTTCGAAACCCGGTTCCTGGCTCCGTCCAGGTAACCAAACAATTCAGTGCGATACCAATAGATAACGGTCGGCGTGCTGCAGCAGTTTGCGGGTAACACCACCCATCGCCCATTCGCGCAAGCGGCTGTGGCCATAGGCACCGGCGACGATGACACCTGCGCCTTGCTCCTCGGCGATCGCATCGAGCCCGGCAGCGTCGTCGCCGGACGACAGCACCACCAGCGACCGGGCCACCACCCCATGCCGCCGCAGCCATTGCACAACGTCGGCCAGACGCCGGTGGGCGTCGGCAAAATCGGCATCGGCGGCCATTTCGGCGACCACCACGTGCGCGGCTTTTTGCAGCAGCGGCATGGCATCGACCACCGCGCGGCGGGCTTCGCGTGAATCGGTCCAACCCACCACCACCCGGTCCAGCGAATGGTCCTCCAGCACCGGTGGCACCACAAAGATCGGCCGGCCCAGCTGCATGATGAGATCGCCCACCGGCACTCCGCGCGACGGGTCCAGGCTGTCTTTGATGCCACGGGCGGTGATGAGCAAGTCCGCGCAGCGGGCCTCGTGCACCACAAAGTCGGCCATGGGTGCAAACATCACCATCGACCGCCACTCCATGCTGGCAGCACGGCCTTCCAGCGCACCGCGAAACTCCGCTTCTGCGGCATCCACCTCGGCCTGCATCTCCGTTTTTTCCTGGGCGATCAGCTCGCCCGAGAGATAGGCCTCGCCATACACCATCTGCATCGGTCGGCACACGGCAATACCGACCACATGGGCCTGGAACCGCTCTGCCAGGTCCCCGGCGGCCAGCAGAACCGCTGCGTTGGCATGCCCCGCCTCCAGCTGCACCATCAACGTTGTGTAGGCCATGGTCCGCTCCTTGTAAAACCCGATCTCACATGTCCATCGCCAGCTTGCCCGCGGTGGCAGCCACCGCACTCGCCACACTGCCCCAGGCCATGTCCACCAGCGACAGCCACAACGGCCACGCCCGAAGCGTGGCCAGATTGGATAAATCATAGGTCGCGTACGCCACAAAGCCAAATAAGGCGCCCAGCAATGCGGTGCTGTACCAGCCCGCCGCTCCGGCCCGTGGTGCCACCACAAATACCACCAGCCCCACGGCATATACCGTGTAGAACGCCAGCGCCGCCCAGGCCTGGGGCCGCTCGGCCATCAGATGGCCGATACCGTTCTGGTAGAGCGACTTGGCGATAAAACCCAGCCACAGCACATCCATCGCCACCATCACCACCGCCACCACCACACCTGCTAAAAAGTATTTATTCATAAACGTATCGGCTAACAACAATATCTCAGTCAGAACGCACATAACCCAGAAACACCGCAGAACTGGCTTTGCCAGGCTGCTGGTGTTGCCCCCTGCAAGGGGGTTGGGGATCAGTGCATAGCACTGGAGCCTGGGGGTGAGCCCATATCTATAACCAGTATTCCCAGGCGCGGGCAAACCATTCCTTGAGCCGCAAATCGATGGAACGGCGCTGCCAGTCGGCCAGCAGCACCGGGTCGGAGGCGGCCAGATCCTTGTCGAACATGGCTTGCACCTGGCTGCCAAAGTCGGTGCCCAGCACCACGGCATTGAGCTCATGGTTGTGCAGAAAGCTGCGCCAGTCGAGGTTGGTCGAGCCCACCGTGGCCCACACGCCGTCGATCAGCGCGGTTTTGGAGTGCAGGATGACCCCGCGCCGCTGGTAGATCTTCACCCCCGCCTGCAGCAGCTGCTCGTAGTAGCGCCGCCCGGCGTGGAACACCAGCCACGAGTCGGTCTGGCTGGGCAGGATCAGCACCACATCCACCCCGCGCGCTGCAGCCGCCTTCAGCGCGGCCAGCAGCTGCGGGTCGGGGGCAAAGTAGGCATTGGTGATGCGTATGCTGGTTTCGGCGCTGCCAATGGCCGACAGCAGCGTGGCATAGATCTGGCTAAAGGGCTCGTCGGGCGTGCTGCCAATGGCACGCACCACCTGCTGGCCCACCCGCTCGGGCGGTGGAAAGTAATTTTTAGCCGCCAGCGGCGGGCCTTTTTGCGCTTCCCAGGTGGCGATGAAGAGTTTTTGGAAGTCGGCCACCACCGGCCCCTGCAACTGCAGGTCGGTATCGCGCCAGGCCAGGCTGTCCTCGGCGGGTGCGGCTATTTTGGGCTTGCGCGAGCCCCCCGAGTACACGCCGCTGATGTTGATACCGCCCAGAAACGCGGTGCGTCCGTCCACCACCAGCAGCTTGCGGTGGTCGCGCTGGTTCAGCTCCCAGGACTTGCGGGCCAGCAGCGGGTTGATGGGGTTGAACTCCAGCACCTGGATGCCGCTGTCGGCCAGTTGCTGGAAAAACGCCGCCGGGGTGCCCAGCGTGCCCACGCTGTCGCGGATCAGGTTCACCTGCACGCCCTGGCGCTGCTTGGCCACCAGCGCCTGGGCAAACTGCTGGCCCACCGCGTCATCTTCCAGGATGTAGGTTTCCATGTTGATGTGGTCTTGCGCCCCCGCAATCGCCGCCAGCATGGCCCGGTAGGTGGCCGGGCCGTCCTGCAGCAGGCGTACCTGGTTGCCCGCCGTCAGCGGGTTGCCCACAATCGCCTCTTCCAGCGCCAGGTGGCGTTCAAAAATGTCGGTGGGCGTACCCTTGCTCTGCAGGCGCGTCAGAATCACCTTGCTCTGCTCTGCCGACAATGCACCGTGCGCGCCCGCCAGGCGTACCGGTGTGCCGCGTGGCTGGGCGATATCGGGGGCAATGGTGGGCAGGCTGCTGCAGCCCGCAACAACCAACACCAGGGCGGCCACTACACCACGCAAAAAGCCCATGCTCGGTACTCCCGGTTGAATTAATACTTGGCTGTCACCCGCCAGACCACATTGCCCACATCATCGGCCACCAGCAGTGCGCCCTGTTTGTCCAACGCTACCCCTACCGGACGGCCATGCGCCTTGCCGTCGGCACTTAAAAATCCGGTCAGCACGTCCACCGGTGCACCCGCCGGTTGCGCCCCCTGGAAGGGCACGAAAACCACCTTGTATCCGCTGTGCGGCTTGCGGTTCCAGGAGCCATGCTGGCCCACAAACATGCCGTGGGCAAAAGCCGCTGGCAGGCTGGTGCCCTCGGACGATGCCAGACCCAGCGACGCAGTATGCGGCCCCAGCGCGTAGTCGGGTGCCAGTGCCTGGGCCACCAGCGCAGGCTGCGGCGGCTGCACCCGCGCATCCACGTGCTGGCCATAGTAGCTGTAGGGCCAGCCGTAGAAGGCACCGTCGCGCACCGAAGTCATGTAGTCGGGCACCAGGTCGCTGCCGATTTCGTCGCGCTCGTTCACCACCGTCCACAGCGCGCCACCGGGGGCGAATGCCATGCCGTTGGGGTTGCGCAGGCCGCTGGCAAAAATCCGGTGGGCACCGGTGCGCGGGTCTACCTGCCAGATGGCCGCCCGTTCAGTTTCAGCGGCCATGCCGCGCTCACCCACATTGCTGTTCGATCCCACCGTCACAAACAGCTGCTGGCCATCCGGGCTGGCCACCAGGTTCTTGGTCCAATGGTGGTTGATGGGGCCTGCGGGCAAGGCGACCACCTGCGTGCCGGGCGTGCGGATCTGCGTGTCGCCGGGGGTGTAGGGAAAACGCAGCACCGCATCGGTATTGGCCACGTACAAGTCGTTGCCCACCAGGGCCATGCCAAAGGGCGAATGCAGGCCCTCCAGCAGCACGGTGCGCACATCCACCACGCCGTCGCCCTTGCTGGAACGCAGCAGGGTGATGCGGTCGGCGCTGGCACCGCCCGCCCCGGCGCGGCCCATCACCAGGCCCATGACCCAGCCCTTGATGCCTTTGCCGTCCTCCGGCTTGGGCGGGGCGTTGGTCTCTGCTACCAGCACGTCGCCATTGGGCAGCACATACAGCCAGCGGGGATGGTCCAGGCCGGTGGCCAGTGCCGCCACCTGGGTGCCCGGTGCGGCGGTGGGTTGCATACCGCGCGACCAAGGCTGCGCCGGTGCAATGTTCACCGTAGGCACCATTGTCACCACGGGCGCGGGCAACACCGGCTGCGGGCCCGTGCCGTCGGACACCGACAGCCTCGCCATCTCACCGCAGGCGCCCAGCAAAGCCACGCCCAGGCAGGTAAAGATGGCAGCGGCTTTCACGTTAGATCCTGCCCATCAACAGCAGCACGATCACAATCACCACCACCAGCCCCAGGCCGCCGCTGGGGCCGTACCCCCAGCTGCTGCTGTGCGACCAGGTCGGCAGCACGCCGATCAACATTAAAACTAAAACGACCAAGATTATGGTGGTTAGACTCATGGGAACTCCCTTGTAGTGGATAGACAGCAGCGGTCGCTGCATACCCGCAATCTAGGGCTTGGCCGTCGGGTTTACCGTGCGCTAGCGCACATAGCCGGGGTGCGACCTCCGTAATCGTTCCAGGGTGTCTACACACTCCAACACCACGGGGCACACGGGGTGGCCCGAGGCGTCACGTACCACGGTGTCACGCAGGCGCGTCAACACCGCCTCAAACAAAACATCCCAGTCTTCCAACGCCAGCCGGTCGGCCGCATCGGGCAGGGAGATCGGTGGATAAGATGCGTGCATACAAACGTGAAATAAGTCTAAAACTGGACTGTATGGGCATTAACACCTAGACAAAGTGTAAAAAGACATATCTTTATTACCTCTACGGCCCACCCCAAAAAAGGAATCGCCATGGAAGAAGTCCGGTGCAGCGAGTGCCCGCTGCGGTCGCTTCCCTTGTTTATCGAGCACAACGGCGACGAGCTGGCGCTGGTGCAGTCGCTCAAGCGCCGCGAAGTCCATCTGCGGGCGGGCGAAACCCTGATCTACGAGGGGCAGGCCGACGCCCCGCTGTACACCTTGCGCAGCGGCTGGGCCTTTCGCTACAAGACGCTGAGCGACGGACGGCGGCAGATTTTGACGTTTTTGCTGGCGGGCGACTTCATCGGCGTGCAGCAGAAGATGGGCGATGCCTCGGCCCACGGCGTGCAAATGCTCACCGACGCGCAGCTGTGTGTGTTCCAGCGCGATGCCCTGTGGGAGCTGCACCGCCAGTCGCCCACCATGGGCTTCAACATCACCTGGCTGACCGCGCACGAGGAGTCGATGGTGGACGACACCCTGCTGTCCGTGGGGCGGCGCAGCGCCGAGGAGCGCATCGCCATGCTGCTGATCATCTTGTTCAAACGCGCCGCCGCACTGCAGCCCCATGGGGGAAAGGCGGGCGTACCGTTTCCGTTGACCCAACAGCACATCGCCGACGGCCTGGGGCTGTCCCTGGTGCACACCAACAAGACCCTGCGAAAACTGGAGCGCCGGGGCCTGCACCACATTGAAAACGGCACCCTGTACCTGCGGGACGCCAAAGCCCTGTCCCGGCTGGCCGATGTGTATGGCGACGGCAAGCCGCAGCCGCGCCCGCTCATTTAGCCAGCTATTTTTTTAATAGCTGCTCACGCCCATTGCATGGGCGTGAGAGGCCCAAAAGGCTTAAACTTTATTTTTGGCCTGTGGACCGCTGCGTCAAGGCCGCACAGCCGGATGCGCCCCGCTTGGCGGCATCGGCATCGCCCAGGTCGACCCAGGGGATCACGGCGGCGAGCGGGTTCACCAAGGCCAGCAGCAGCGAGGCGGCGGCCTTTTTGGCCAGGGGCTCTTTTTCCAGCGACACCTGCGGTTGGCTGAACGTGCCCTGCACCCGGATCGGCGTGCGCACGCTCAGCGGGCTGAAGTCCTTGGGTACCACCACCGCGCGCAGATCCAACGCCTCGGTGGCCAGCGACAGCGAACCGTCGACCCACACCGCCGAGTCGGTCGTATCCACCACCATTACCTTGGGGCGAAAGTTGCCGTCCTTGGCCACCAGATCGGCCACCGCGCACCGTACCGGCAGGGCATCGTCGCCCTTGACCAGCATGCCCAGGCTCTGGGCGATGTCCAGCCCGGCCAGTTCTACCCCCAGGTGCGACACCGTGCCGTTGCGCAAAGTGGTGCGGGCCGTGCCCTGCAGGCTGGCCAGAATCTGCGCGGTGGACCGGCCCTGCCCTGCCAGCTTGGCCTGGCCATACAACTGGCCTGACACATACGGCGGGGCCCCGTCGGCACGGGCAACCTTGATCCAGCGCTCCAGCCGCACCCCGTCCCAGCGCAGATCGGCGGTCCACAGGGCCTTCTCGCCCCGGCCATCCAGCGCCAGATCGCCGCGCAACTGGCCCTGGGCCGTGCGCGCCACCAGGTCGTGCAGGCGCAGCACGCCACCGTCCAGCTCCAGGTGCACCGCCAAGGGCTGCAAGGGCTCCAGGTAGCTGGTGTTCAGGTTCACCTCGCCAATGTCGATGAGCACGTTGGCGTTCATGGCGCGCAGGGAAGGCAGGTCAAACGGGCGGTCGGGCAGCACCCGGCCCTTGGCGCGGGCGTTGTTGGCCACCGGGGTGGCGGTATCGGCCATCTCGGTGGCCGTGGTACCCACCACCGGCCCCAGATCGGCCAGCAACAGGCGGCTACCGCCCAGCTTGCCCGACAGCATGGGCACACGGCCCGCCGATTCGTAACGGAAGGCACCGTGCAGGCGGCTGGCACCCACGGTGGCATCGTTCACCACCACCTGCCAGCGGCTGCCGGTCTTGACCAGCGTACCGTTGGTTTTGAAGGCCTCGGTGGTGGGCAGGGTCACCCCCAGCGGGTCGCCCACCGCCGCCAGCGACGGCCCATTGAGGCTGAAACGGCCGCTGAAATCTTGCGGCTTCAGGGCGTCGGGGGCCATGCCATTGAAGTCCAGCTGCGCGCGGCCCACGGTGGCGTTCAGGTTCACCACCACCGGCAGCACCGAGGTGTTGCCCCCTTCCGACGGCAGCACCGCCGACGAGGACAGCACGATCTTCAGCGGCTGCTTGCGGTAGCGGCCCTTGGCCTCGACCTTGACCAGGCTGGTGGTCTGCCCGTCGGCGGCTACGCTGCCAGGCAGCAGCGACAGCGTGGCGTCCATCAGGACCGACAAGGGCGCGTCGGTGTAGTGCACCAAGCCGTTGGTGACGCGCAGCGTGCCGAACTGCGGCAGGCGTGTCGGGCTGTCGGGCTGGGCCGCAGGGGGGGTCTTGCCGAATTGCCAGGAGGCCCGGCCATCGGCCATGCGCTCGATGTTGCCGTCCAGCGTGCGGGCCTGCAGGCTGTGGATGCGGACCGGCTCGCCCTGGTAGGCGCGCCACAGGTCGCTGTAGCCCAGCTCCAGCGCCACGTCTTCGGCCCGCAGCATGTACGGCGCGGTGCTCCAGGCCGGGGCGGCGATCTGCAGCAGCGGGGCTTGCAGGCGGATGCCACCAAGGAAGCGCACCGCAAAACCGGTGGCGGCGGCACCCTCGTCGGCAAAGCGCACCTTGCGGTCGAGCTTGTCCGACAGAAAATTTTGCAGCGGAGCGGCCAGAAACGGCCAGCCCAGCCATTCACCCACCGCCACCCCGCCTGCACCGCACAGCAGCACCGCCACCAGGCCCACACGCCATCGGGAGCCGGTTCGTATCACAGTTGTATTCATAAAGGCATGGTAACGGGGTGCTGAGGGGGTGCTAAGACAGGTCGGTCAGCGTCTGGTGCTCTCCCAGGGCCACCGGGCGACCCACCACGGCAGACGCGGCCATGGCCGCCAGGCGCACCATGCGGCCGTGCGGCACGTCCCAGTACTCGGCTGCGTGCGGCACAATTTTCAACAGGCCCAGATGGGTGGATTCCACACCGTCGGGAAACCACGGCCGGGCCAGCGGGGTCCACAGCCGTTCGAGCTCTTCGCGGTCGTCATGGATCTCGCCCCGGCCGGAAATCGACACGTAGGTGGAGCGCTCGGTATCGCTGAAGCTGAGGTTGACCACCTGCAAATGCTCCATTTTTTCAGAGCGCAGGTCGGTGAAGAACCAGAGTGCGCCTTGGGCATCCATCTCCAGCGGCACCATGGGCTGGCTGACCAGCGCGCCATGGTTGTCAAAGGTGGTCAACATGGCCACGGGGATGGATTCGATCAGGCTGCAGATGTGGCTGAGCTCGGGCTTGGCTTGGGGTTCGGTGTGCATGAGGTTTCCTGGATGGACAATGCCCCATCTTGGCGGTGACCGTCTCGGCGCACCATCAGTGGCCGCCGACAGTGCGTGTGGGTGCTCTCCTACAGCCTGCGCCGGGGCTCAGCCCAGTGCCACGAACCGGTCGGCCCGGGCCGCGTCAAGCACGCCTGCAGGGTTGGACACCAGCACCTCGGCGGGGCGCTCGCCGCCCAGCCAAAGGTTGGGCTGGGCAAACCACGCGGCCATCTCCCAAGGGGTGTAGACCGGATTGAGCTCTGCCAGCACCGGTGCCAGTTGCGGCAGCGGTGCCATCTCCACCATATCGAACTGGAACACCGGCATCCAGCCCTGCGCATGCCAGTCCAGGCACAGCACCTCGCGCCGCGCCATCCAGCGCGCCACGGTGGCCAGGTCCGGCCCACCGCGGCGCATGAACAGCTCCAGTACCTCATGGGTCCGTGCCAGCCCGCCGCTGGGCCGGAAGCTGTCGAGCAAGGCGATGAACTGGTGGTCTACCCCCGGTGACACCGGCGCAGCACCGCCAAAGACCGTGAAATACGGTGCGAACGACACCGGCGAAGGCATAGAAACAGGCTGCATGGCATCTCCATGGAAACAGGGGAACGAGGCCCCAAGGTAATCGCCCGCACCGGGCGCAGTCTGTGCGCTGGCACACGTAAACGCGCAAAAATGCCACGCAACATTTGCTCCTGAATAAATAGCTACCCACGCCTATCAGATGGGCGCTGGATGCCAATTTGTCTGACATTTTCCCTATGTGCCCTACCGCACGGACGGGCCGCGCGGTGCGGCCTAAGGTAATGGCACTGCAACCTCCGCGAGGCACTCCACCATGCCCAAACGAACCATTCCCGCCGTCCGCTCGGTCAACACCGCGGTCCCGGCCCGGCGCAGGCCCAACATCCTCAGCTCGGCCACGCCCAAGCTGCCGCACGAGCAGGACCAGTCGGTCGGCATGACCGACGGCATCCCCAGCAAAACGGTGCAGCAGGCCTACCGCGATGTGACCCAGGGCCAGCAGGACACCGACCGTGGTCCCGAAGCCCATCGAGCCTACCAAAAGCTGAAGAAGTAAGCCCCCACCCAAGGATTCCGCATGACCTCCACTGCCCACCAACAACTCGCCCAAGACCAGGCCGACTTCACCGCCGAAGGCGCGCCGCCACCCGGCAAGGTGGCCACCACCGCTCCGGTGCTGCCCGCCCCCACCCAGGCCCACGCCGAGGCGCTGACCACCAACCAGGGCCTGGCCTTCCCCGACAACCACAACGCGCTCAAAGCCGGTGCCCGTGGCCCCACGCTGCTGGAGGACTTCATCCTGCGCGAGAAGATCACCCACTTCGACCACGAGCGCATTCCGGAGCGCGCGGTGCATGCCCGGGGCGCGGGTGCGCACGGCTTCTTCGAGGTGTATGAAGACATGTCCACACTCACCAAGGCGGGCTTTTTGTGCAACCCCGGCGAGCAGACCCCGGTGTTCGCCCGCTTCTCCACCGTGGCCGGTTCGCGCGGCTCGGCCGATACGGCGCGCGATGTGCGGGGCTTTGCCGTGAAGTTCTACACCGCCGAGGGCAACTACGACCTGGTGGGCAACAACGTGCCGGTGTTCTTCATCCAGGACGCCATCAAGTTCCCCGACCTCATCCACGCCGTCAAACCCGAGCCACACAACGAGATTCCCCAGGCTGCCAGCGCGCACGACACCTTCTGGGACTTTGTGACGCTGATGCCCGAGTCCACCCACATGCTGATGTGGGTGATGTCCGACCGCGCCATTCCGCGCAGCCTGCGCATGATGGAAGGCTTTGGCGTGCACACCTTCAAGTGGGTCAACGCCGCAGGACTGGTGAGCTTTGTGAAGTTCCACTGGAAACCTACGCTGGGCGTGCACGCCCTGGCCTGGGACGAGGCGCAAAAACTGGCTGGCAAGGATGCCGATTTCCACCGCCGCGACCTCTGGGAAGCCATAGCGGCCGGGCATTTTCCCGAGTGGGAGCTGGGTGTGCAGGTGGTGCCCGAGGAAGACGAATTCCGTTTCAGCTTCGACCTGCTCGACCCCACCAAGCTGCTGCCCGAAGAGCTGGTGCCGGTGCGCCGCATTGGCCGCATGGTGCTCAACCGCAACCCCGACAACTACTTCGCCGAGACCGAGCAGGTGGCCTTCCACCCCGGCCACCTGGTGCCGGGCATCGATTTCTCGAACGACCCGCTGCTGCAGGGGCGGCTATTTTCGTACACCGACACCCAGCTGTCGCGCCTGGGCGGGGCCAACTTCCACGAGCTGCCCATCAACCAGCCCAAGTGCCCCATCCACAACTTCCAGCGCGACGGCATCCACCGCCAGCAGGTAACGAGCGGGCGGGTGGCCTACGAGCCCAGCACCCTGGCCGCGGGCGTGGAAGTGCGGGCCGATGGCCGGCAAGGCCCCGGCAAGGGCTTCACCAGCGTGCCAGAGATGCTGGATTCGCCCAAAATCCGCCAGCGCAGCCCCAGCTTTGACGACCACTTCTCGCAGGCCCGCATGTTCTGGATCAGCCAGAGCCCGGTCGAGCAAGACCACCTGGTGGCCGCCTTCCAGTTCGAACTGTCCAAGCTGGGCACGCCCGCCATCCGCCAGCGCATGGTGGACAACCTGGCCCATGTGGATGCCGAGCTGGCCACCCGCGTGGCCGCGCCGCTGGGCATCGGTGCGCCCGATGCGCAGGCCGCCACGCAATGGCCCGGCTTTCGGCAGGCCCCGCACCCGGTGGACGTGGTGCCCTCGCCCGCGTTGAGCATGGCGCCCACCGGCCCCGGCAGCGTGGCCACCCGCCAGGTCGCCATCCTGGTGTGCAACGGGGTCGACGCCACCGCGGTGGCCGCCGTACAGCAAGCCCTGAGTGAGGCCGGTGCCAGCAGCAAGATCATTGCCGCCGCGCTGGGCAAGGTGGAGGTGGCCGACGGTGGCTACCTGGCGGTGGACTGCACGCTGGTGACCACACCGTCGGTGGTGTTCGACGCCGTGTACCTGCCCTGCCTGGGCGTGCACGCCGCCGCGCTGATGGCCGATGGCGACGCGGTGCACTTTGTGCTGGAGGCCTACAAGCACTGCAAACCCATCGCTGCCTCGGGCTCAGGCGCAGGGCTGCTGGCCAGTCTGGGGATTACCATGCCTACCGAGCCCGGCGTGACCCAGCCGCAGCCCGGTGTGGTGCTGGCACCGGCTGGAGAATTGCCCGCGACCTTCGCCCCGGATTTCCTCCAGGCCATTGCCCAGCACCGCCACTGGGACCGCAACGGACTCTCCACCGTCCCCGCATGAAACTACAGTTTTGATAGCTTCTTGTGCTTACGGAATAAGCGCCAGAGTCCGATTTTGTACCTAACCCTCAGGAGTGCACCATGCCCACCGTCACCACCCAGGACAACACCCCGCTGTACGTCAAGGACTGGGGCACGGGCCGCCCGGTCATCCTGCTGCACGGCTGGCCGCTGTCGGCCGACAGCTGGGACGACCAGGCCATGGAAATCGCCGAGGCGGGCTACCGCGCCATCACCTACGACCGGCGCGGCTTTGGCCGGTCGGGCCAGCCCTGGAGCGGCTACGACTACGACACCCTGGCCGACGACCTGGCGGCGGTGGTCCGCTACGCGGGCGCGGCCAACACCACGCTGGTGGGCTTCTCGATGGGCGGCGGTGAGGTGGCGCGCTACATGTCGCGCCACGGCGGCCAGGGCGTGGTGCAAACCGCGCTGGTGTCGTCCGTGCTGCCGTTTCGCCTGCAAACGCCCGACAACCCCGAGGGCGCACCGCAGGCCGGGTTTGCCTCCATCGCCGAGGCGCTGCGCGAAGACCGGGCGGGCTTTTACACCGACTTCTTCAACGACTTCTTTGGCGTGGGCATCCTCAGCCAACCGGTCAGCGACGAGCTGCTGGCCTGGGCCCGCAACACCGCCATGCAGGCCAGCCTGCGCGCCACGCTGGAATGCCTGGAATCCTTCAGCAGCACCGACTTCCGCCCCGACCTGCCCGCCTTCAAGGTGCCCACGCTGATCATCCACGGCACCGAAGACCGCACCGTGCCCATCGCCAGCTCGGCCCGGCCCACGGCGCAAGAAATCGGCACCTCCACCCTGCTGGAATACGAAGACGCACCGCACGGCCTGTTTGCCACCCACAAAGAGCGGCTGACGCACGACCTGCTGGCGTTTCTGGGCAAATAAGAAATCCAAGCCAAATCAGCACCCCGCGCCGATGGAATAAGCACAAGCAGCTATGAAATAAGGAGTCTTTTCCAACACACCAAACTGCACACACGGTGGCCTGCCGCGTCGGATACCATGCCTGACCCAGTTAGCAACAGGAGCGCACCATGGCCTTGATGGACTTCATCCGCAAACAGTTCATAGACATCATCCAGTGGACGGAGGACAGCGACGGCACCTTGGCCTGGCGCTTCCCGATGGCCGACATGGAAATCCAGAACGGGGCCTCCCTCACGGTACGGGCCTCGCAGGTGGCGATTTTCATCAACGAAGGCCAGGTGGCCGACGTGTTTGGCCCCGGCACCTACAAGCTGACCACCCAGACCCTGCCGGTCCTGACCTACCTGAAGAACTGGGACAAGCTGTTCGAGTCGCCTTTTAAAAGCGACGTGTACTTCTTCAGCACCCGCCAGCAGATCGACCAGAAATGGGGCACGCCCCAGCCCATCACCATCCGCGACAAGGACTTTGGTGCGGTGCGCCTGCGCGCCTTTGGCAACTACAGCTTCCGCGTGGCCGACCCGGCCCTGTTCCACACCGAAATCTCCGGCACCCGCGACGCGTACGGCGTGGCCGATCTGGACGGCCAGCTGCGCGGTCTGGTGCTGCAAAACATCAGCACCGCCATTGCCAGCAGCGGCGTCCCGTTTCTGGACCTGGCGGCCAACCAGCACGCGTTTGCCCAGGCGCTGACCATCCAGCTGGTGCCCGAATTCGCCAAGATCGGCCTGCACCTGGACGGCATGACGGTGCAAAACCTGTCACTGCCCGAAGACCTGCAAAAAGTGCTGGACCAGAAAATCGGCATGGGCATGGTGGGCAACGACATGGGCAAGTTCATGCAGTACCAGACGGCGCAGGCCATCCCCAAATTTGCCGAAGGCGCGGGTGGCGGTGGCGGCGTGGCGGGCGATGCCATGGGCCTGGGCGCGGGCGTGGCCCTGGGCCAGGTGCTGGCGCAGAACCTGCAGGCCGGTTTGCAGGGCAGCGCCGCCCCTGCGGCCCCCGCAGCCCCCGTGGGCATGCAACCCGGCGAAGTCATGGCCACGCTGGAGAAGCTGGGCGAGCTCAAGACCAAGGGCATCCTGACGCAGGAAGAGTTTGATGCCAAGAAGACGGAACTGCTGAAAAAGCTGGTTTAAGCCTTTCGCCTTTCGATCTCTGTGGCGACCCCGTCCCCCCAACGCGCCTACCGCGCGCCCTGCCCTGGCTGTGGCGCGCCGGTCGACTTCCTGAGCGCGCAGTCCAGCCACGCCGTCTGCGCCTACTGCCAGAGCACGGTGGTGCGCAACGGCGAGACCCTGGCCCGCATCGGCAAGATGGCCGAGCTGTTCGACGACCACAGCCCCCTGCAGCTGCAGGCCAGCGGCACCTGGAACAACCTGGCCTTCACCCTGGTCGGCCGCCTGCAGTACAAGTACGCCGAGGGCACCTGGACCGAATGGCACGCCGTGCGCGCCGATGGCACCAGCGCCTTCTTGGGCGAAGACAACGGCGCCTACGTCTTCACCACGCCGCTGCTGGCCCAGCGCGAGATCCCGGCCGCCGAGCAGTTCCTCGTGGGGGCCACCACGGCCATCAACGGCAAAACCTTCAGCGTGGCCTCCAACCAGACCGTCTCGCTGATGGCGGCCCAGGGCGAACTGCCGCACCTGCCTGCACTGGGCGAACCCTTTGCGATGGTCGAGCTGCGCAGCGCCGAAGGCGAGGTCCTCAGCGTGGACTACGGCACGCAGCCCCCCAGCCTGTCCATCGGCACGGCGGTGCGGCTGGAAGACCTGCAGCTGGTCGGCCTGCGTAGCGAATCCGTCAAAGACGAGAAGGGCCGCCAGTTCGACTGCCCCAGCTGCGGCGCGCCCGTGTCCGTCAAGCTGGCCAGCAGCAAGAGCATCACCTGCGGGTCGTGCCACAGCCTGATCGACCTGACCGGCGGCATCGGTGGCGAGCTGCGCCACGCCGCGCAGGACGAACCGGTGCAGCCGCTGATCCCGCTGGGCAGCCAGGGCAAGCTGCAGGGCGTGGACTGGCAGGTGGTGGGCTTTCAGCACCGCATGGGCACCGCGCCGGGCGATGACGAGCAGTTTGGCTGGGAGGAGTATTTGCTCTTCAACGCCAAGCGCGGGTTTTTGTTTCTGGTGGACAGCACCGAGGGCTGGAGCCTGGTGAAGCCCGCCACCGGCGCGCCCCAGATGGCCGGTAACGGCCAAAGCGCCACCTACCTGGGCAGCCGCTACCAGCTCAAGGACACCTACAACGCCGAGACCAGCTACGTGCTGGGCGAGTTCTACTGGCAGGTGCAGCGCGGCCAGAAAACCAGCAACCGCGACTTCGCCAGCGGCAAAAGCCTGCTGTCCATGGAGCAGTCGGCGCAGGAAGTCACCTGGTCGGTGGGCAGCACCGTCGACAGCAGCCTGGTAGCCACGGCTTTCAAGCTGGAGGGCAAGAAAGACCTGCTCCAACGCAGCGACGCCAGCCCCTTGGGCCTGGGCCTTGCCGGCATGTCGCCAAAAACGGTGGTGTGGATCCTCATGGTCGTGGTGCTGTTGGTCGTGGTGTTCAGTTCGCGCAGCAACTGCGACCCGAACGTCGAAAACTGCAGTTCCGGTGCATCCAGCGGCCGCACCTCGGGAGGCTCGTACGGCGGGTTCTCCAGCGGTGGCGGACACAAATAACTTTCAAGGAGATCAACATGGTTATCGAATGGCTACGGCCCGAAGTGGTTTTGGGCTCCGTCGTGTACGCGCTGGTGGGCGTAGCGATTTTTGGGCTGTGCTTTGTGGTGATGGACAAGCTCACGCCCTACAAGCTGTGGGAAGAAATCATTGAAAAGCAGAACCTGGCGCTGGCCCTGGTGGTGGCCGCCATGTCGCTGGGCATCTGCATCATCGTGGCGGCAGCTATCCACTGATGCGGGCTGAGAACGCCGGGCCGCGCCCGGTCGAGGTGGCGCTGCTGGCCTCGGTGTTCATCGTCTCGGCTTGCGGGCTGGTGTACGAGCTGGCGGCGGGCGCGCTGGCCTCCTACCTGCTGGGCGACTCGGTGCTGCAGTTTTCCACCGTCATCGGCACGTATTTGTTTGCCATGGGCGTGGGCTCGTATTTGTCGCGCTTTTTCGAGCGCCAGTTGCCCGCGCATTTTTTGCGCATAGAACTGCTGGTTGCGCTCATCGGAGGGGCGCTGCCAGCTCTTCTTTTTATAGCAAACGCCTATTTGCCCGGCGCTTTCCGCCCGCTGCTGTACAGCCTGGTGTTGCTGGTGGGCACGCTGGTGGGGCTGGAGATTCCGCTGGTGATGCGCATCCTGCAGCGCAATGTGGCCCTGAAGGATCTGGTGTCGCAGGTGCTGACTTTCGACTACCTGGGCGCGCTGGCGGTGTCGCTGGCGTTTCCGCTGCTGCTGGTGCCGCACCTGGGCCTGATCCGCACCGGGTTGCTGTTTGGCCTGATGAACGCTGCCGTGGCGCTGTGGGCGCTGTGGCTGTTTCGGCACGATTTGCGCCAGTTCAAAGCCCATGCTCTGGCCTGCGGCTTGACACTGGCCGCCCTGGCAGCCGCCATGGCCGCCGCCGACTTTATCACCACCTGGGCCGAAGACAAGCTCTACCAGGACCGCGTGGTGATCGCCACCACCACGCCCTACCAGCGCATCGTGGTCACGCACGGCGCGGGCGAGGGCAAAGCGGGCTACCGGCTGTTTTTGAACGGCAACCTGCAGTTTGCCCAGCGCGACGAATACCGCTACCACGAGGCCCTGGTGCACCCGGTGATGTCCGCCCAGGGCGCGCCCAAAAAGGTAGCTGTACTGGGCGGCGGCGACGGCATGGCGGTGCGTGAAATCTTGAAATACCCCGGCGTGGAGAGCATCACCCTGGTCGAGCTGGACCCGGCCATGACCCATTTGTTCCAAACCCAGCCTGCGCTGGTGCAGCTCAACGGCGGCGCGCTGCTGTCCCCCAAGGTGCACATCGTCAACACCGATGCATTCAACTGGCTGCAAACCACCACCGAGACCTTCGACGTGGTCATCGTGGACTTCCCCGACCCGACCAACTTCGCCATCGGCAAGCTCTATACCAACTCGTTCTACAGCCTGCTGGACCAGCGCCTGGCCGCCAGCGGCTACGCCGTCATCCAGACCACCTCGCCCCTGGTGGCCCGCCGCAGCTTCTGGACCGTGGCCACCACTATCGAGTCCGTGGGCCTGACCGCCACGCCCTACCACGCCCACGTACCCAGCTTTGGCGAATGGGGTTACATCATTGCCAGCCGCCGCTCCTACCGCATGCCCACCACGCTGCCCGAGGGTCTGCGCTTCTTGAGCCCGCACAGCCTGCCCGCGCTGTTCGACTTCCCGCTGGACATGGCCCGCGTGCCGACCGAGGTGAACCGCCTGTCGAACCAGGTACTGGTGACGACGTACGAGGCGGAATGGGGGCGCGTCGCAGCCCGTTAGAGGGCGGTAATGGCCACCCGCGCCGCCGCCAAATCCCACGCCGCCTGGCCCACGGTTTTGAACACCGGGGCGAGTTTGGAGGGAGGCAAGGGAGAGGCCAACACCGATGCCAGGCTGCGCACCTGGCTCCAGTCCACGCCCGCTTGCAGCAGGTCACCCGCTTCGTGTTGCGCCCCACCCAGGTCGTCCACCACGATCTGGCGGCTGTGCAGCAGCGCCGGGGGAAATTCCGCCATGTCGGGTTTGAAAGCCCCCACGCCGATGGCCAGGGTGTGGTCGGCGATGTGGGCGGGAATCACCGGCGTGCGCGAGGTGGTCAGGGCCAGCACCAGGTCGGTGGGGGGCAAGGCGTGTTCCAGATCGTCCACCGCCACCGCCTGGACCTGCGGGTGCCGCTTCTGTAACGCTGTGCAAAAGGCCTGGGCGGATGCCAGGCTGCGGCCCGCCACCCAGAACTGGGCGATTCCCAGGTGCTCCACCAGCGCATCCGCATGGGCGGCAGCCTGGGCTCCGGTGCCGATCAGCAGGGCCGTCGCGGGCTTGTGCACGGCCAGTGTCTGGATGCCCAGCAGCGTAACGGCAGCCGTGCGGCGGGCGGTGACGGTAGGGCCGTCCAGCAGGGCCAGGCGGCGGCCGGTGGCGCTGTCCATCACCACCACCTCGCCCTGGATCACCGGCAGGCCGTGGGCGGCATTGCCCGGGTGCACGGTGACCAGCTTGGTGACGCTCAGGTCCTGCGCCACGGCGGGCATGGCCAGCAGTACACCGCCCTCGGCCATGGGTACCACCAGGCGCTCGGGGGCGTTGATCTGCTGCTGCGCCAGCTCCTGTGCAGCCCGGGCCACGGCGGGCACCAGCTGGGCATAGGGCAAGGCCCGGGCGGTCTGTTCGGCGTTCAAAATTTGCATGGCAGCTCTCAGCGTAAAAAGAAACCGGTGGGAAACGGGTCCAGCTCTTCCAGCACCCACTGGTGGTGGCCCATGATGTGGGCGCTGCCGGTGACCTCGGTAAGCGCGCCGTCAAACTCGCCCACCTTCACCGCCTGCGTCACCTTGACCTCGAATGCGCTGCCCACGATGCTGCCGTTCACATAGGTGTGCCCCAGCGGCAATTGGCCACGCAGAAACAGTTGCGCCGCCCGGCCCGAGGTACCGGTGCCGGTGGGCGAGCGGTCGACCTCGCGGTCGGCAAACACGCAGACGTTGGACTGGTCCACCCCGGCACAGTTGGGCGCGCTGTCGATGATGCTGCCGTAGAGCTGGTCCAGCCCCGGCTCCAGCGGGTGCTGGATCTTCACCTGGGCGATAACCGCGGCCTTGGTTTCTGCGCCCAACTGGATCAGTTGACGGACCAGTTCCGGCTTCACCGTCAAACCCGCCTGCTCGGCGTTGAGGTAGTAGTAGAACGCCCCGCCAAACACGATGTCGCCACGCACCCGGCCAAAGCTGGGCGTGTCCACCTCCAGGTCGCGCCGGTAGATGAAGGCCGGTACGTTCTTGAACGTCACCTTGCCCGCACGCTGGCCGTCCCACTCCACAAAGGCCTCGATGAAGCCCGCCGGTGCGTCAAAGCCGATGCGCGTCAGCGGGCTGGTGCGCTGCACATAGCCCAGTTCCACCAGCACCTTGCCCAGGGCGATGATGCCGTGGCCACACATGTCGCTGTAGCCCTCGTTGTGGATGAAGATCACGCCAAAGTCCGCGCCCGGCGTGGTGGGCGGCAGCAGGTAGGCGCCGTACATGTCGGCATGGCCGCGCGGCTCGTTCATCAAAAACTGGCGCAGGTCGTCGCGGTGGGCTTTGAGCCAGGCACGCTTTTCCAGAATGCCGGTGCCGGGCACGGCAGGCAGGCCCGAGGTCAGGATGCGCAGCGGCTCGCCGCCGGTATGCGCGTCCACGGTCTGGACGGTACGGACAAGGTTCAACATGGCGGTTTCCAGGGTAGAAGGAATGTGGTTTCATTCTAACCAAACTGGTTTTAAAATAGTGCCACTTTATGAAATCCCCTCTGCCCGCCGATGCCGCCCCCTCGCCCCTGCGCGTGCCGCAACTGTACGAACTGGTGGCCGACCGTTTGAAAAAATCCATCCAGGACGGCAGCTACCCACCCGGCGCGCGCCTGCCCGCCGAGCGCGACCTGGCCACCACCCTGGGCGTGGGCCGCGCCACGGTGCGCGAGGCCATGGGCGCGCTGGTCAACCAGGGCGTGGTGCAGACCCGGCCCAACGCGGGCTCTTTTGTGCGCGACGCCGCCCTCGAGGTGATGCGCAGCGCGGCCAGCGCCCCGCCCGCGCCCGATACCAGTCCCTTGTCCACCCTGGCCGCACGGCTGGCCATCGAGCCCCTGGTGGCCCAGTTTGCCGCCGCCGTGGGTGGCCGCGACCCGGACATCGAGCGCCTGCTGGACCGCATGGAACACACCAGCGACCTGACCGACCCCGCCCAGCGCCGCGCCTGGAACGAGGCCGACCGCCAGTTCCACCAACGCATCGCCCAGATGAGCGGCAACCCGGTGATGGTGGCCATCGCCCAGGTGGTCGCCGCAGCGGTGGACGAGCCCCTGTGGCGCCAGCTGCGCGACCACGGCATCCACGACCCGGCCCGTGCCCGGCTCTACGTGTACGAGCACCGCCTGATCTACGAAGCCATCGCCACCGGCAACGCCGAGGCGGCAGGGTTTTACGTGCGGCAGCACCTGGAGCGGGTGCAGAAGGACATGCTGGCGGCGGGCTAATTAGCCTTCGCGGTAAAGCCGCCGATGATGCCCCAATTGGTCGAGGGTCCGGAACCCACATAGCTACGCGCAACGCCACTGATTTCCCGACCACCTGGACCATAAAAACGACCGCTTACTTCCGTATTGGAATTACCCAACATACAACTGAAAGTTCCAGCCGCCATGTTCACGCTGGCGATGCACGCCAGAGTAGTGATGGGACCAGAAGCCTGCGCTTGCAAGTTGTATTCAGAGTAAGACGGCACTCCACCGACTGGCTGGAAATGGACAAGATTGAAAGTACCCGCCAAATTCACACTGACGGCAGCAGTTTGGCTGCTTGTGTCAAAGCTGATCGCTACGCTGCCATAGTCTGTATTGACGCGATCATAATCAGGGAACAGGTAGTGCATTCCAGCCAAGCCTGTGTATTGCTTGATACCACTGTTCGGCAGTTCGCTTGGCACTGTTGGACTCCCATAAACGTATGCGCCCCAGTAGGTAGGTCTTCCAGAAAAATAACCTTGATGCTCATCACCTACATAGGACCACAGTGCGAAAGCGCTGTACCCGATACCAAAAGATGATAGGTCATGGTCAACCACCCACCAAGACTTTATCAAGCCGCCATTTTCAATCACAGCGCGATCACTGTAGTGGCGCGTCACAGGAATGGACGCTAGCGCCGTCGTTGATTTTTTCGCGTCGATCAAATCCAAACCCTCGCTGAAAGAGTTTCCGTTTACCGGGTCGGTGGCACCGGAGATAGAAAAGCCTTGTTGGTGCGCTTGTGTACCGCCAAATCCATTTACAGCGACGACCGGATTGAACCAACTTGCCGCCGCAGGTCTTAAGTAACCCGCACTTGATCGTGACGTGTAAGGAGCACCATTGGCAATCAACACCAAGCCAGGCAAAGCCGCTCCCGTCAAGTCCTTTACTGGTGTGTAAGCTGATGGTGCTGGACTGGGAGCTGGGCTGGGTACTGGGCTGGGAGTTGGGGTAGGAGCCGGTGCCGGGGTAGGAACCGGTGCCGGTGCCGGGCTAGGAACGGGAGAAGGCGCAGGGCTCGACGCCGGGCTGGGAGCGGGCGCGGGACTGGGTGTTGAACTAGGGGCCGGGCTTGGACTCGGACTAGGTGCAGCATCAGGGGTTGTGCTTGGTCCGGGACTTGGCGCTGGTTCTGCAGCAGGACTTGCTGCTGGGCTGGGACTCACTTCTGCGACGGTAGTAGTACTGGAAGCAGCGCTTGGTTCCGAAGGCCCTCCACTCCCACCTCCACAAGCGGCCAGAAATACCGAGCACAAAGCGATCGACATTGACCGACTTTTGCCCACATTCAGATTTATCAAAGAGGGATCAGGCTGATTCATAGATTTCTCAAATTGGTGTTCTTAATTAAAGTCTTCAAAAATTGTATGCAATAAGAAAGTAAATAATTTTTGAATTCAATGCAATTTGATGTTAGCTTATGCCAATAAAAAACAACACCACCTTCAGCACAATTATCAACAATATTTTGCATACAAAATATTGTTGATTTTTTGATAAATGCAGCTTTTTGTGATGGAGAAACCCACTGTTTTTCACCTATTCGCATCGGGAGTTACAGAGTTTTCATATGTTGTCGAAAAGCTCTGCGACCCGTTAGACGCGCTACTAGCAGCGCGTATGCGGTAGCAGACAAGTGCCACCAACGTACCCAGCCGCCCAACTCCGGTACCCTGACGCACACTTGGTTGTGGGCACCACCACAGGAACGTCCAGCATGGGGTGCCGTGCGGGGTTGACTACCGACACCCGCTGTATCGATCCAAACGCTACCCGAACCGCACCGAGCGCATCGACAGCGTGGCCTCTTCAAAGCCCTGGAACGGGAAGCTGATCTTGTCGGCCTCGGTGCTGGCTCCCAGGGCGTAGAGCAAGGGCAGATAGTGTTCGATGCTGGGGTGGGCCATGCGCCACAGCGGGTGTTGGGCCTTGTCTTGCGCCAGCAGGATGGGCATGTCGCGCTGCAGCAAGGCCGCAGCGGCCATGCCGTCGAATGTTTGCGCCCAGTCGTACACCGGGGTGTCGGGTGCGTCGGTGGCCAGGCGCAGGTTGTGCACGATATTGCCGCTGGCCAGCACCAGCACGCCCTCGTTGCGCAGTGCGCGCAGCCCGGTGGCCAGGGCCACGTGCCCGTCCATGCGGATGCGGGTGGGCATGGCCAGCTGGAGCACGGGAATATCGGCCTGGGGGTAGAGGTGGTGCAGCACCGTCCAGGCGCCGTGGTCCAGGCCGCGCTGGCCGTCTACCGCGGCATTCGGCAGGCTGCGGGCGAGCTGCCGGGCCAGCGCGGGCTGGCCGGGGCTGGGGTAGCGTACCTGGTAGAGCGCCTGGGGAAAGCCGCCAAAGTCGTAAATCGTCTCGGGCTGGGCGGTGGCACTGAGCATCGGCTGCTCGGCCGCCCAGTGCGCCGACACCACCAGAATCGCCCGGGGCCGCGGCAGCTCGCGCCCCAGCTGGGCCAGGTGCCGGGTGAAAGGCGTGTCGCGCAGCGCATTCATGGGCGAGCCGTGGCCGATGAACAGCACCGGCATCTTGCCGCGCGCGGGCGGCTGGGCAGCTGCGGCGGCCGCTTTGGCCAGCGGGTGGGCGGCGATCAGGGCCAGGGCGGTTTGGAAGAGGTGGCGGCGGGTCATGGCGCGGTGGGAGTGCGGCGGGGGAAGATAGTTCCGGGCGGGCGCTGCCTATACTGGCCGCCGCAGCCCTACCCCTTCCATGCACCGCCGCCACTTCCTTGCCACCACCGCCCTGCCCTTGCTGGGCTGCGCGCCCACCCAAGATATCACCGGCGGCTTCACCGGCATCCACCATGCACGCGGCCACCTGCTGCGAGAGGCGCGCGCCTGGCCCGCGCCCAACACCACCCGCCGCACCGACGTGCTGATTGCGGGCGGCGGCGTGGCGGG